>JARIAU010000038.1 GCA_029257695.1 Oscillospiraceae bacterium
GCTGTATCGGGAATGGTTGTTCCCGTTTCCCATTTGCTGACTGCTTTATCAGAAATCAGGAGTTGTTCTGCCAGTTCCTTCTGTGTATACCCCATTTCCTTACGGAGCTGGGCCACAAATGCTCCGAATTTTACTTTGTCAAGTTTGTACATTTTTTCGCCTCCTGTCCGCATTATAGCTTTCAGGCAGTACTTTGCCAACCGCCTGTTAAGAGAGTTCTCGTTTTGAACGGTAGTGCTACAGGAGAATCGACGAAAAGGATGGTGAAACACATTATTATTCAGCATCGGTCGTTCCTGTGAAAGCCATCTATACCATCCCCGCCATAAAAAGGAGCCCGCCCAACCGCATTTGGTTGGGCGGGCTCCTTTTCCGCATCGGACTTACCTCCGGTTCACTTTGTGTCCCTATGAAAGTTCACCCTTAGGATACACGCTGTTTTTTGGTCATTGGAAGGTAAACAGGTATTCGCCCAGCTGGAACACCAAGGTGGGGACGGATTCGCCGGAGGCATATTCGGTGTAAGACACCATCGCCATGCCGGAGGTGTCGCCCAAGGTGAGGGAGTAGCCGGTACCGGAAGAGGAGCGGTCGATCACCTGATAGCTGCCCTGATACTCGGTGCCGTCCCTCTGGTCGGTGAGGGTGAAGGTGCCTTGCCGGGCGGTGAAGGTCAGAGGAGCAGAGCCTTCCGCCGTGTCGGCAAAATCGAGTTCGACGGGTTCGCTGGTTTCTGAACTTTGGTGCAGGTGTTTCAGTTGCCAAACCTGCTCCTCCAGACGGGGGCCGGCATGGCCGCAGCCGGAAAATAGAAACAGCAGACCGACCAGGAGCGCAAAGGCGGAATGGAGTTTGGATTTCATTGGTGTTTGCCTCTCTTTCAAATGAAGTGCCACAGACCAAGCAAGCCCGGAAGGAGGAACGAAAGCGGCAACAGACAGAGCAGCTCCGGAGTCATCCTTCTTTCTGAGGGTTATCCGATCCGGACTGTGGAAAAATAGCAAGCAACGGAGGTGAACCTACGCAAAAACGGCGGACTTCAAAGGGGGTGAAGTCCGCCGTTGGGGATTCCTTATGCGGTAAAGACCGCCTCGAACTCTTCACGGGACATGGTTTCATGCTCCAACAGGAAGTGGGCCACCGTTTCCAGCTGGATGCGGTTGGCTTCCAGACGGCGGCGGCAGTCTGCCATGGCCTTGTCCAGAATGGCACGCACTTCCTGGTCCACAGCGGCACTGAGAGCCTCGGAGTAGGAGCGGGAGTGGCCCATGCTGCGGCCGATGAACACCTCGTCGTCGTCGCTTAGCACCATCAGGCCCAGCTTGTCGCTCATGCCGTAGCGGGTGACCATGTTTCGGGCGATGGCAGTGGCACGCTCCAGGTCGTTGGATGCGCCGGTGGAGATGTCACCCAGAGCCAGAGCTTCGGCACAGCGGCCGCCCAGCAGGCCCACAATGTCCTCATAAAGGGCGGTGCGGGACAGGAAGGGGGTGTCCTCTTCGGGGAGGGAGATGGTCATGCCGCCGGCCTGACCACGGGGCACGATGGTGATCTGATGCACCGGATCGTGAGTGGGCAGGGTGTGAATCACTACGGCGTGACCGGCTTCGTGCCATGCGGTCAGCTTGCGGGCCTCCGGATTGACGGCAAGGCTCTTTTTGGCCGGGCCGGCAATCACCTTGATGATGGACTCGTGCAGGTCCTCCATGGTGATGGCACGGCGGTGGTCCCGAGCGGCCCGCAGGGCACCCTCATTCATCAGGTTTTCCAGATCGGCACCGGTGAAGCCACCGGTGGCCTTGGCCAAGGTCTTCAGGTCCACATCTTCCGCCAGCGGCTTGCGGCGGGAGTGGACCTTCAGCACGGCCTCACGGCCCTTTACATCGGGAGGAGCCACATAGATCTGACGATCAAAGCGGCCGGGACGGAGCAGAGCCGGGTCCAGAATGTCCTGCCGGTTGGTGGCCGCCATGACGATGACACCGGAGTTGCCGGCGAAGCCGTCCATTTCCACCAGAAGCTGGTTCAAGGTCTGTTCCCGCTCATCGTGGCCGCCGCCCAGACCGGTGCCTCTCTGGCGGCCCACGGCGTCGATCTCGTCGATAAAGACGATGGACGGAGCCGCCTTTTTGGCCTGGTCAAACAGGTCACGGACACGGCTTGCGCCCACGCCCACATACATTTCCACAAAGTCCGAGCCGGAGATGGACAGAAATTCCACCCCGGCCTCGCCGGCCACCGCCTTGGCCAGCAGGGTCTTACCGGTGCCCGGAGGGCCCACCAGCAGGACGCCCTTGGGGATGCGGGCGCCCAGATCGTTATAGCGGACGGGGTCCCGCAGGAAATCCACGATTTCCGCCAGCTCTTCCTTTTCCTCCTCGGCACCGGCCACATCGGCAAAGGTGACGGGGTGGTTTTTGTCATAGGGGGTGGAGGTGTGGGCCTTTCCGAAGCCGGACAGCCCGTTCTGGTTTCCGCCGGCCTGACGGAGGAAGAGCAGGTAAAGTGCCAGCAGCATTACGCCGCTGGTCAGCAGACTGGGGCCCCAGACGGTGAACCAACTGGGCGGGGAGTCGGGAGCGTAGTGATAGGATGTGATGACACCCCGCTCCTGCTGGTCATGGACCAGCTCGCCCAGATCATCCCGAAACAGGGTCACATCGGCAATGGGACACCGGGCAGAGGTGTCATTGGCCAGCTCCATGCGGACCACATCGTCTTTGATGGAGAAGGTCTTGACCTGTTCCTCTTCAAACAGCTTCACCATCTGGCTGTAAGTCACCTGGGGGGCGCTGCCGTCACCTGCGATGTACTGCAAGCCGACCAAAAAGACCACCAGCAGCAATGCATAGAAGAGGAAGGAGCGAACGGAACTATTCTTCATGAATCAAGTTACCTCGTGTGATAAATTTGCCTGCACAGGCGGGGAATGCCCTTAGTCGGCGTAGATTTCTTCCTTCAGCACACCGATATAGGGCAGATTGCGGTACTTTTCCGCATAGTCCAGACCGTAGCCCACGATGAAGGCGTTGGGCACGGTGAAGCCCACATACTTGGCATAGATGGGCTTTTCCCGGCGCTCCGGCTTATCCAGCAGAGTGCAAAGGGAGATGGAAGCGGGATGACGGGCGGACAGCACCTCCAGCAGGTAGCTCAAGGTCGTGCCGCTGTCCAGAATGTCCTCCACCACAATGACATGCACCCCCTCGATGGGGTCGCTCAAATCCTTCTTGATTTCCACCTGACCGCTGGTCTTGGTGCCGGCGCCGTAGGAGGAAACGCTCATGAAGTCGATCTGGACGGGGATGTCGATGGCACGGCTCAAGTCGGCCATGAAGATATAGGAGCCGCGCAGGACACTGACCAGCACCACCGGCTCCTCTTTGTCGGCAAAATCACGGGTGATCTGCTGACCCAGCTCGGCAATGCGGGACTGGAGCTGTTCTTTGGTGAAGAGGATCTCTTTCACATCATCGTGCATACTCATGGGGATACATTCCTCTCTTTTTCTCGAATTGTAATGGCAATACAGGGCTGACCCGGCTGGGGAAGGGCATCCCGATGGGTGCCCAGACCATAGACGGCGGCGCAGGCGTTCTCCTGCTCCAACACCGGGACCAGATCTCGGCGTGCCTCGGGGACCCGAAGCTCGATCAGCCATTTTTTCAGGGATTTGGTGCCCTCCCGATGGGGCAGGGCCAAGCTGTCTCCGGTTTTGCGGGGACGCAGCAGGATGGGGCTGCCTTCCTTCAGATAGAAGTGGCAAGCATCCAGCTGGGCATAAGGGGGACAGGTGCCGTGTTCCACGGTGACCAGCCAGGGGCCGATTTCCCGGGTGCCGACAAAGTCCAACAGGGTCGGGGGCAGGATCTCCACCTTGCCGGGATAGTGGAACACCAGCATGGAGTAGACCCGCTGGGCCACAATGCCCCCGGGCAGATCGGCATGACCGGAGGGGTGGGTGCTGTAACACAGCTCCAGCACCGCCCGGCGCTGCTGGGCAGTCAGCACCACCTCGCCGTTCAGCTTATCCACTGCCATCTGCACCACACGGGCGCCGATGGAGGCAGGGGCATCGGTAATGCAGTCGATGGGCAGCATGACGCTGCCGGCGGCCATGGAGATCTCCTGGGCAGCGGCCTCCGCCTTGGCGGTCAGATAGGCACTGTCCTGCCGCAGGGAGGCGGCGGTGGAAATCAGGGTATCGGTCAGGTTGGGGTTGATGCCCCGCAGCAGCGGCAGCACTTCGTGCCGCAGCAAATTGCGTGGGGTATAGGTGGGGTCTGCATTGGTGATGTCCTCCACATGAGGCAGCTGCTTTTCCTCCAGATAGGCGGAAATCAGGGCACGGGGTACATGGAGCAGAGGACGGATCAGCGCACCCCGGCGGGGCGGGATGCCGCCCAGTCCGCTCAATCCGGCCCCTCGGACCAGATGCAGCAGCATGGTTTCTGCATTGTCGTCGGCATTGTGGGCGGTGGCAATGACACAGTTGTCCCACTGCCGGGCCAAGGACGCAAACCATTCATAGCGGACGGTGCGTCCGGCCTCCTCGGTGCCCATCTGGTGCTCGGCGGCCCACTGGGGAATGTCCACCCGACAGGTGTCCAGAGGGACGCCCAATGCACGGCACTGTTCCGCCACGAACAGGGCGTCGGCGGCGGAGTTGGGCTGCGTGACATGGTCCATGTGACAGGCACGGACCGTATAGCCCCAATGAGAGGCGAACTGATGCAGGAAGTGGAGCAGGCACATGGAATCTGAGCCGCCGCTGACACAGCACAGAATGGTGCCGCCCCGGGGAAACATACCGTACTCCTCTGCCAGCGGGCGGACCCGGGCGAGGATCTGCTTCTCGGCGCTCATCGGGGCGGCTCCTGATGCTTCCAATCCACACTGGAGAAGGTGGTGAATTCGGGCAGCCACTGCAGCGGTACGGTGGACAGCTCGCCGTGACGGTTCTTCGCCACGATGCACTCGGCCAGATTGTGGTTTTCGGTATCCTGATCGTAGTAGTCTTCACGATAAATGAACATGACGATGTCGGCGTCCTGCTCGATGGCGCCGGATTCACGCAGGTCACTCAAACGGGGACGCTTATCCGGACGGTTTTCGTTGGCTCGGGACAGCTGGGACAGGCAGATGACCGGCACATTCAGCTCCTTGGCCATGATTTTCAGGGCACGGGAGATGTCGGACACCACCTGCTGGCGGCTTTCGCCGGAGTAGTTCTGCTTGCCGCCGGCACTGGTCATCAGCTGGAGGTAGTCGATGACCACCAGACCCAGATTTTCTACACGGCGGCACTTGGCGTTCATGTCGGCAACGGACAGCGAGGGGTTGTCGTCGATGAGGATGTTGGAATGGTTCAAGGCCGCCGTTGCCAGGGCCACCTTCTCCCAGTCGTCATCCGACAGCCGTCCGGTGGTGAGTTTTTTGTTGTCCACAAAGGACTCGTTGCTGAGCAAACGCATGGCCAGCTGCTCCCGGCTCATTTCCAAGGAAAAGAACACGCAGGCCTTGCCGGAATGCTTGCCGGCATGAAGCAGGATGTTCAGCGCCAGCGAGGTCTTGCCCATGCCGGGACGGGCGGCCAGCAGCAGCAGGTCGCTCTTGTTCAAGCCGGAGATGACGGCGTCCACATCGGGCAGACCGGTGGACAGGCCGGGGATGGCGCTGTCACTGGCGGCCAGCTCTGCAAGACGCTCATAGACCTCGTGCATGACGGAGGTGATGTGGTGCAGCCCCTGGGCAGATTTGCCCTGCCGGATGGCATAGATGCGCTGCTCCGCCACCTCCAGCACCTCGGCAGAGGTGCCGTGGTTTTCCATCACCATGTTGGTGAGGGCGGCAGCTGTGTCGCCGATCTGGCGCAGGACCGACATATCCTTCACAATGGCCACATAGTCCATCACATTGACGGAGGTGGGGGTCACATCCATCAGCTGGAAAAAATATTCTCTTGTCACGCCCTCCTGATAAGTTCCGTCCAGACGCATCTGCTCCAGCACGGTGACCGGATCGATTTTTTTGGACAGGGAGAACATGGTGTAAATGGTCTGATAGACCTCCCGGTTCTGACGGAGATAGAAATCGTCCGCCTTCAGCTGCTCCACCACCTTCGGCAGACATTCGCTGTCGATCAGAATGGAACCCAGCACGGCCTGTTCGGCACTGGTGCTGTGGGGCATCTGACGGGAAATCAGTTCCTCTTCCATTGCAGGCATAGGTTCACCGCCTTTGGTTCAAAGCATGGGGGAAGGGAAAATGGACAGTCGGGACCACATCAGGCCTCGGTGACCATGACGGTGACGATACCGCTGATCTCGTAGCCCATCTTGCACTTGACCTGGAAGGTGCCGAAGCTCTTGATGGGGTCGCAGTGCAGGCGCTTGCTGTCGATCTGATAGCCGTACTGCTCCTTCAGGGCGGCGGAGATCTCCTTGGTGGTGACGCTGCCGAACAGCTTGCCGCCGGCACCGGACTTGGCGGCGATCTTGACGGGGCACTCCTTCAGCTTGGCCACCAGAGCCAGAGCCTCTTCCTTCTCCTTGGCCTCACGCTCCCGGCGGGCCTGATCCTGGAGCTTCATGGTATTCACATTGTCCACGGTAGCGGCCACGGCCAGCTTGCGGGGGAAAAGGAAGTTGCGGGCGTAGCCGTCGGAAACCTCGACCATCTGGCCCTTCTTGCCCTGACCACGGACATCCTGCTGCAAAATAACTTTCATAGTAAAATCCTCCTTGAATGATGAAACGATACAATGGGAACGAATGGGTTACTCGTCGTCGGCAAAATACTGATCCACGGCCCGCAGCAGCTGCTGCAACCCCCGTTCGGGGTCGGAGCCGGGAATCTGAGCGGCTGCCGATGCGGCATTGCCGCCGCCGCCCAGCATTTCCAGAATGACCTGCACATTCACATCGCCGATGCTGCGTCCGGAGATAATGACATGGTCCTTGTCGTCGGGGAACAGCACAAAGCTGGCCATCGTGCCGGCCACATTGAGCAGTTCGTCCGCCGCCTGAGCGGCAATCACACGGCCCACCGGATGGGGAAGAGCGGCAATGACCACGCCGTTTTTGAAGGGGCGGGCCTTGGAAATGATGTCAAATTTGGCAATGGTGTCGTTGAGGTTGGTCTGGAACAGACGCTTCACATCCACCGTGTCTGCACCGCAGCGGCGCAGGAAGGCGGCGGCCTCGAAGGTGCGTCCGCCGGTGCGGAGGGTGAAGCTCTTGGTGTCCAGCACGATGCCGGCCAGCAGGGCCTCGGCCTCGCCGCGCATCAGATCGGCGGTGTCCAGCAGATAGGGCAGCAGCTCGCTGACCAGCTCACAGGCAGACGAGGCATAAGGCTCGTGATAATTGAGGGCCGCATCTTCGATATATTTGGCGGCACGGCGATGATGGTCGATGACCGCCACCTTGTTGCAGCTGAGCAGCAGCTCCGGAGCCACCACCTGGTCGGGACGGTTGGTGTCCACCACCACCAGCAGAGAGCGGTTGTCCGCTTCCAGCATGGCGGTTTCCGGAGAGACGAATACATCGGAGTACTCCGGCAGCTTTTTCAGCCGATCCACCATGATGGAGGCCGGGTTGGTGGTGGGCTCGATCACGATCCGGGCCGGAATGCTGTGCTTTCGGGCGATGGCCACGATGCCGGCACAGGCACCCATGGAGTCCAGATCGGTGAATTTATGGCCCATGACATAGACGGAAGAGGCACTGGACACCAGACTGCCCAGAGCACTGGCCATGACACGGCTCTTGACCTTGGTGCGCCGCTCGGTTTCCGTGGCACGGCCGCCGTAAAACTCGAAGGTAAAGCGGTTCTTGATGACCGCCTGATCGCCGCCGCGGCTGAGAGCCATTTCGGTGGCCAGAGAGGCATACTGGAACAGCTCGTCAAAGTTGGTGTCCATGCCGATGCCGATGGACATGGTGGCGGCCAGACCGTTGGGAGACACAACCTTATGCACCGCATCCAGCAGGGAGAACTTGCCCTCCTGCAAGGGGGAGAGGTACTGTTCCTCAAAGATGAAGAGGTAGCGGTCCCGGTCATACCGCAGCACCAGACCCTTGGTGGCGGAAGTCCAGCGGTCGATCTCCTGATCGATGGCGGAGCGCAGGGCGCTGCGGGCGTTGTCGTTCAGGTTACGGACCAGATCGTCGTAGTTGTCGATGGTGAGGATGCTGACCACAGGGCGGCTGCCGTAGTAGGCGTCCTTCATGGACTCCTCCTCCGTCACATCCAGCCAGTAGGTGGTGGCGATCACGCCGCTGCCCCGCCCCTTGGCCTTGGCCATGTGACCGAACACAGCGAACTTGCGCTGGTTGATCATCATGGTGGTGGGGCATTCGGTTTTGCCCTCCATCAGCCAGCGGGAGTCAAACCCCGGCACCGAGGTGGACAGCTTGGTGTCGAACAGATGCTCCCGTTCTCCGGAGATGCGGAGAAACAGATCGTTGGACCAGATGATTTCATCCGTGTCCGGACGGAAAATTACCATGGGGAAGGGGGCATTGAGCATAAAATCGTTGCCGGCCGTGCCAATATCGGCGCCGGCAGCGGCAATATAGCGGGCAATTTCACGCTGGCGATGCCGGGAGGAGAGCCGATAAAACACAAACAGAAGCAGAATGACCGCTACTTCGGTCAGACCCAAGATGAGATGGAAAAAGCAGGTGAGAACAGCAAAAATCAGCAGAAACAGAAAATAGATCCATTGTCTGGGCTCCAAAGCCTGAGCAAGGCGGGAATCCCGTTTTGTCTCTTGTTTGCTCATGGTGGGACACCTCCACGATGTATTGATGACAGTCGATAATACACCTTATTATACAATATTCTCAATTATAGCAAAATGGACGGCGAAACACAAGCGTGATTTGCGGTCCAACGGCGGCACAAAGTCCGGGATCCGGGGCGGAACGCCTTGACAATAGCGGGGAAGATAGGTAAAATGTGCTATACATCGAAGTATGCTCATTCCAAGCGAATGGTCAAGGATAGGAGAGAAGCAGATCATGGCAAAAGACAAGAAAAAAGTAGAAGCCATCACCTCCATGGAGGAGGATTTTACCAAGTGGTATACCGACATCTGCCTGAAGGCGGAGTTGGTGGAATACTCCAGCGTGAAGGGATTCCTTATTTTGCGTCCCTATGGCTATGCCATCTGGGAGAATATGTCCCGCATTCTGGACGATATGTTCAAGGCAACCGGCCACGAGAATGTGGCGATGCCCATGCTGATGCCCGAGAGCCTGCTGAAGAAGGAAGGCGAGCTGGTCAATGGCTTTGCTCCTGAGGTGGCGTGGGTCACCTCCGGCGGCAGCGATCCTCTGGAGGAGCGGCTTGCGGTCCGCCCCACCAGCGAGACTCTGTTCTGTGACCACTGGTCCCATGTGCTGCAGACTCACCGTCAGCTGCCCATGAAGTATAACCAGTGGTGCTCCGTGGTGCGCTGGGAGAAGAGCACCCGTCCCTTCCTGCGCTCCCGTGAATTCTGGTGGAACGAGGGCCACACCATCCATGAGACCGCCGAGGAAGCACAGGCCGAGACCGAGATGATCCTCAACTGCTATGCCGACTTCTGCCGGGATTCTCTGGCTATCCCTGTGCTGAAGGGCCGCAAGACCGACAAGGAGAAGTTTGCCGGTGCAGAGGCTACCTACACCATCGAGGCTATGATGAAGGACGGAAAGGCACTGCAGTCCGGCACCAGCCACTATTTCGGCGACAAGTTCTCCCGTGCCTATGATGTGACCTTCACCGGACGGGACAACACCTTGCAGTATCCCTTCCAGACCTCTTGGGGTGCGTCCACCCGTCTGGTGGGTGCGGTCATCATGACCCACTCCGACGACAACGGTCTGGTGCTGCCGCCCGCCATTGCCCCCATTCAGGTGGTGGTCATTCCGGTGGCCCAGCACAAGGAGGGCGTTCTGGATGCCGCTTACGGTCTGGCGGACCGCATCAAGGCACTGGGCCTGCGGGTCAAGACCGACGATTCCGAGCAGTCCAACGGCTGGAAGTATGCCGAGTATGAGATGAAGGGCGTGCCTCTGCGTGTGGAGATCGGCCCCAAGGATATGGAGAAGGAGCAGTGCGTCATTGCCCGCCGTGACACCGGCGAGAAGTACTTTGTGCCGCTGGCGGAGCTGGAGACCAAGGTGCAGGAGCTGCTGAAGGCAGTGCATGACGATCTGCTGGATGCCGCAGCCAAGCGTCTGGAAGAGCGCACCCACACCTGCGAGACCATGGAAGAGGCCAAGGCCATGGTGGAGGAAAAGGGCGGATTTGTCGAGACCATGTGGTGCGGCGATCTGGAGTGCGAGATGGCAATGAAGGAGAAGGCCGGACTGACCTCTCGCTGCATGCCGTTCCACCAGAAGAAGATCGGCCCCTGCAAGTGCGCCGTCTGCGGCAAGGATGCCGACAAGATGGTGGTCTGGGGCGTGGCCTACTAATTGCAGCGCAAACTGAAAACACAACAAAGGCGGTCCGTGCGATGCACGGACCGCCTTTATTGTTGCAGAAAAGGCATCATCCAAAGGGGGCGGCCGGGGGGACCCACAGCGAAAATGTCCCCTCCGATGAAGGAACGGGACTGGCCCTGCACCCGACGGATGGTGGAGCCCGCCGGTTCGGGCGGCGGGAATTGGGTTGGGGAAGTCGGGCCGCCGGCGGAACGGGATGCTTGGAGCACAAAGGGGAGAACAGCGGTGCGTGCGAACAAAATTTAAGGGGAAAGCTGCTATTCTTGCCGGATATGCCGTGGTAGAATGAGGAAAAACAGGCGGGAGGGCAAACAATGGAACGAACCGACAAGAAACGAATCATCGGGACCACGATCGGAGCCTGCATAGCGGCACTTGTGGTGCTGTATGGCGGGTGTGCGGCGGCGCAGCGGATGAACCGGCTGGTGCTGTCTTGGTCACAGTGCTCTTGGGGAGCGGCGGTGGGACAGCTGCTTTGGAATGCCGGAATCCTGCTGCTGCCGCCGGTGGTGTTCCTGCGGCTCACACACACCAAACCGGGAGCGGTGGGATTTACGGGCCGCAGTAAGGGGCTTGTCCTCGGGTTGGGCGGCGTGTATCTGCTGCTGTTTGTTCGGAATGGAGCGTTCTCTGCCGGAGGGGTCGGCCGATGGCTGCATCTGCTGATTTGCATTGCACTGGCGGAAGAGCTGATGTACCGAGGGTTTGTCTACACACGGCTGAAACAGGTCAACCCGTGGCTTGCGCTGGTGGTCAGCGGCGGCTTTTGGGGGGCCGGACATGCCGTGCTGGCCGGAGTGTTGGCCGGACGCCCCCTGCCGGAGCTGCTGCTCACCATGGTGGTGGGCGGAGAGGGCGTTTCCGTCACCGTACTGGGTGGAATCGTGGCCGGAATCGGCTTTGCAGCGCTGTATGAGTGGAGCGGAACTCTGTTTGTGCCTGTGTTCCTTCATGCCATTCTGGACTACTGCGGGTCCGGCCAGAACTGGGTCGGGTTCGGGATCACGGCGGTGGTGGCGGTGTTTCTTGGGGTGAAGCGGACCCGAGTGGAGCACAAGCCCCTGGCTTTTTGGCGGGCCGATGAGATGGCGAGCCCTGCGACAGAAGAAAGATAAAGCAAAACTGCCCCGACTCGGGTTCGTCCGAGTCGGGGCAGTGCATATATCAGGGGGAACGCTTAGTGCATCAGCGAGCAGACCAGATCGGTGTAGGCGCTGGGGTCTTCCAGAGGCAGTTCCGCAATCAGCAGGGCCTGACAATAGAGCAGCTCCACATACTTTTTGGCTTTCTCCGGATCGGAGGTCATGGCACTGCGGAGGGCCTCAAACACGGGGGCATCCGCATTGACTTCCAGCACACGCTCGGCCTGGAAGCCACCCATATCGGCGTTCTGGCGCTTGAGGTACTTCTCCATCTCGATGGACATGGGGCCGTCGGACACCATGCAGACGGGGTGAGTCTTCAGAATGCGGGAGATGCGGACATCCTTGACCTTGTCCCCCAGCGTTTCCTTCATGAACTCCAGCACATCCTTGCCGGATTCGGCCTTTTCTTCGGCGGCCTTCTTCTCTTCCTCGGTTTCGGGAAGGGCATCGTCGGCATTGATGCTCTTGAGGGTCTTGCCGTCGTACTCGCCCAGCACCTGCATGCAGAACTCGTCCACATCCTCGGTGAGGAACAGGATCTCATAGCCGGCATCCAGAATACGCTCGGCTTGCGGCAGCTTGCCCAGCTTGGCGGCATCCTCGCCGCAGGCATAGTAGATGAAGGGCTGGGCCTCGGGCATCCGCTCCTTGTACTCCTTGAGGGTGGTTCCCTTGTCGGCGGCAGAAGACAGGAACAGCAGCAGATCCTTCAGATTGTCCTTGTCCATGCCATAGTTGGACACGACACCGTATTTGAGCTGGCTGCCGAAGGCCTTCCAGAAGGTTTCGTATTTCTCCCGGTCGTCCTTGAGCATCTTGGACAGGGCTCCACGGATCTTCTTATCCAGATTCTTGGCGATGACCTTCAGCTCCCGGGTCTGCTGGAGCATTTCACGGCTGATGTTCAGGCTGACATCGGGGGTGTCCACCACACCACGGACAAACCGCAGGTAGTCGGGCAGCAAATCGGCACAGGTTTCCATGATGAGGACGCCGGAGGAGTAGAGCTGCAGGCCCTTTTCGTACTCCCGGGTGTAGAAATCATAGGGGGTTTTGGCAGGGACGAACAGCAGGGCATCGTAGCTGACCGTGCCTTCGGCAGACACCTTGATGGTGTCCAGCGGAGCCTCGTAATCACCGAATTTGTCCTGATAGAAGTTGTTGTACTCCTCCTCGGTCACATCGTCCTTTTTCTTCTGCCACACGGGGACCATGGAGTTCAGCGTGGACCACTCGGTGTAATCCTCCCACTCCGGCTTGTAGTCCTCGCCGGCATCCTCGGGACGGGGCTTCTGGCGGGACTTGTGCAGCAGCATCTGGATGGGATAGCGGATGTAGTCGCTGTACTTCTTCACCAGCTCCTGAATGCGGTACTCCTCCAGATACAGCTCGAACTTCTCGTCCTCGGTGTCGGGCTTGATGTGCAGGATGACATCGGTGCCAACACCGGTCTTGTCGCACTCGGTGATGGTGTAGCCGTCCAGACCGGTGGAGGTCCACTTGTAGCCGGTGTCGCTGCCGTAGGCCTTGGTGATGACGGTCACTTCATCGGCCACCATGAAGGCGGAATAGAAGCCCACACCGAACTGACCGATCACATCAATGTCTTCGGGTTTGACTTCCTCGTTGGCCAGCTCCTCCTTGAATTTCAGAGAGCCGGACTTGCAGATGGTGCCCAGATTGCCATCCAGATCCTCCTTGGACATGCCAATGCCGTTGTCGCTGATGGTCAGGGTGCGAGCCAGCTTGTCCGGAGTGATGACGATTTTGAAGTCCCCTCGGTTCAGCCCCACGCTGTCGTCGGTCAGGGCCTGATAGGCCAGCTTGTCCTCGGCATCGCTGGCGTTGGACAGGATCTCACGCAGGAAAATCTCTTTGTTGGTGTAAATGGAGTTGATCATCAGGTCCAGCAGACGCTTGCTCTCTGCCTTGAACTGTTTCTTTGCCATAGTGGTTGGCCTCCTATATGAAATGATTATGATTTACAAATGGTTAGCACTCATTATTATTGAGTGCTAATACTATTATAGCCATCTTGGACGGAAATGCAAGGGGGTTCATAAAAATGTTACATTATGGCGAGGAGGTACAAAAAGCAGCCCCGATTCGAGGGTCGAAACGGGGCTGCGGCAAAGCGGGGTTATCCTTTGGGGCGGTGGGCGTAAGTTTCGCTGATGACCGTCCAGTTCAAGCGGGTGATGAAAGCGTCAAAGGACCCTCCGAAGAGGGTCCGTTGAACCGGTTTGATGAAGTTAGAAATCTGCGTTGCCGACGGTGCGGGGGTGGGGCAGCACATCACGGATGTTGGACACGCCGGTGAGGTACATGACCATACGCTCGAAGCCCAGACCGAAGCCGGCATGACGGCAGCCGCCGTAACGGCGCAGGTCGCAATAGTACTTGTAGTCCTCGGCCTCCATGCCCAGCTCACGGATGCGCTCTTCCAACAGGTCGAGGCGCTCTTCACGCTGGCTGCCGCCGATGATCTCGCCGATGCCGGGGACCAGGCAGTCTGCGGCGGCGACGGTCTTGCCGTCGTCATTCAGGCGCATATAGAAGGCCTTGATCTCCTTGGGATAGTCGGTGACAAAGACCGGCTTTTTGAAATACTGCTCGGTGAGGAACCGCTCGTGCTCGGTTTGCAGGTCGCAGCCCCAGGACACGGGATAATCAAACGCATGGCCGGAGTTCAGCAGAATGTCGATGGCTTCGGTGTAGGTGACACGGCCGAAGTCGGAGGAGGCCACATGCTCCAGACGCTCCTTGAGGCCCTTGTCCACGAAGGAATTGAAGAAGTTCATCTCATCGGGGCAGGTGTCCATGACATAGCGGATGACAAACTTGATCATATCCTCCGCCAGATTCATATCGTCGTTCAGGTCGGCAAAGGCGATCTCCGGCTCGATCATCCAGAATTCAGCGGCATGGCGCTGGGTGTTGGAGTTCTCGGCACGGAAGGTGGGACCGAAGGTATACACATCGCCGAAGGCCATGGCAAAGTTCTCGGCGTTCAGCTGGCCGGACACGGTCAGGTTGGCACTCTTGCCGAAGAAATCCTGAGAGAAGTCAATGCTGCCGTCCTCGTTGCGGGGCGGATCGTTCACATCCAGCGTGGTGACACGGAACATCTCACCGGCACCCTCGCAGTCAGAGGCGGTGATGATGGGGGTGTGGACATAGACAAAGCCGCGCTCCTGGAAGAACTTATGGATGGCATAAGCGGCCACGCTGCGCACCCGGAAGGTGGCGGAAAACAGATTGGTGCGGGGACGCAGATGCTGCTGGGTGCGGAGATACTCCACGGTGTGGCGCTTCTTCTGCAGGGGATAATCCGGAGCGGACACGCCCTCCACCAGGATCTCGTGGGCCTTCAGCTCAAAGGGCTGCTTGGCGTCGGGGGTGAGCACCAGCTCGCCGTGGATGATGAGGGCAGCACCCACATTCTGGTGAGAAATCTCGTCATAATTGGAAAGAGCATTGCGGTCCATGACCACCTGCAGGTTATTGAAGCAGCTGCCGTCATTCAGGGTGACGAAGCCAAAGGTCTTCATGTCACGCAGGGAACGAACCCAGCCGGCCACGGTCAGCGTCTGACCGCCCATCGCCTGAGAGTTGGCGTAGATGGAAGCAATCTTTGTACGATTCAACGGAAATTCCTCCTTAAAGGGTTGTCTTAACCAAAATATGAAGCCATTATACTTCCCTTGTGGAGAATTTGCAATACTTTCCAAGGGGTTCGGGGCAAAAGAAGGGCAAATCGGACCGAAATGGGGGAAGATTCGGAAGGGAAGCCGAAAAAGCGGCCCCGACGGACGCAGTAAACTGCGCCGTCGGGGGCAGAGGGTTCGCTTCGCCGGAATGGAGAGCCGAAGAAGGGCTGCATCCCAAGGCGGCGGAGGCGGTTCAGTCGTCCAGATCGTCGGCATCGTCCTCGTCCGGGACATCCTCATCGTCGTCCTCATCTTCGTCGTCATCTTCGTCGTCGTCCGGAGCGTCAGGGGCATCGTCCTCGTCCGCATCCTCCCGTGCGTCCTCGATACGGTCCTGCTCCTCCTCCAGCCGGTCGAAAAACACCGAACGGAAGGCCTCGCTTTGCAGCAGAGCGGGATTCTGTTTCAGTGCATCCAGCAGAGCGGGCAGTCCCATCGAGGCATAGCGCTGCTCGGCACCTTCTTCGTCCGGAGTATCCGGAGGGTCCTGCTGCTCGTAGTAGTCGTCCAAAAGATCCAGGGCATCTTCGTCCAAAAGCAGGCTAAGCATATACCGGGGCAGCGTTTGGTCCTGTGCTTGGGCCTGCCGGAGATCCTGCTCCTCACAGGAGAAATAGACCGCAGATGCATCGCCGAACAGGCTGCGGAGCTGAGCTTCGGTGGGGATGGAGGCGGTGGGCTCTGTAGGAGCATAGGCAATGAGGAAGGGACCGCTGCCCAACAGAGTGTGCAGCTGTGGGATCAATTCGGACAGGGACCGGCCCCGGAGCTGACGCAGCACGGCGATGGGGAGGGTGCCATCCGGAGATTCCGCCGTCAGCACCCGGTTTGCTTCGTCCACCGTCAGCTGCACGCTTTGCTGGGCATCAATGGAAACCACTGCATAAGCATCCATGGACAGCTGGGGGACGACCAAGGCAATCACCAAGGCCAGCATGGCGGCAAGGGCGGTCCAGCGGCGGGCATGCTGGGGAAGTGCACGGCGGCGGTGGGGCGGGACAGTCCCGCCGGGGGCGGCGGCAGCGCCATACAGATCCTCCGGCAGGAGGTATACTTCGTCCCCCACGGCCATCCCTGGTTTTCGGCGAATCCGAAGGATTTCGCCACCTTCTTTCATGGCGAGGGCATAATCCGGCTTGAGGGAGAGAATAACGACTTTATCAACCATGCTTCCACCTCGTTTCCTGAATCCAGCTGGTCAGGCCGGAAAACCGGCAGACAAAGACCAGCATCGTACCCAAAATAAACACCTTGCTGGAGCGGATCACCTTTTCCGAACACCGGCACAGCAGGGCCACCGGACGGATCGGCAGTTTCTTTTTTCGATAGGTCTGGGACACGATGGCCTCATCCCGACTGGACCGTTCTGCTGCGGAAATTGCATGGCTGCGGGTGTCCCGATGCTTGGGGGCCTGTGCCGCCAAATCCTCCAGAGAAAGACCGAATTTACGCAGCTCTGCCTCAAATTCCAAAATTTCCTCCCGAAGCGGGTTGTAGCAGGGGTCCGGCTCCGGCACATCCTGACCGGTTTCTTGCAGCTGCTCCAGAGAGAGCTGCTGACGGTGCTGCCGGGCTTCCCGCTCATGATAGGTGGCGAGCCGACTGCGGATCACCAGTCCGGCATAGCTTAAAAACTTGCCCCGTTCGCCGTCAAATCGTTCCACGGCCTCGGCAAAGGCACTGAGAGCAATGCTGAATTCGTCATCATGCTCGATTTGAACATAGCGGCCGGTGGCCTTGCTGACGGTGCGGATGAGAAAGGGCAGGTGCTGCTCCACCAACGCATCCAAATGCTCCAAATTGAGTTCGATGTCTTGCTCCATATCATCCACCTCCTGTTTGGGACAGTCTATCAAACCGGGTCTGCGCTGTCAAACCATGGGACGGGTCATGCGCCTGCATTGGTTTGCGCCAGCAGATTCACACTGTCCACACCGCCCAAATCAAAGATCCGGCGGATCAGTGTGTCGCTGTTGGACCCCGGGAGCTGCACCTCGTAGACCAGCTCAAAGGAATCCGTCATCACATTTTTGGCCTTGAGCTGATGCCGGTCACAGCTGCTTGCCAACAGACAGGCCACGGCATTCAGATCCGTGTCACTGCCCCGCACCACCAGCATCATCTCGTTGGGGGCGGTGCTGCTGCGACCGGAGAAAATCAAAAACAGACCCAGGACCAGACTGCCGACCAGACCCAGCAGATAGCTTTCGGTGGCGGCGGCAAGGCCGATGGCCATGCTCCAAAAAATGAAGCCGATGTCTCTCGGGTCATGGATGTTGGTGCGGAACCGCACGATGGAGAGGGACCCCAGCATGCCGAGAGACAGGGCCAGATTGGACTGGATCAAATCCATCAGAATGGTGGAGATCAGAGCCAGCGAGACCAGTGTGGCGGCAAATTGGGGGCGATAGGTGGATGCGTGGTTGGCAAGCCGATAGCACAGCCAGAGCCAGAGGGTAAAGCCCAAGGCAACCAGCAGAGAAAGCAGGATTTGGGTGAGGTTGGGGCGCTGCGTCATCAGTGCCAACAGTTCGGTGATTTTTTCATTCCAGATTTCCATGGGGAACTCCCTTCTATCAACAGGTGATTTACCGGTTCGGATCAGCGCCGAGGCGGGTCCGAAGCCAAAAGATTCATGGTTGGATCAAAAAGCAGAGCAGGATCGTCCTTCTTTTTCCAGACGGAATCCTGGGGCCAGATGAGGTCTGCGGGGGCGGTGCTGTCCTGACAAACTACGGTGAGGGATGCCCCGGGGGCCAGAACGACCTCCGGCGGGAAGAAGTAGATTTCATCCCCTCGCTGGGAAATCAGGGTGCAGCCCTTCAAAGAGGCCGGAGTGCTGTCATCGTTGCGCAGGGTGACGGACTGCGCGGCCCGATCGACGGACACAAAGGACAAGTGCAGCGACGGGGGCAGCGGCTGCTCCGGTACGGCGGTCACACGGATGGATGTGCCGTCACAGAGCAGGTCCAACGAGTCCCCCTCGGAATAATAGGCCTTGATGTGCCGGGACGCCAGAGCGGCAGCAATGGCCGGGTCCACGGAATCAGGATTTTCCGCCGCATTTCCGGCAATCAGCCCAAGACTGGGGCGGACGCGGTCCAACAGAGCGGGGGTGGTGGCATCATCTTCTCCGTGGTGGCCCAGTTTCAGCACAGTGGCGGACACCGGGAAGTCAGAGGCCAACAGGGCCTGTTCCTCCTCTCGTTCCGCATCCCCCATCATCAGGAAGGAACAGCTTCCATAGGACAGGCGCATCACCACGGAGTTGTTGTTGGCATTTTCGGTGTCTATGGCGGAGGGAATCCAAACTTCGGCGGTGACCCCCTCCAGATCCAGTACTTCTCCGCCGTTCAGCTCCACCAGCTGACCGCCGTGGGCCGGGACGATGTCCCGAGGGAGAATTTCCGTGTAAGACACCGTGTCCCGCCCGGAAACAAAGACACGATCGGTGGGGAAGGCGTGCATCAGGGGTTCCAGACCGCCGGCATGATCCTTGTGGCCGTGGGAGAGAAAGATGCCTTCCAGATGGTCGATGCCCTTTTGCCGGAGCATCCGGGCGATTTGGGGGTAATCCTGCGCCTTTCCGGTGTCAATGAGGTAGTGGGTGTCTTCCGGCGTGGTCAGCAGGAAGGCGTCGCCCTTGCCAATGGTCAAAAAGGTCAGGGTGCAGGCGGACGCCGCCGGAGGCTCCACGGAAGGGGAGGGGGTGCAGCCGCAGAGCAAAAGGGCGGTCCAGAGCAACAGAACAACCCGCTTCATCAGGCCACCTGCGTTTCCGGAGCCAGCACATTGACGCCGTCGATGCCGTCCATGCGGTTGAATTGCAGCAGAAGCTGTTCTTCGGCTTCTTGCGGGATGCGGAGCTGATAGACCAGCTCAAAGGAATCGGAAAAGACATTCTTGGACTGTATGGTGCTGCCCGGAAGTTCACGGAACATGGCCTGCACCTGTGCGATCTGCTCTTTGCGGCCGCGGATGACCATGGTGAGGGCATCCTTCTTGCGGCGAGTCCGGCCCAAGGTCAGCATCACAGCACTCAATGCAGCCGTGCCGGCAAGCCCCACCGCATAAGCCCCCAGCGCAGAGGAGATGCCGATGGTCAGACTCCAAAAGACAAAGCCCAGATCCCGGGGATCTCGGGTGTTGGTGCGGATGCGGCAGATGGACAAGGCACCCAAGGCACCCAGCGAAAACATGGGATTGTTCTGAATCAGCGTCAGCAGCAGGGCAGAGGCCAATGCCAGCATCATCAGCAGCACATTGAATTTGCGGTTGTAGGTCAGGCTGTCGTGGCACAGGCGATAGACCACCATCATCCCTCCGGCCAGAAGGGCAGTGACCAGCAGGCAAAGGGCCAGGTCCAGCTCGTTGTGGATATAGGGGCTGCCCCCCATGGGGGAGGCCCCCAGCAGTTTCATCAGTTTACTCATCTTGTGTCCTCATCTTTCTTTAATGATAGCAATGGCTCAAAATTTGGCGGGAGGAGCCGAATTTGCTGGGTGGTTTTCGGGTCAGGTCACATTGGGCCAGCACATCCTGAATCTGACGGAAAAGAAAGCGGTCGTATTTGATTTCCAGAATGGTCTGATCCTTGGGCAGGGCAGAGCGGAAGTTCAGCGTGGTGGAAAACAGATCATAACAGAAGGGGCAGTAGCGCAGGTTGTTGTCCAAGGTCACCCGGGTGTTGAAGTTGGGATGGGTATAGGCCCGGCGGTCATATTCGATCAGCGACACCGGACGATAGAGCCGGGTGGTCATCAGATCATATCCATAGCGGGCGGTGGGGTGGTCATAGTGGAGCAGCACCGCATAATTCCCCTTCAGCAGCTGCTCGGCATCCCCACGGGAGATCACCACACTTTCCTTGCGCTCCCGTCCGTAATACTTGCGCTTCAACTCAAATTTGGCCGTGCGGTCCTCCGGGTGGTATACACGCAGGCGGATGCGTTTCTTTTCGTCCGCATGGTGCTTCTTGTCCCAGTAATCTTCGTTGGTGATGCTGTCAAAATAGACACTTCGCACGGTATAGCCGTTATAGCCGCCATAGGCATCCGGTGTCAGGAGCTGATCCAGCGCCCCCAGCAGAAACAGGCGGTCCGGCAGCGACAGCAAATACTTTACTTCTCTGCGGGAGACCGACAGGAATGGTTCACTCATGTTGTTCTCTCCTTTCCTTTTCCCTATAAAGTACAAGGGGATGGATTGTTTTGGGGCAGGTTTTTGGAAAAAAGAAAGCAACGGTTTTGTGGAAATAGAAAAAGCAGGAAATCACGGATGGATTTCCTGCTGGAAGGGGCGTCTGAAGGACGGAAGAGGCACTTGCGGGGAAAAGAACAGAGGGACGAGGAAAAAGGGGGACGAAGGGAGGCACAATGGCCATTGGACGGCGGACCACGATGGGAAAGGAGCGGGAAAGGCAGGGGGGCAGGGCGGCACCGGAGCAAACGGCTTACACCGACGGACCGCAGTTGTCCACCATGAGCATATTCAGCTTCTGCCAGCGGCGCACTTCGTTGGGGGTGAAGAGCAGATGCTGTTTCAGCTGTTCGTTGGGCTCCTGCGGGGTGAGGGTGACCAGGCACTTGAAGGCGCAGGGCATCAGGTCGGCACTGGAAATGCCGCAGAGCAGGCCCTCGGTGAAGTCCCGAAGCTCCAGCGGATTGAAAATGTAGAGCAGGTCCTCCTCCAGAGAGTTGTACTGATTGACAAAGGAAAAGCGGATCAGCATATCGCTGTAAACCACCTTGCCGGAATAGCGCACCTCGCTGCTGCGGCCGGTGGAGGACACCGAGGTGATGGTCAAAAAGGCATCGCAGGAGCCGGAGGGGTCTGCGCCCTTCTGGATGCGGATGACCCCGTCCTTAAAGCGCTGAAAGCGGCCGTCGTAATAGTAGAAATACAGGCGGCTGGCCTCAAAGAAAGGACTGTGGCGGGGAAGCGACAGGGAAGCGGCCGGTTCCGGCGCCGGAGCCGGCGGGCGGTAGTCCATCAGCTGGCAGGGGTCCACCCCCAGGGCGGCGCTGATGTCATAGAGAGTTTCCACATCCAAGGTGATCTCTCCGGTTTCGTATTTGCTCACGCTGGCACGGCTTTTATGAATGCGGTCAGCCAGCTGCTGCAAGGTGAGTCTGCGCTCTTTCCGGTAGCTGCGGATGCGGCCGCCGATGTGCTGGGATACTTCTGTCATGCGGGGACACCTCGGTTTCGTAGGAATATACATTTTTCTGTTTTCCGGCGGAAATCAACGATGCCGGGATGAAAAAGTGCTTACATTCTATCATGAAGAAACAAGAAATGTCAATTTTCTATTGATACGAAACTTGCGGAAAGTTGCGTTTTGCGGAGATGCTCCCTATAATAAGCCCACTGTGAGAGAAAAAGAGAGGTTTTCCTATGGAACACAAAAAGAAATCCGGATTTTCCGGTTCCCTTGGGTTTGTACTGGCAGCGGCCGGAAGTGCGGTCGGTGTCGGCAACATCTGGCGCTTTCCCTATTTGGCGGCCCAGGACGGCGGCGGCCTGTTCCTGCTGGTCTATCTGGGACTGGTGCTGACCTTCGGGTTCACCCTGCTGACCACGGACATTGCCATCGGACGGCGCACCAAGCAGAACGCCTTGCAGGCCTTCGGCACCATGCACCGGAAGTGGAACTTCCTCGGCAAGCTCACCTTTTTGGTGCCTGCCATCATTATGACTTATTACACCGTCATTGGCGGCTGGGTCAGCAAATATGTGCTGGTTTATCTGACCGGACGAGGCCCGGCGGCAGCGGAGGACGGGTATTTCACCCGGTTTATCACCGCTCCGGTGGCCCCTATCGTTCTGATGCTGCTGTTCTTGGCGGCCACCGCCATTGTGGTTTATTTCGGCGTGGAAAAGGGCATTGAACGCTTTTCAAAGGCCGTCATGCCCGGACTTCTGGTGCTGGTCATTGTGATTGCGGTCTTTGTGCTGACTTTGAAGCAGACCGGACCGGACGGCGTACAGCGCACGGGCTTGCAGGGGCTGGGGGTCTATCTCATCCCCAACTTTGAGGGACTGACCGTTGGACGCTTCCTCCGTATTTTGCTGGATGCCATGAGCCAGTTGTTCTTTTCCCTAAGCGTGTCCATGGGCATTATGATTACCTATGGCTCCTATGTGAAGGATGAGGTCAATTTGAGCCGCTCCGTCCGCCAGATCGAGATCTTTGACACCGGTGTGGCCCTGCTGGCCGGCGCCATGATCGTGCCTGCGGTCTTCATGTTCTCCGGCACGGAGGGCATGGCACAGGGTCCCAGCTTGATGTTTGAGGCACTGCCCAAGGTGTTCACTGCCATGGGCGGAGTGGGACATGTGGTGGGTCTGGCCTTCTTCGTGATGCTTGGCTTTGCAGCACTGACCTCCTGCGTGTCGATTCTGGAAACGCTGGTGGCCAACTGCAAGACCTTGTTCCACATTCCCCGCAAGAAAATGTGCATCATCATCAGTGCCGTTTCTGCCGGTGCGGCCGTGTTGATCTGCTTGGGCTACAATGTGCTGTTCTTCAGCGTTGCGCTGCCCAACGGAACCAACGGCCAGCTGCTGGATGTGATGGACTACATCAGCAACAGCTTCCTGATGCCCCTCATCTCGCTGCTCACCAGCCTGTTTGTGGGTTGGGTCATGAAGCCCAAGTGGATCGAGGAGGAGATGGAGTCCAGCGGACACACCTTCCACGGCAAGCGGATGTATTCCTTTATGATCCGGTTTGTGGTGCCGGTTATTATGGCGGTGCTGTTCCTCCAGTCCACCGGTATCATGACATTCTTCTGAATCAACGGAGCTGCTGTCAGACGCACAGCATCCGACCCGGCAGGAGCGCCTCTGCGGAGGCGCTCCTGCTGCATATTACGACAAGCCCCCTGTTCCGACGGCACAATGCCGTTGAAACAGGGGGCTTGCTTATTTGCTTTATCCGAGGATGTAGTCATGGATGGCCTTGGCCACGCCGTTCTCCTCATTGGAGGTGGTGACCACAGATGCAACCTCAAACACGCAGGGCTCGCTGTTGGCCATGGCGACAGAAAGTCCGGCGGAGCGGAGCATTTCCAAATCATTTTCCGAGTCGCCGCAGGCCATGGTCTGCTCCCGAGGGATGCCCAGCATGGCGGCCAGAGCCAGCATGGCGTGGCCCTTGGAGGCGGTGGGAGCGGTGATCTCCAGATTATCCACACCGCCGGACACCACGGAAAGCTCCGGGTGCTTGGCGAGGATGGCCCGGACCGGAGCCTCATCCACCCAATGGTCGGCTTCGTCATGAAGGAAATTCAGGGTGAATTTTTCCACATGGCCGTGGGTGCGGATGAATTCCACCGGGTCCTCCAAGGCGACACGGGAATTGCGCAGATAGACCCGCAGAGGCTCGCTGACATGCAGCAGGGGCAGCAGCTCCAACTGGGTGGCGGGGGTATAGCCCCGCCCGTCCACAAAGAAGGTGGTCATCACATGGAGGGAGGCGAAGGCGTGGATCAATTCCGCCGCAAGAGCGGTGTCCAGATAATCGGTATGAATGGGTGCCCCGTCCGACAGCCGATAGACCACGGCTCCGTTGGAGGTCAGGGCATAGTTGACGCCGGGAATGTCCAAAAATTCCTGCGTGATGCCGCTCAGCGGCCGACCGGAGGCGGGCAGCACGGTGACACCGGCAGCAATGGCATCCTCCAGCGCTTTGCGGGTCACAGGAGAGATGTGGTTTTCGTTGTTCAGGACGGTTCCGTCCAGGTCCAGTGCCAAAAGGCGAATGGTGGGGGTCATAAAAAACTTCCTTTCTCTCAAAGATTGCGGATCAGGGTGATGGCCCTGCCCAACAGGACCATAGCCTCGGTTCGTGTGTGGGGGGGATATTCCGGATTGGCAGCTTGCAGCACACGCCCCTGCACCTGCCGGACCAGCAGCCGGCCCTGATGGGCCAGAACGGCAATGGAGCCGTCGGGAAGGGTGCGGGTGCGCTTTACCAGCAGACGATCCCCCTCCAACAGGCGGGGATACATGGCAAGTCCCTGCATTTGCAGCACAAAACAATCCTCCGGTGCTGCGCTCCCCAGTTGGGAACGGGGAATCCGCTGGGTGTCCGGACCGGGTACCAGAGCACCCTCCGGGGAGAGGGACACCATCACCGGAAAGGGGAGTGCAGGCTCGGAAGGGGCGCAGTCCACACCGCTGAGCCATTCCGGGGATACGGAAAGAGCGGCGGCCAGCCGCATCAGCTTGTCCGCTTTGGGGCAATAGCGACCGCTGAGGTACAGACTGATGCTGCCCCGATCAATGCCGGAAGCACGGGCCAGCTCCGCCTGGGTGAGTCCGCTGGCGGCAAAGGCCTGCTCCAGTCGGGCATGGGTGAGATCACTCTGCATGAAGGTCGCTCCTTTTCCGGTGGGGTTGTATGTTCGCATACAGAATACGAGAAAACAGCAAAGAAATCAACAAAGGAACCAAGATTTTTCTTTTTTTGTATGTTCAAACTAGAACGGGTGTTCTATTATGGCGCCATGATCTTCCGCCGGATGTCAGGCACACCCAGCCAAAGGGGAACGAAACAGGGGCAGCTGCGGCAGAAGATCGAAACGACCAAAGGAGGGATGCTGTGGATTTCACACGGGGAAAGCTGCCCGGAGATGCCGAGGCCAATGCACTGGTGGAGCGGGCCTTGTTTCTGGCGGCCACCGGATATTGGTACACCGAAGAAAAACGGGAGAGCTCGGACAAGGGCGGCGAAAAAATCACCCGCACCCGAAAACAGACCGCCCCAAATGTGTCTGCCATCGCCCTGTGGCTCAATCACCGTGTTCCGGAGCGTTGGGGAGAGGGAACGGAACCGCCCTCGGAAAACAATCTGTTCGCCCTGCTGCGGGAGGCGTGGGAAGGGGGTGAAGGCGACGAAGTTTCAGCAATTCAGTCCCAAGCAGAAGCTGGCCATGACCTGGTGGAAGCAGAAAGAGTACCGCCGACTGGACGGAATCCTGTGTGACGGTGCTGTGCGCAGCGGAAAGACCGTTTGTCTCACGGTGGGATTTCTGCTTTGGAGCATGACGGCGTATGAAAACTGCACCTTTGCCATCTGCGGCAAGACCATTGAAAGCTTGCGGCGCAATGTGATCAACCAGATTCCTCAAT
The DNA here is from genome assembly GCA_029257695.1 of Oscillospiraceae bacterium. GTDB lineage: Bacteria > Bacillota > Clostridia > Oscillospirales > Oscillospiraceae > UMGS1766. Next base: position 25,492 of record JARIAU010000038.1, read on the forward strand.
GGGTGGAGGGTATCTTCCGGGTGGAGGAAAAACGCAGCGAAAACCGCATCACCGTGTACAGCGGCGGCCGAAAAAACGACTACTATCTGTTTGGCGGACGGGATGAGAGCAGCTTTGCGCTGATTCAGGGCATTACGCTGGCAGGTGTGCTGCTGGATGAGGTGGTGCTGATGCCACGCTCCTTTGTGGAACAGGCCATTGCCCGATGCAGCGTCAAGGGAAGTAAATTCTGGTTCAACTGCAATCCGGAGGGGCGCAGTCACTGGTTTTTTCGGGAATGGGTGGAAAAAAGCGAGGAGCGGCGGGTGCTGCACCTCCATTTCACTATGAAGGATAATCCGTCTTTGGATGAAGGGGTGCGCCGGCGCTATGAGCGGCTGTACACCGGAGCGTTTTACGACCGCTACATCCGAGGGTTGTGGCGCTCCGCCGAGGGTACGGTTTATGACATGTTCGATGAGGGACGACACATGACCGACACCTTGCCGCCCCTCACCGGAGAACCCTATGTTTCGGTGGACTACGGCACACTCAATCCCACGGTCTTCCTCAAATGGCAGCAGGGAACGGACGGCGTTTGGTACTGCACCGGGGAATATTACTGGTCCGGACGGGAGAGTCACAAGCAAAAAACAGACGGTGAGTATGCCGACGCCATGGACCGATTTTTGGCCGGGACCGTGCCTCGGGCGGTCATCGTAGACCCGTCTGCGGCCAGCTTTATCACGGAGCTGCGCCGGAGAGGGTATCGGGTGCAGCGGGCAGACAACCGGGTGGGGGATGGCATCCGGGCGGTGGGAGAGCTGCTGCGGCAGGACAAGCTGCGCTTTCACAGCGGCTGCATCCATACGGAGGCAGAGTTTTGCAGCTATGTCTGGGACGAAACCGCTGCACAGAAGGGGGAGGATCGTCCGGTCAAGGAGCACGACCACTGTATGGATGCCCTGCGCTATTTTGTCATGACGGTGATCCATCGGGGAGGAGCCCGGGTGTCCAGACGCCCCCGGGGCCTCTGAATGGAAACGAAGGAGGAAGGACAACAAGATGATTTTGTATTTGGATCGGGCCGAAGTGCCCGATGTGGAGCGGCTGCCGTCGGAGGTGCTGCGCAGCCTGATCCGCAAGGGAGAACAAGCCGCAGGCCGCTGGGATCTGCTGTGGCGCTACTATCTGGGACAGCACGAGATCTGCAAGCAGAGCGGACCGGACGAGGTGGCGGTGGTGGTCAACTATGCCAAGTATGTGGTGGACATTGCGCTGGGCTACTACCTAAGCCACCCGGTCAAGTATGACGCCAATCAGACGGATGCGCTGGGGCGCAAGGTGGATCTGATGCCGCTGCTGCGCTGCTATGACCGGGCGCAGGTACAGGAGACCGATCTGACCATCGGCAAGACGATGGGCATTTTGGGAGAGTGCCTGGAACTTTGTTACTCCACCGGCGGCGATCATCCCGGCCCGGCGTCGGCGGTGATCGACCCCAGAAACGGGATTCTGGTCAAGGACAACACGGTGGAACACGCCAAGCTGTTCGGACTGATCTGGGAAAAACGCAAAAAGCTCTCCGGCGAGGCCTATTATTTCGTCACGGTGTACACCGACCGCACGGTGCGGGATTACATCTGCACCGATTTGAATGGCGGAGCCTTTGTGCCCACCGGCGAGGTGCGCTATCACTGGTTTGGAGCGGTCCCCCTCATTGATTATGCCAACAACGATGAACGACAGGGGGATTTTGAACAGATCCGATCCCTGATCGACGCCTACGATGCGCTGATGAGCGCACGACTGACCGACAAAAAGAAGTTTGTGGATGCGCTTCTGGTCTTTTTCGGTATGACCTTGGCAGAGGGGGAGGAGCGCCGTCTGGCGGTGGAAAAATTCATCGACGGCGCCCCGCTGGATGCCCGTGCGGAGTACATTCAGAAAACCTTCAACGAGTCGGAGGTGCAGGTGCTGGCCGATGCGCTGGTGCGGGAAATGCACAAGATGACCCTCACGGTGGATATGTCCGACGAGCAATTTGCGGGCAATGCCTCCGGGCAGGCCCTCAAGCTGAAAATGCTGGCCATGGATCAGCTGGTGGGCCGCAAAATGCGCCGCATGGAGTGCGGCCTGCGGGAGCGGATGGCACTGTACAACCATGAACTGGTGGTGCGGGGCGGAATGTCGGTGGTGGATCACACGCAGGTAGATGTGATTTTCACCCCCAATCTGCCCATCAACGAGGGCGAACGGGTGGATCTGGTCTGCAAGCTGCAAGGCATTGTGGACGATCAGACGCTGCTGAGCCAGCTGTGGTTTATCAGCGACCCGGCGGAAGCGGCGGAGATCGTGCGCCGCAAGCAGGCATCCTCCGGCGAAGATAAATAAATGTGTATAGATCGCTCCGGACATCGGACGGGGCGGGATAGAAAGGAGAAAGACCATGGAAGAAGAACAGGTAGAGCGGGAGGAAGGGACCGAAGTCCCCTTTGAGGTGCTGCTGCGGGACAACCGAGGCTATCAGTCTGCCTTTGACAAAAAGGTGGACAAGGCGCTGCAGACGGCCCGGGCCAACTGGGAACGGGAACAGGAGGCGGCGCTGGAGGAGCATCGGCAGAGCGTGGAACAGCAGGTGCGCCAGTCTCTGGAGGAGGAAACACAGGCACTGGCACGCAAGGAGGCGGACTATGAGCACCGCATGCGTCAGGTGGAGGTGGCGGACCAGCTGGTGGGGCTGGGCCTGCCGTCCCGCTTCGCAGGCTGGCTCACCGGGAACACCAGGGAAGAGAGCATGGAGCGGGTCGGACAGTTTGAAACGGCCTTTCGTGAGGCGGTCCGTGACACCGTCACCGCACGCATGGGCGGCCCGGTCCCTTTGCAGCCCAAAGCCGGAGCAGCCATGGATCTGGACACCATCCGGGGAATGAGCCCCCGGGAAATCAACGCCCACTGGGCAGAAATTCAGAACACACTGAAAGGATGAATGAACAATGGCATTTGAACACTTTATTCCCGAGGTCTGGTCCGCCAGACTGTTGGAGCACCTGGACAAGGCACATGTCTATGCGGGTCTGATGAACCGTGATTATGAGGGCGACATCCGTGCCTACGGTGACACCGTCCATATCAACCAGATCGGTGACATTCAGATCAAGGACTACACCGGCGTGGAGATCGCCGCCCCTGAGGAGCTGAACAGCACCCTGATGGACCTGAAGATCGATCAGGCCAAGTACTTCAACTTCCAGATCAAGGACATCGACAACGCACAGTCCAACCCCAAGGTGGTGGACGCTGCCATGCAGCGTGCCAGCTACGGCATCAACGATGTGGTGGACTGCTATCTGGCCGGACTGCTGCTGGCCGGCGCCAAGACGGAAAACACCATCACTGCGTCTGCGCTGACCGCCGAGAACGCCTATGACTATCTGGTGGATCTGGGAGTCCGTCTGAACGAGAACAATGTGCCCATGATGGGCCGCTGGGTGGTCATTCCCCCTTGGTTCCACGGTCTGCTGCTGAAGGACCCCCGCTTTGTGGGCAACGGCACCGGCTATAACCAGGCCATCCTGCAGGGCGGCTGGGTCGGCGATGCCGCCGGCTTCCGCATCCATCTGAGCAACAATGTGCCTCTGGATTCCACCACCTACTCCATCATTGCCGGCACCAATGCCGCCGGTTCTTACGCCGAGCAGCTGGTGGAGCTGGAGGCCTACCGCCTGGAGAAGAACTTTGCCGATGCGGTGAAGGGCCTGCATGTCTACGGCGCAAAGGTCACGCAGCCTGCGGCTCTGGCGGTGCTGAAGTGCACCAAGCCCGGCGCCTGATATGACAGTAGAGCAGTACAACACGGCCCTGCCCAGACTCCGCCGGAGTCTGGGTCTGGGTCCGGAGGAACAGGAAGAGCGGCTGCGGGATGTGCTGGATATGGCGGAGGAGGAAATCTGCCGCTATCTGGGAGAACAGGCGCTGCCGGAATATGCCCTGTGCCTGCTGGTGGAACTGGCCGGACTGAAGTATTTGCAGAGCGGCACGGGGGCCAAGAGCCAAAGCTACAGCGAGGGCCAGCTGTCCCAGAGCGAGAGCTATTACACCCCGGAGGAATTCCGGGAGGGGACCGAGGCCCTGCTGCGCAGCCTTGCCCGCAGCCGCAAAGTGACCATACGGGGGGCGAAGCGGCAATGAAATTCCGAGAGACACCCTATCTCTGGCAGCAGACGGCGCTGCGATACCGCCGCCGCACGGGGCGGGATGCGCTGGGCAACGAAACGGCCGTCTATGACATGGCCCACTCCGACGGTACGGTGGTGGGCAGCTTTCAATTCCCACAGGGCTGGAATCCCTCCGGAAAGGTGGGCAGTTCCGGCGTACAGGTAGGTCTGGATGGCGAGCAGGGCGGCGGCGTGCTGGAAGGATTTGTACGCAGCGAGGTGGAACTGGCCCTCTTTGACCGGCTGAAGCTGGGAGAAGAGGTGTGGGAGGTGCGGGCCATCCACCCCTGGCCCCAGCATCGCAGACTGCTGCTGCACCGGATCCAGTGAGGTGAAACATATGAAGCAATGGAACACCACCCTCTGCGACCTGTCTCCGGCGGTGAAGCAGGCGTTGGAAGGGATGGACTGTAAGGTGCCTTTCACCCTGCGCCGGGGCTTTGCCCGGGGGAGCTTTTCCGCCCCTTTGGTGCTTTGGCGGGAGTGGAGTAATGTCAGCACCGACTGTCCGGTGGTGGATGCGGTCACCTTTGAGGTGACCGTTCTGGCACCGGATATGGACCAGCTGTCCGCACTGGCACAGGGGGTGAATCAGGCGCTGATTGGACTGGGTCTGCGCCGACGCTATGCGGCCCCCGACAAATTTGACGGACAAAATTATCAAAAGACCTTCCGGTTTGGAAGGGCCATCGACAAGCGCATGATGCGCTTCGTGGACGAATGAAAGGATGATTGAATATGGCAACACAGGGTATTTCCACCATCGGACTGGATGTGAAGGTGGGCGATGTTTCGCTGAACTATGTCACGGACATCGGCGACATCGGCGCCACCCCCTCGGAGCTGGATGCCACCTGCATGAAGGACAAAATGAAGAAGAGCGTGCCCGGTGTGCAGGAGACCAAGGCCTTTGAAGTGACCTTCCTCTTCGACAACTCTACCACCAACAGTGATTATCGCCGCCTGAAGAAAATGCAGACCGATGGCAATGTGGTGGCACTGGAGGTCACCTTCCCTGACGGCACCAAGTTTGCCACCAGCGGCTATGTGTCCGTGATGGTCAGCGGCGCCAAGGTGGATGAGCTGATCTCGGCCAAGCTGAATCTGAGCCTGCAGAGCGACTGGACGGTTACCGATCCGGTCTGAGAGGAGGGACCCAAATGAAAAAGCATGTATACACCCTGCGTGTGGGAGGGGAAGAGCTGCAGCTGCGCCTGACCATGGCAGGCCAGCGAGCCCTGCGTAAGCAGTGGGAGGAGGACATGATGCCCTTTCTGGTGTCGGCGGCTGCGGACGGCGAACGCTTTTGCAGCCTGCTGACCCAGTGCCTCAACTGGGAGGGAAACGAGAATTCCGTCACCGACGGTGCCGTACTTTACGATCTGCTGGTGGATGAAGGCTGGCAGGGACAGGCGGTGTTTGCGGCACTGACCTTCGATCTGGCGGCGGAGTCCGGATTGCTGACCCGTGAGCAGGCAAATACCCTCACCGAGACGGTACTTCACGCCTATAATGAGGCCTTTGCCACACTGGAGGAGGCGTGACGGAAGAGGAGCTGCTCCGGGAGGCGGCCGCTCTGGGGGAAATGGAAGGAGAGGAACTGACCTTCGGGGAATTGCAGGAGCGCATGGAACGGGCGGAGCTGCGGCAGCGGAGATGGCTGCAGCAGCTCTCCCTTCTGGCCTATCGCCATGCTGTGCTGGTGGCACAGGCACTGGCAGGACAGCGGCTGCCTGCGGTGGAGGAGGTGTTTCCTTTTTGGAGTGAGGAAGAATTGCAGCAGCTGCGGCTGAGCCGCTGCCGCAGCATGATGGAGCGCCTTGCGGCGCAGTCTTCGGGAAAGGAGCGTGGAAATGAAACAACCGAGTACGATCCGCCCGGAACGGGCGAAGGAACTCATTCAAAGCGTGCATAAAGCGGCCGGCGGACTGGATCGACGGCTGCTTTCCGTGGCCACGGTGAACAAAAGAGCCACCAAGGCCATTCAACAGGCCACCAAGGTGACCAAACAGCTGGCGGCGCTGATGCGCTTTGACGAAATCAACCGTTTGCAGGAGAAAACGGTCAGCGCAGGACGGGGCGGCAGCCGCAGTCACGGGCACAGTAAGGTGAAAACCGGCCCCACCGCCCTGCACGACATCAAGGGGCGCTTTCAGCTGCCGGACCGCACGGGGTTCAAGGATGCCTGGGCCGATCTTTCTGTGGAAACGGCGCAGTTTCAGGAGAGCGCCATCCGCTTTGGCGGCGGATGGTGGACCAGCTTCACCAAGTCCCTCAAGCAGGCGATGGGCAATGTGGGGGACTGGGTCAAGCAGCACCTTTGGGACCCGATTTTCGGCGCATGGAGCGGCATGGGCGGTCTGGTGCTGGGCATCGGCACGACGCTGCTGAACTCCCCGTTACAGCTGTGGAATCTGTTTCACACAGGGTGGCTGTCCTCGGAAAAGATCGTGGGCATCGGCAATGTGTTGGTGTCGGCAGCCTCCAGCCTTTGGAATCACTTTCGGGAAGGGTGGGGCAGCCGTGGCGTGAGCATCTTCAACACGCTGGCCAGCACGGCATCCGGACTGTGGAGCCGGTTCCGCTCCGGTTGGGGCGCCCGGACGGTCAGCATCTTCAACAGCCTGTCCAATACGGCGTCCAATCTCTGGGCCAAATTCCGTTCCGGCTGGGGCAGCCGGACGGTTCAGGTGGTGAACACGCTGCAAAACAGTGCGGAACATCTGTGGTCCCAGTTCCGCAGGGGCTGGGTGGGAAAGGTGCTGTCCCTGCGGGTGTCCTTCAATCCGGCGGTCAGCGGGGTCAAGCGGGCGGTTTGCCGGGCATTGGGACTCAACGGCTGGCCGTCCCTGTCCTTCGCCGCCCGGGGCGGCGTGTTCCGCAACGCCACCCTGACCATGCTGGGCGAGGCCGGCACCGAGGCAGTGGTGCCGCTGGAAAACAACACGGAATGGATGGAAGTGATGGCAGGCAAGCTGCAAGAGCACATGGGCGTGTCCGGCAGCATCACCGTGCCGGTGTACATCGGCGGGGAAAAGCTGGGCGAAGCGGTGGTGGATTCCATCAATGCCATCACCCGCCGCACCGGCGTCAGCCCCATCTACATCTGAGGAAGGAGGGGGATCGTTGTGTATGCGGTGCAATTCGGCGGCGTGGATATGCCGCCGCCAAAGGTCAACGGCGGGGTCGTGGAGACCTATGAGGAGATTTGGAGTGCAAACACCGGACGCAATGCCGCCGGCAGCATGGTTGGCACCCGAGTGGCCACCAAAGCAAAAATCAAATTCAGTTGGAATGCGCTGAGCTGGTGGGATGCGGCCAAAATCAAGCAGGCCGTCTGCGGGAAGGGGTTTACCACCTGCACCTATCCCAGTGTGGATGGCAGCAGCCACACCATTACGGGCTATTTTTCGGCGCTCAACGTCAGCCAGTACAGCTGGCAGGACGGAAAGCGGTGGGCCACGGCCATGTCAGTCAATTTTATCGAGAAATGAGGTGAAAGGGGGATGTACAGACCCTCAAAAGCGTTTTTGGAGCGAGTGGGTCGGGAACCCTTTGAAGTCTGGGCGGTGGGAAGGAGCGGCTCGGTGGCGGTGGATCACTGCACGGTCACGCTGGGATGGAGCGGTGCGCAGTTTGGACTGGGTGCGGCCTGTGCCGGAGAGTGGAAGGCCACGGTGCAGCAGAGCAGCCTGCCTCTGGCCCAGGGAGAAGCGGTGCGGCTGGAATTGGGGCTGCGAGGGTTGACAGAGCGAGTGCCGATGGGCGTGTTTACGCTCCAATCCGTGCGCCGGGATATTGATGAGGATCGCTACACGCTGACCGGGCGGGATGCCTTCGGTGCAGCGATGGAGGAACCCTACGGCGGCAGTGATTCGCTCCCAGCCCCTGCGGTGCTGCAGGAAATCTGCCGGCGAGGCGGCTTTGCGGTGCCGCAAGAGATCTTGCCGGAGGATGTCATGCTGACGGTGGAGGAAAAAACCATGCGTACCCTGTTGGGAGAACTGGCCCTGCTGTGCGGCGGAAATGCCGGCATCGACCGCACCGGAGCCTTGCGGCTGGGCGGCTGGACCGGCGAAGTGTGTGCGCTGGGGCCGGAGGACTACTATCAGTCCAAATTGCAGCTGGAAACGAAGGACTATGTGTTGGGACTTCTGGAGGTCAAGGACGGGGAAACCACCTACGAGGCCCAGCTGCCCGGGTTGCAGCAGGGACTGTCCTTGCAGGGACCGATGACCCAAGGGGCATTTGATCGGATGTGGAATCGATGGAAAAACACCGCCTTCCGGCCGGGACAGGTGGAGCTGCCGGACGGAATGTGGCTGGACCCGGGAGATCTAATTCAAATCACCGACTGCCGGGGACAGAAGTATACCGTGCCGGTGCTGCAAGTAACGCACACCTTTGACGGCGGGTTCCGCACCGTGGTGCGAGCCCAAACGGCCGAATTCAGCGTCGGAACGGTGCAGACCGTGTCGCAGGCGGTCAGCGGACTGAAGGTGGACATCGGGCGGTTCCACAAGGTGTATACAGAAAAACTGGAGGCCGCCGAGGCTACCTTGAAACAGCTGCAGACGGATGTGCTGCAAGCCCGCACCATTTTGGTGCGTCGGGAGGATGGCGAGGTGATCCTGCGGGCGGATGCGGACACCGGCGAGCTGATTGCCACCTCCGGCACGGTGGGCGGACTCACGCTGTCGGAGCATACGCTGTCCGCCGAATACCGCCACGACTATCCCAAGTTTACGCAGGCGGATCTTGATCGGGCGCAGCAGGGAATCCTGGGTTCGATCACGCTCACGGAAGAGGAGCAGCGCAAATATGATGTGAACATGGACGGAAAAGTGACTGCGGTGGATTTGCTGGCCATGCGGAAGATGTTCAAGGGAACGGAGGCGTCTTACAGCCTCTATCAGCTGACCATCGACCCTGCCCGCCCCAACGCCTGCCTTCGGGTGCAGGTGGTGGACGGCTACCATGCCGGATGGGGAGTGGAACTGGGCATCGGCATGGGAAAGATGCGAAATTTGTCGGTGTCCGGTCAGATGTCGGTTCAGGGGAGAACATTGGCCGACTTTGTGGTGGAGCAGGGATTTGATTCGGTATGGGAGTGGCGGAAGTGGAACAGCGGTCTGGCGGAGTGCTGGGGGACCTACACCTTTGCTCCGGTGCAGATGGAGGCCTGGGGCAGTATGTATTCCAGTGTGGAGCAGGGCCTACAGCCGCTGCGCTATCCACTGGAATTTGTCAAGAAACCGGTCTGCACCCTGTCACTGGAGGATGCAAGCGTGGACTGTTTTCTGTTTGTTGCCGCCAACGAAGACTATGACCGAACGACCTATACTCCGATGTTTCAGCTGATGCGCCCCACCCAGGCACCCGGCGGCACCATTCAACCCACAGTGTCCTTTCATGTTGTGGGGAGGTGGGAGTGACGGAACCAATTCTTGTGGCAATCATCAGCGGCGGTCTTGCGCTGCTGGGTACGGTCATTACGGTGATTGCCGGAAACCGCCGGACGGAGAATAACCTGCGCACCCATCAGGCGGTGACGGAGGAGCGGCTGAACTCTCTGACGGAGGAAGTGCGCAAGCACAACAATTTCGCCATCCGGATGCCGGTGGTGGAGGAGCAGATCAAGGTCATCAACCATCGGTTGAAGAATTTGGAACAAAACGAAAAGGAGTGAAGGAACGATGAATTTTGAACTTGGAACCGTGGTGGCCATCACTGTGATTGCCTATCTGATTGGCATGGCGGCCAAGGCCATCCCCAATGTGCCCAATCAGGTGATTCCGGTGCTTTGCGGCACGGTCGGCGGTGTGCTGGGCGTGGTCGGAATGTACATCATGCCGGACTTCCCGGTACACGATGTGCTAAGCGCCGTGGCGGTGGGCATTGTCAGCGGTCTGGCCGCTACCGGAGTCAATCAGGTTGGGAAGCAGCTGAAACAGAAGAAAGAGGGTTGAGCAATGAGCATCACAATTCACGCAGGGCACAACCG
>JARIAU010000039.1 GCA_029257695.1 Oscillospiraceae bacterium
AGAAGTGTTTCGCCGAAGTGGAGCACAGTGTCGATAATCATACCGTTCGACATGACCACAAACAGACCCTTGGCCACACCGAGAATCAATGCCACATTTAGAATATCTTTCGCGCCGGCGATAAACAGCTGAACGATGGTCTTTTCGTTGTAGCCATACAGTTTACCGATTACAATAGCGCCAAAGAAAAACAGCATCGTCATTTCCGTGAAGTACCAATCTCCCAACGGTACGCTATGACCGATCAGGGCTCCCAGCACAGGAATCCCGGTGATGAATTCATGAAAACGCTGGAAGATATGGATATTAAACTTACTGCTCCACGGAATAATAGCAAGGATCATAATCAGGAACATCAGTGCAAAAACGGTAACTGCCTGCTTGCGTTTCTTGGTGAATACCAAGCTGTCGTCCGAAATATCCTTTTGGAATGGGGCATTGGTGATGTTCCGAATGTCGTACACAATGGATTTGGTGGGGTCCTTACGCACTTTTTCTGCGTAGTGCATGACATAGGCAATGGCAAAAACAACCACAGCCACAAACAGGATGATACGGGCAAGAATCCCATCTCCCAGACAGATTCCGGCCAGATTGGACCCGATGCCAACCGAGAAGGGATTGATAATACCGCCGACAATGCCTGCACCAGCACCCAAAACGACAATCATCACGCCGGTAACCACATCATAACCTGCCGATAAAATGATGGGCAGGATGATCGGGTAAAAGGCAATGGTTTCCGATCCCATGCCATAGGTGGTGCCGCCAAAAGCGCAAATGCACATCAGAATCGGAATCATGTACTTCTCCCGTCCTTTCAAACGGGAAACGACCTTAGAAAGGGCGGCGTCGATGGCTTTGGTTTCGAACAGGACTCCAAGACAGCCGCCTAAGACCAACACGAACAAGGCAATGTCAATGGCCTGCCGAAATCCTTCCACAGGAGCCCTAAGAATGTCCCAAAACCCTTGAGGGTTGGCCTCTACGGTGTGATAGGTGCCGGCAACCGGAGCGCCATTGGCATATTCGTATTGTCCTGCGGGGATAAGGAAGGTAAGCAGTGCAACCACAACGGTCAGGATCAACAGCGTTGTGACCGCAGTGGGCATTTTGAACTTTTTCATTTTCTTCGTTTCCATGGTTGTCTCTCCTTTCAGCTACATTTTACACAAAGAATATGTTGTAAAAATACTTGCTCTATGGCAAAATAAATGGAATTGTGTTAAAATGTAAAACGCATTGACCAAGGAAAGGATTGTGATGCCTGTGAAACGCATTTGTCTGGTGGAGGATGAAGCTGACCTCAATCAGATGCTCACGCTCTATTTAGAGCGAGCCAATTATACCGTTTGCTCTTGTGCAACCCTCGCAGAAGCGCAGCAATATTTATCGGAAGAAATTATTCTTTGGGTCATAGATGTCATGCTCCCTGATGGCAACGGGCTGGAGCTGCTGAAGCGTATCAAACGGATGAATGATAAAACTGCGGTTGTCATTATTTCTGCAAAAGGAGACCGTTTCGATCGTGTAGCTGGATTTGAAGTTGGCTGTGACGATTACATTGCAAAGCCGTTTCTCCCCGCAGAACTGGTGTTTCGGGTGGATCGGCTCTTCCGTCAGATGCGAGTGGACGAGCCGAACGAGGATATTCTTTCGATTGGCCCTTATTCGATTGACCCCACCAAGCGTATTGTCTTCGAGGGGACACAGCGCATTGACATCACCAGCCGTGAGCTGGATGTCATTTTGTTTTTCATCCAGCACAAGGGCCAGGCCATCTCGCGGGATCTCCTTCTGAATCGAGTTTGGGGCGAAGATTATTTCGGCAACGACCGAATTGTCGATAACTATGTGAAGAACATTCGCAAAAAGCTGCCCTCCTTCTCCATTGAAACCATTTATGGGTACGGATACCGGTACAACCTATGAAAAAAATGAATATCGGACTGCGGGCCCGCATTATCATCAGCTCTGCTATCTTTATCCTAACCATTACAGTGTTGTCTATGGCGGTGGTCTATTACTGGTCCTTTATACATTTCAGCACCATGTTTGAAGATCGGGTGATTGATGAGTATGTGCTGGAACAAAAGGAAGAACTGGGTATATATAATGAGTGGATTCTTGGAACAACGACTCATAGTATTGATGTGGTGCGGGAAATTCACGGAGATGAGACCGCCTCCGTGATACAAGATCGCGCCGAAAAGCAAGAGGAGCTTTCCAAACTGTATCGGGAGGTTGTGGACGGAAAACACCTAATTTACATGATTAACCTAGATACAAAAAATGGCGAAACGATTTATGAATACTCCATCATCAAGGATATTTATGCTGAAATTTTCCCAAAAATCGTGGCCGGATTTCTATGTTTCTCTCTGATGCTGGTGGTGCTCTCTATTTGCTACACGCAATATGTCAGTAAACGCCTTTACAGTGATTTGCAAAAACTAGGCACATACACCAGACGCATTGCACGGAAGGAACGGACCGATGATGTGGTCATCTCTACCCACGACAAACAGTTTGAAAATCTGCTCTCCGATTTGCAGACCATGCAAGATACCATTGAAAAAGAGGATGCCATCCGTCAATCCACGCTGCAATATATCTCCCACGAGATGAAAACCCCGATCATGATTATTGAGGGCTATGCCACTTCTGCCAAGGATCATATTTATCCAAAAGGAAGTATGCAAACAACACTGGACACCATCTTGACACAGACAGAACGAATGAAGCAGAAGGTTTCTGACTTGTTGACTATTGTCCGCCTGGAATCAGCCCCGGATACCGACCGACCGGAAGTAATTGGCCTGCGCAGTTGCATTGATGATGTCTTTTCCCTTCTGGCCAGCAATATGAATGGCAAGAAAGTCAGCATTACCCTTGATCCAGAACATTATCTGGTGGGAAATAAGGAAAAATTCAAAATACTTTTTGAAAACCTGATTTCCAACCAAATTAAATACGCCCAATCCCTCTTTTCCATTTCCGAAAAAGTGCGGGACGACTGCTTGTATCTTTATTTCTATAATGATGGAGCCGTCATTTCTTCAGATGTCAAGAAACAGATTTTTCAACCCTTCGTCAAGGGATACAACGGAAGCACGGGGTTGGGGCTTTCCATCTGCCGGACGATTATGCGCCAACAAAATGGAGATATCTGGCTTCAGGATACAAAAAAAGGTACACTGTTCGTGGTCAAAATCCCATCCGGTCATTGGGAGCCATCGCTGCCACCGGACTACAAAAACTAATATCGCTAATCTCGACTTTCTGTTACTTCTCCATGCCTGTGGGATTAAAAATCATCTCTGCCGTTGCATGAATTACACCCCATTTGTTAGACAGTATGATATACTGCATCGCAAATGGGGTGTTTTGCTATAAATCGAATCCTCAGACTATTGCAACAATAGACGAATCAAGCCTCAAGCCCTTTCTGCATGAAAAGAATTTTTCATGAAATATTGTCTAACTTTTTGGGTCACTGTAGAGATACCATACCGGTTTTGTATCTTACTTTGCTTTTCAAGACAATTCTGCACAATTCCTCTATTCTATTTATTTCCATTTTAGTTGAAGTAA
>JARIAU010000065.1 GCA_029257695.1 Oscillospiraceae bacterium
TATAGGCAATGGAGTCAATTTTCACTGCCGCCGTAAATGCCGCCATAACTGCTGTGCCGAAGCGGTTGACCAGTCCCTGTATCATCAAAATTCCGAAGTTCATTACCGACTGCTGGACACTGGCCGCAAAGGACTGATGCAGCAGTTCACCGGCATCACCTCGGGCAAAAACCTTCCGTGCCCGATGAATCAGCCGAAGACCTGGCCGCAACTCCGGTTTCTGCACCCACACACAAACAGCCAACCCCAAACCGGCACCGATTTGGCTAAGCACCGTTGCCACGGCCGCCCCACGGATTCCCCAGTCAAATGTCACGACAAACAGCAGATCGAGTCCAATGTTGACCACCGATGCCGCACCAAGAAAACAGAGCGGGAGAACGGAATTTCCCAACGCACGAAGGTAGAATGCAAAGTAATTATACAGGTAGACAAAAACCAGCCCCAGCAGCATGATTTGCACATAATCCCGGGTCAGACTCCAGATATTTGCCGGGGTATTCAACACCTTCAAAATGCCGTCCATCCAGAGCAGCGCCAACACATTCAACGCCACGGCAACCCCGCCGTTAAGTAAAAACGCTGCCGCCGCCGTTTCCTCCAACCGCGTCTCTTGTCCTCCGCCTCGGCAAGCCGAGCAAATCGCACCACTGCCCATACAAAGCCCAATCAGGATGGAAGTCAAAAAGGTCATCAGCGTATAGGTGGATCCCACTGCAGCTAACGCATCCACACCAATAAACTGTCCCACAATAAATGTATCTGCAATGGTATAGCACTGCTGCAATAGATTTCCTAAAATCATAGGGCCTGCAAAAGCCAACAACATTTTGACGATGCTGCCCTGTGTTAAATCTCGTTCCATACCGCACCCCCGTCTAGGATGTGATTCGTTTCTCTCGGTATCCTTGTCCCTACATATATAACCTCAAGTCTCCTGTATACCGAAAATGCAAGGACATATAGAATACAGGATACCATAACCGGATTCTCTTTACAAGAACGCAAAAAGCGGAGTGCAATGCACCCCGCTTGAATATACGATTATTTCCCTTTCGAAAACCAGCCACGCAGCCCTTTTTTCTCTTCATAAGGTTCATGGCTCACAGAAAGAGCCTGATAACCGGTGGCATTGATTGCATTCTTCAGCGCATCCGCATCTATCTCTGTTTCCGTCAGCACCACCGTCTCTCCCTTGCTGTGCGAAGAGGTGACCTTCTTGACCGGGAATGCCTTTCGCACGGCATCATTGACATGACTTTCGCACATACCGCACATCATTCCATCTACTTTCAAGGTATACTTCCACATATAAACGCTTCCTTTCCTGCCTGCTTTCATTTGCGGCACGCAACATATAGTTAGTATTTTCTAACCCAAATGATACTCCTTTTTCTTCAAATTTCAAGTACTCTTTCCGAAAAAGAATATGCAGCACCCTCTGCATTTATGCCCGTTTTACACAAAAAAGCACCCATCCGCTTGACAAATCACCCATTTCCAGCTATGCTAACCGATAGTTTCCTGTGGCAAACCGCCACGCATCACCCTTGGGTGTTTTTTCTTTCCCCGCAAGTTAGTCTTTACTAACCAAAAGAGGCATTTAAGCCATTCGATGCACTGCTGTTGAGTTCCATCCCGCCGGCAGTGCAGATTTCAAATTTTAACCGGGCAGGAGGTTCCAAATGAAGCAAACCTTTGAACAGGCACTGATCGAACAATGCGCCCCCACGCTGGCCGGGATCAAACCAGCAAATCTATTTCGGGTCACAGGCCCGACACTGGCCTATCTTCAAGAACGGGCAGACCATTGGGATCATCTGCTCTCTCCCCTCGGTATGCGTGTTCAGACCTTGAAACAATGTGGCAAAACTACCGCCAGCATCGTATATGTCTACCGGGTGGCTTGGGTGACTCGCCTTCTGTCCGAGCCAAACACCCGAGCGTTTCTCGTCCGCAGCGGCTATACTCAAACTGCACTTACGGGTATGTTGGAGCAACTTTCTCTCCGCCTGTGTCTGGAGCAGGAATACCCCCATGAAATCGGCATCTTCCTCGGCTATCCTCTGAATGATGTTGTAGGCTTCATCGAGAATCACGGCCGAAATTTTACCTGCTGTGGTTACTGGAAGGTTTACGGCGATCCTGCCCATGCGAAGCAATGTTTTGCCCGGTTTCGCAGCTGCACCGAATACTACAAACAGCGTTATCAAACCGGGACCCCGATCTTGCAAATGGTGGTGGCGTCCTAAGACTGCTTTTCTTGGCTGCCATTGACTGAAATATATTTTTCAAGAAACAGTTGACAAGTCCAAATCCGTATGCTATATTATAGCCACAGTTAGCAATGACTAACCATTCACACCAAGGGCTTCGCCCTTTTTAAAATCTCCTATGGTTAGCTAAATCTAACTGCCGTGTTTGTATCATCACTCACCATCTCAACGAACGATTCTCAGGAACTCCTGTGGACACCTTCTGCAGGAGTTCCAACGAGAACCTTCTCTCTGTGAGTGAGCAGAAAGGAATTCATCTCTTATGAATAAGATTGCTATTGTCTACTGGACTTGTTCCGGTAATACCGAAATCATGGCCAACTGCATTGCCGACGGCGCCAGTGCTGCCGGAGCCACGGTTTCCTCCTTCAGCCCCGCCGAGTTTTCTGCCGCCGATCTGGACAACTACGATGTGGTTGCTTTCGGCTGTCCGGCAATGGGTGCAGAGACGCTGGAAGAAAGCGAATTTGAACCCATGTTCTCCGATTTGGAGTCTCAGCTCAAGGGGCGTAAGATCGCACTCTTCGGCTCTTATGGCTGGGGTGACGGCCAGTGGATGCGAGATTGGTTTGCTCGCTGCACCGATGACGGGGCCCTGCTGTTCGGCGATGAAGGCCTGATGGTCAACGAAACTCCCGACGATGCCGCAGAAAATGTCTGCAAAGAACTCGGCCGGGAACTTGCTGTTTGGTAATCTGAGTCACACACACTCTATTACATATATTTCCTATCTCCTATTTCCTCTTATGTCCTCACACGAGTTTCTCGTGTGAGGACAGTCCCTTTTTAGGGGCACTGTCTGCCCAATCAACAAAACGGTGCGAAGAAACACCTTTCGTTTCTTCGCACCGTTTTGTTATATATGTGCCATATTGCGAAGCTGATCCATCACTGTGTCCAGCTCCATGCTGTGTTGGGCACAATCCAGCAACGCATTCTGCATTGCATCGGTATACTCAATTCCCTTTTTATACCGCAGCTGATGCTCCAGACTGGCCCAACAATCCATCGCAATCGTTCTCAACTGAATTTCTACACGCATGGGTCGCTTTTCCTTTTCCAGAAAAATCGGCACTTCCACAATCAAGTGCAGACTGCGGTAGCCGTTCTCTTTGGGATGTTCGATGTAGTCCTTTTTCTCAATCAATCGAATGTCATCTTGCTTCAGCAACGCCTCCGCCAGCGTGTACACATCCTGTACAAAGGAACAAACCACCCGCACTCCGGCCACATCATTGAGATTTTCTTCCACAGACTCCACAGTCCAAGGCAGATTTCTCCGCTTCAACTTTTCAGCAATACTGGAGATCGATTTCAATCTCGTTTTGATTCCGCTGATGGGGTTGCGATCATTTTGCAGCGAATACTCATCATCCAGCACATCAAACTTGGTTTCGATTTCTCGGATCGCACATTTATAATAAGTCATCAACCGGCGAAAATCCGCACTCTGCTGATGGGTCCACTGCAATTTGTCCTGATCCAAATCCGTCCGCAGCAACTGTCGATATATTTTATCTTCCATCGTTTCTTCAAACATAGTGTTCTCCTTTTCTGAGCCGGTACCGGTTCTCGATTTGGTCCCCTCTATTATGATACATTTCCTCCGCTTTCTCAAGTCCTACTTTCGTTCTTCGACCACTGGCAGCATTTTCCTCTTGCATCTCATTGCAAAACACGGTACAATCTATCTGTAACAACTGTTACATTTAGACTGTGAGGTGAGCCCATGCGCACAAAGAGCACCCAACGAAAAGACCAAATTTACCGCTTTGTCAACGAATGGAAGCAGTCCCACGGCGCATCCCCTTCGCTACAGGTGATTGCGTCCCATCTGGGAATCAGCCGAACCACGGTATACCGCTATCTTGTGGAAATGACCAAAGAAAACAGCGGGCTTATTTACACCGGGGACCACATCGACACTCGAGAACAGAACCGGGACACCATGCGGGTTTCTCCAGCCAAGCTGGTGGGCAGCATCCCTTGTGGGGAAGCGCAAAACATGGACGAGCTGGTGGAGGCCTTTTTCAATCTGCCCACCGCAATTTTTGGTTCCGGCGATTTTTACCTTCTGCATGCCGTTGGCGACTCCATGGAGGACGCTGGGATCTGCGAGGGTGATCTGGTTGTAGTGCGGCCGCAATCCACAGCCCGTGCGGGCGAGATTGTGGTGGCTCTGGATGACCAGCAAAGCAGCACACTGAAGCGTTTTGATGGCTTTGATGCCCAAAATCGAGCCATTCTTTCTTACATGAATGAATCCCTCTATCCCGGCAAGGTGATTTTAGTCCAAGACCTTCACATTCAAGGCGTTGCACAACACATAATCAAATCTCTACTTTAAGAACCAAAGGTGCCCTATGACCGATAAAACCTATCTGGCGATTGACTTAAAATCGTTTTACGCCTCGGTGGAGTGCAGAGAACGGGGGTTGGATCCTCTGACCACCAATCTGGTCGTTGCCGATGCCGGCCGAACCGAGAAAACCATCTGTCTCGCTGTCTCTCCGGCACTGAAAGCATACGGCATTTCCGGTCGTCCTCGCCTCTTTGAGGTGATACAGCAGGTACAGCTGATCAACGCTCAGCGGCGCAGGCAGCTTCCGCAGCATGGCTTCTCCGGATCTTCCTGCAATCGCACCGAACTGGAGGCAGATTCCACACTCGCCGTAGATTTTTTAGTTGCTCCCCCGCAGATGGCCCATTATATGCGCCTAAGCACACAGATTTATGAAATCTATCTCAACTATATCGCTCCGGAAGACATCCATGTTTACTCCATCGACGAAGTGTTTATTGATGCGACTCCCTATCGGAATACCTATCAAACCTCCGCTCAGGAATTTGCTGCCACGGTGCTGCGGGAGGTGTATCAGGCCACCGGAATTACGGCCACCGCCGGCATTGGTACCAATCTGTACTTGGCGAAAGTCGCCATGGATCTGGTTGCCAAACACCTCCCCCCGGACGAGCATGGCGTGCGGATTGCACAACTGGACGAACAAAGCTACCGAGAACAACTTTGGACCCACACCCCGTTGACGGATTTTTGGCGGGTCGGTCATGGGTACGCCGACAAGCTTGCCTACTACGGAATGCACACCATGGGTGACATTGCCCGCTGTTCCTGTCAGGACGAGGCCCTGCTCTATCGGCTGTTCGGAGTCAATGCAGAACTGCTTAT
This sequence comes from Oscillospiraceae bacterium, assembly GCA_029257695.1. Taxonomy (GTDB): domain Bacteria; phylum Bacillota; class Clostridia; order Oscillospirales; family Oscillospiraceae; genus UMGS1766. The sequence continues at coordinate 5,464 of JARIAU010000065.1, forward strand.
TGACCACGCCTGGGGTTGGGAACCTTGCACCATTGCAGATATCAAGGCCTATCGCCCGGAACACACCGGATTCAGCTCAGGCCAAGTACTGCCGGACCCTTATCCGTTCGAACAGTGCAGGATCGTCATTCGAGAAATGGCGGAGCACATTGCGTTGAATCTGGTGGAACAAGGACTTCTGACCCCAAAACTGACTTTGACCGTGGGCTATGACATTCAAAACCTCGCAACACCGGAGCAGCGGCAGACCTATCACGGTGCCATCGTCACCGACCCATATGGGCGGTCCATCCCCAAACATGCCCATGGCACTGCAACCCTGTCCACCCCCTCTTCTTCCACCGAGGTCATCACAACGGCACTGTTGGATCTCTACGATCGTATTGTCGATCCTGCCTTGTGGATACGCCGGGTCACTATTTCCGCCAATCAGGTCCAATCCGAATCAGAGATTCAAGAGAATCCAATCCCGGAACAATTTGATTTATTCTCTGACCCAGATGCAGCAAAACAGCAGGAAGCCGACCGCAGGCGGGAGCGAAGGATACAGGATGCTATGTTGTCCATTCGTCATCGCTTTGGCAAAAACTCCATTCTGAAAGGCACAAACCTTCAAAACGGCGCCACCGCCATGGAGCGCAACCGTCAAATCGGCGGACACAAAGCCTAAATTCATGCAAAGGAGGAACCTTCATGCAGGGTCCCTATGATGACATCATCAAACTGCCTCATCCTTCTTCTCGAACCCATCCCCGCATGTCAAGGCGTAACCGGGCCGCCCAGTTTGCCCCCTTTGCCGCACTGACCGGATACAATGCCTCCCTTCAAGAGGCCGGGCGAACCACAGAGCCGGAACCGGAACTGGATGAAGATCGAAAGGTCCTGATGGATCGACAGCTATGCTGGCTGGAGGCACATCTTCCGGACCACCCTGCGGTTCGGATCTCCTACTTTCAACCCGATCCCTCCAAATCCGGCGGTGTTTATCTGCACTGCACGGATACCGTTCAGATCATTGATCGCCGCCGTTGCAGAATCATCACAGACCACGGCTCTTGCATTTCCATGGACCAGATTGTTGCTTTTGATTTACTCTCTGCTCTTCCCTCCGGTTCCGATTGCTTTCAATAATAAGGTATCCGCTGACATTTTTTCGTCCGTTGGAGTCTTCATGTGCTGATCCTTTGCTCCTCCCGGCACCAAACCACACTTGTTCGGAAAAATTCTTTACCTCTGCTCTTTTCAGATGTGTTTCCCCTTCCCAGCAAAAGGAACACCCCCACAGGACCAGTCCTGTGGGGGTGTTTTGTGTTTAGTTGGCGTGCTTCTTCTTGCGAGAAACCACCAGTGCTGCGATGCAGAGCGTGCAAATCACAGCAGTGATGCTCCAGAGGAACACCTGGCTATTGTCACCAGTCTGGGGAGTCACACCGTGACCCGGCTGAGCGGGCTTGGTGGGATTCGTGGGATTGGTGGGATTCGTGGGATTGGTGGGATTGGTGGGATTGGTGGGATCGGTAGGATTCGTGGGAGTGCTTGGCTGGTCGGGAGTAGTGGGAGTGGTGGGAGTTCCGGGAACAACCGCAATCTCAACAACCTCTTCATAACCACAAACCGTGCAGGTATGGCTCTTCAAACCGGTTTCGGTCTCGGTGGGAGCCTTCAGCTCCTTCCAATCGCCATAGGTATGCTCGGCCTGATCCACTTTCTCGCCGCAGCTGCAGTCATGCCAATGACCATGCTCGTCATGGCTCCACCCTTCCGCAGGCTTGTGAGCGACCGTGACATGGTACACCGTGGCGCCGACCTGAACATCGGCCGTACCGGCAGTTTTACCGGTCAGCTTCAACTTCAGCTCATGGTGCACCACATCACCGGAAACCACACCGGCCTTGGTGTCCAGCTTCAGGCTCTGGGCGTACTTGTTATCACTGGTAGAAGGATTGACCACATAGATGTCGCCACCAATCTTGGCCGTGACGAGGTAGAAGCCGTTATCCTTGATCTCATTCAGATTCTTGACCTGAACATAACCCTTGATGTCGGGCGTCTGCTCACCCTCGGCAGCGGGACGATAAAGCTGGAACTTGCAAGCAGCATGCTGTCTGTCATACCGATCAAAGGTAGCCTTTTTGTCTCCATCACGGTAGAAGTACAAATAACTAGTGCCAGACTTCAGATAGAACTCACCATTGCCGGCATCTTCCAAATTCATAGACACCATGGCCGTAGAGGAGGGATAACCGATATTGTCGGTGGACAGCCAAACCTGCGTGCCGTCTGCGGCAGTGGTGGTAATCTGGTAACCGGACTCGGTCTTGACAAAGCGATACAGGGCACTGCTCAGTGCGGTAACCTCACCGTTAAAGTTGGAGTCCGTGCCGGGACGACCCTGTGCGCCGTTAGACACATGGGCAGAATGGGCAGGGACCTGTTCCATCTTAGCTTCCACGGCATCGGGATTGCTGTTGACGATGGCATCCTTGGCATTGCCGGGCAGCAGCACCGACTCGCCGCAGGTGAGGTTCTGATCCACATGGGTGTACTTCTCTTCCGGAACCACATTGTTCTTAGGAATGACGGTGTACTGAATACCATTCCCCTCATACAGCAGACCAATCGAACCATCCTTAAGCTCAGTCAAGCTGGAATAGCTATAGCTACCAGGAGTAACTCGATGCGAATTCACCAGTGTCAGCGAATTGTCATTTTCCAACACAAAGGTATAAACATGGCCATTCTGGCGAGTTCTACCATCGGCAACGGCCGTAGACACCATAATCATGGGCTTGCCGTACAGCGTGCCGGAATAGCGGATAGCGGACAGCTGATTGCCAGCCGTCTTCTTTACACCGGTATCCACAGCTTTTCCTGCGTGCCAGAGGCCATCCTCTCCCTTGGTATGGTCGGTATAGCGGAGCGAATTAATTCCGTCACGATAGAACTGACGAACGGTATGGTCATCAATTTCAACCAAACAGCTTTCGCTGGACCAATTTCCAGCATTCTGAACCGTTTCGGAACGGTGCCAAGTAGTTCCATTATCAGTGGAATAAATGAAACTGCACTGTTCATTGGAATGGGTATAAGCCGTCATCATGATGGTGCCATCCTGGGTGCAGAGGCCTGCACCAGGGCCCACGCCATAGAACTTGCTGGTACCCTGTTCCGGGCGAACCTGCCCATTCAAAATCATCGGAGAATGCCAAGTCTGGCCGCCGTCCGTGGACTTGATCACCCACAGATAAGTGGCATCCAACACATGCAGCTGAGCATTGTAGAAAAACACATTCTGCTGTACCATCTTATCGCTGCCAAGCTGCTGG
>JARIAU010000071.1 GCA_029257695.1 Oscillospiraceae bacterium
TGCAGTGCGGCTCCAACGAGGGCCCCTTCCATTTGGGCAGTGCGTCTGCCAAGATTGCACAGCTGTTTGTGTCCGACCTGCTGTACCACGAGTATGTCCGGCGGGAGCCGGAGAAGGCCCAGGAGGCACGGGAGCGCATTGCAGAGGCTCTGGCCGACAAGCATATTTAATGTTCAGGGAAAAGGAAGTCAGAATGGATAACTTGTTCAACCCGGATGCGCTGGTCTGGCGCATGATGAGCCGCTTCGTGGATTTTGTGGGGCTTGGATTGTTTTGGGTGGCACTGTGCCTGCCCATCATCACCATCGCCCCGGCGTCGGCGGCGCTGTACTACACCGTGGTGAAGGTGTTCCGCCAGAAGGAGGAGGGCGCCTTCGGCGTGTTCTGGAAGGCGTTCAAGGCCAACCTCCGCAAGGGTTGGAAGGTCACCCTCATCTGCCTTCCCTTTGCCGTGATCTTTGCCTATGGCTACGGCATCATGTCCCTGTTCCGCAACACCAGCGCACAGGGGACGGTGATGTTTGTGGCCTACTGGGTGGCGCTGCTGGTGCCTGCCGGAATGCTGTGTTATTTGCTGCCCCTGCTGGGGCGGTTTGAGATGGGACTCAAGCAGCTGTTCGGCACCGCACTGGCACTGGCCCTGCGGCACCTGCCCACCACCTTTGTGTTGGTGCTGCTGCATATGCAGCTCATCATCTTCACCTTGGAGCAGTGGTGGCCGGTGTTGTTCACGCCCGTCCTGACCACCTTGCTGACCAGCCTTTTCTTGGAGCGGATCTTCCCCAAGTATCTGTCCGAGGAGGAAAACCAGCTGCTGCAAGGGGAGTATCCTGACGAGGGCCGCTGATTCGGAAGGATCATCCAATTACATAGGAAGCCACCCCTGAACCATCGGTTCAGGGGTGGCTTTTTGCGTTGCGGTATGCCCGAAGGGGCCGCAACAAAACCGAGGTGCGAAAGCGCAGGACAGAAGGCAGAGGGGCGGCCTTTGCGTGGCCGAGGATTTCTTGATTCAAAGCATTATTTCTGCTAAAATGAAACAAACGATGCCATTTTGCGTGTACCTCTGCATTTTTTTGACGGTATTTCTGAAAAAAGAAAAATTTTGATTTTTTGTGCAACCGACAAGCATTCGGATTCGTTTTATCTGTGTAAGGCTCAAATCACAGGCACAACACAGGAAACGGAGGAGCAAATGGAACAGAGGATACGAAGCATACTTGTGGCCGCAGTGGAATCATTCCCGATTGACCCAAAGAAAAAAGAAAGCATTTGGCAAGCATTGTTGAAAAAACTGCGTGGAGGGAAGCATCATGAACTGTAAACGGTGCGGGAGAGCGATGACCAAGGGCAGCGAGGTATGCCCGTTTTGTGCGATGGGAACCCAGACCGGTGCGGACGGACTGGAGAAGCTGGTCGCAGACGCCCGAGCGGGAAAGCAGGAGGCACAGGCAGCTCTGTATGAGAAGACCTATTCTGCAGTGTATTACACCATTAAATCCATGATCCGGGATGAAAATACCGTTCTGGATCTGTTGCAGGATACCTATTTGAAAGCGTATACACATCTGGACTCCTTTGCGGGGGATGCAAAGTTTGGGGCATGGATCCGACAGATTGCGGCCAATACGACCCGAGATTACCTGCGAAAGAAAAAGCCGATGCTGTTTGCGGAATTGGCCGGCAATGAGGAGCCGGACGAGGCGGTGGAAGAGCGTTTTGAGGATCTTGACGCAGGAAATCTTCCGGATGTTGTGCTGGATCGGGCGGAAAGTGTACGGCTGATTCGGGACATCATTGATGGATTGCCGGAAGATCAGCGTGCGGTCATCGGTATGTATTACTATCAGGAGCGGTCGGTCAAAGAAATTTCGGAGGCTCTGGGTGCGTCGGAAAGTGCGGTGAAAAGCCGGCTGCTGTACGGACGCCGGAAGGTGGAGGCGAAGGTTCGGGATTTGGAGAAGAAGGGAACCAAACTCTACGGCTTGGCTCCCATGCCCTTCTTGCTCTGGCTTATGGGTACGCAGGAGGCACAGGCGGGAGCCCTTCCGGATGACCGGATTCTTCAAAAGGTATTGGAACAAGCCGGAACGGCGGCCGGAGCCAATGCCGGAACAGCCTCGACGGCCGGAACGGGAGCGGCTGCATCTGGCAGAGCAGCGGCTGCGGGAGGTGTGAAGGCGGCCTTTGGCGGTCTTGGGGCGGTCAAACTGACGCTTGCCACGGTAGCGGTGTTGGCCGTGGTCGGAGTCGGAGTATACGGACTTAGTCAGCGATCCGGACCGACGGGTGGAGCCGAAGTGCCTGCCCCTCCGCCCGTGAGCAGCTCCACGGAGCTTGAATCGGATTCGGGTTCGGTGGAGGAGCCGGATCTGGATCTGGTGGAGCAGGCGATGGAAGCCTATCGGGAGATCCTTGCCCAGGTGGATCGCTATTCCTACGCCCTTTATTCGGTACAGCCCACCGGAAATTATCGCTATGCGTTGGTGCAATTAGAGACGGACGATCCGGTGCCGACGCTGTTGGTGGCACAGGAGGAAGAGGATCAGAGCAGTTGGGTGCGGCTGTTTCAGTATGATCCGGAGAACCAAGTGGTGGTGACGCCGGAAGATGTGCTGCAGGAGAGTCGGGGCAGCGGCAGCATCGGCTATACCACCAATGTGTCCTTTTCTTTGCAGGGCGATGGCACGGGACTGCGTTTAGGGGTGCTGGACGGCCGAAGCAACAGTGTGAGCATCATCCGTGTCACCTTGCAGGGAGAGCGGCTGCAGGAGGAGGTACAGTGGAGCGGTCCCTTGGTTTCCGTTCCGCACGAATTGAGCAGCAGAGACATCCTTTGGCACGCACTTTCAGATCAGAGCATGCTGGAAACGCAGCTGCCGGAAGCCGACCCGCTGCAGCAGCCCGGCACGGATGCGGAGCCTGGGGCGGCACAGGGGAGCGAGGGCTCGCCTGCCGTCGGGGGAACGGATGAGGAGAAGACACTTCCCACGGATGGGGCTCGCATTGTGTTTACCGGAACACTGGATACATACAGCTACGAAGAAGTGGTTGCCCTTCAGGGATGTGCGGACCCAAATGCGGCCTGGACCGATCCGAACCAGACCTACCGCCTCCTGGTATTGGACACTCCGCAAACCATGGAGCTGATGGGGATCGACGGCCCAAGAAGCGGAGAAGTGACTATGGTTTCGGTGCGGTTTGCCCAAGGGCTGGAGTCCTACGATGGACAGCATGTGATCGTCAGCATCGACCCGGAAAAGACCTATTGGCCCAGTGACACCTCTCTGCCGCTGGGACAGCCTTCTACGAAGGATGTTCATATTCTGGGGTGACAGACGGTGCAGACCGGATTGTGAAAGCGGCAGGCCGCAGCATCTGTGGTCTGTGCGGATAGAAAAGAGATTACCGAAAGGGAGAGGACTTGTATGACAAAGAAGAAGCTGTTATCGCTGGCGTTGGCGTCGGTGCTGCTGTTGGCGCTGACTGCCTGCGGAGCGAAAGCACCCAACGCAAGCCAGAGCAATGCCGAGATGCAGGGGGCGTCGGCCTCCGAAGCGAAAACACCCAACGGAACCCAAAGCGCTGCGGGAACGAAGGAGCCTGCGGCCTCCGGAGCGGCGAACAAGCCTGCGAATGTTGAGACGGTGACGGGTGGAAGCGACCAAACAAAGGCAAAAGAGGTGCCGTTGGACACCAAACTGATCGGAAAGATGGAGCAGGAAGCGGTGCAATGGTTTTCCTTCACCACCGACGAGACGGAGAATGCCACCTACAAGCTGACGGCGGTCAACCAGACGGTGGGGAGTCGAGACCTAAGCATGATGGTTTATGATGCAGAGGGAAAGGAAGTTGGCGGAAGATATGAGAGTTTGTGTGCAGAGGAGAAGGGAACTGCAGCTACGCTCAATCTGGATGTACTGCCCCACACGACCTATTACATCAAGGTTTGGGTGCCGGAGGGAGAGGTTGTGTCTTACTCTTTCTGCGTGCGGAGCGTAAAGGGGCAAACGGGGGAGACCAGCCGGACGCAGCCCAGTCCGGAAGCAAAGGATGGCTTGGCGGTCTCCGCTGCGTCCAACCAGGCAGAGGCCCAGCTGCTGCCGCTGAATGCAAAGCTGAAGGGCAAGGTGGGGCGGAATGAGCATCAGTGGTTTGCGTTCTCCACGGATTCGACGGAAAACGGCACCGGTCGGATCACGATCGTCAACATGACCCGAGGTGCGGGTGCGCTGCATTTGGAGGTGCGGGATAGCGATGGAACCATGCTGCCCGACAACTTCAGTCTTTTGGATGCAGAGCAGGATGGCAAAGCGGTCACGCTGGATTTGGAGCTGCTGCCCGATACCACATATTACATTCATGTGTGGGGCGAGCCGGAGAAGACGGGCGAATATACCGTGGAGATCCATTGGCCGGATCAAGGGACGAATCAGAGATAAGCAGGGAGGAAGAGCGAGAATGAAGCGAATGATTGTATGGATGCTGGCGCTGACCCTGGTGGTGGCCCTGACTGCCTGCGGCGGAAAACAGGCACCGGATGCACCGGCACAAAGCGCAAGCAGCGTCCAGTCCGGTGAGAACAACCAGGGAGAGGAACCGCAGGAGAAGCCTGCGGCCGAGCCGCAGAAGGGCGGCACGCTGACCGTGGTGACGGACAAACCGGGCGAAGTGACCGAACAGACGGAAGGCATTCGTGGCGGAACCAACCAAAACGATGCGGTTTTGCTGCCGTTGAACACCCGGATGAAAGGAAAGGCAACCCGGGAGGGCGGACTGTGGTATGCGTTTACCACCGGTGCGGCGGAAAATGCCACCTATAAGGTCACATATGTCAATCAGACCGTGGGAACCGGCCCGCTTAGCGTGCAGATCTATGATGCCTACGGAGAAAAGACCCACGATTTATATGGAGCGGCGCCGTGTGCGGAACAGGACGGCAAGGCGGCCACCATCGGTTTGGAATTGCCGCCCATGACCACCTACTATGTCTATATTTGGTCAAAAGAGGGGGACAGCATTGAATATTCTCTGGTGATCCGGGACCCGGAAGAACAGAAAACGGGTTATTCTACGGCGGAGCGTGTGGCCGAGTCCGTAGGAGCGGAGAGCGGTCAGGAAATTACGGCCGGCACGAACCAGGATGACGGCGGCATGGTGCCTCTGGAGGTCCAGCTCTCCGGCAAGGTGAGCAATAAGCAGGGCCAGTGGTATGCGTTTACGACCAACTCGGTGGAAAATGCTGTCTATGACCTCACGGCGGTCAATATGACACCCGGAACGGAAGAAGTTAAATTCTGGGTCTACGATCAGTATGGAGAGAGAGCGTTTGATCCCTATGGAAGCCCGCTGTGTGCGAAACAGGATGGAAAAGCAGTGACACAGAGCATGAAGCTGCTGCCGGACACCACCTACTACATCCATGTAAAGGAACCCAGGGGAGACAGCGTGGAATACACCTTCCAGCTGCATGGGCCGGAGGAGCCCAGTGCGCCGGAGACGGCACTGGTCTTTGAAACTCCGTTTGAGCTGAACTCGACACAGGTCATGTTCCAGGCCGAAAGTGATGTGTTCAGTGACAAAGAAGCAGCGAAGGAAGCAATGAAGCCGGTGGCGGAGGTGATTTTGGCCCACCCGGATCACAAGATCCTGTTGGCGGGCACCACTGCCACGGATGGCAGTCAGCAGGCTCGGGTGGATCTTTCCAACCGCCGGGCCGCGGCGGTAAAGGAGCTGTTGGTCAGCACCTTTGGCGTGCCGGAGGATCAACTGCTGACGATTGGGTTGGGCTTTGATGCCGATCCCTTTGTCCGAGGAAAGGATCGGGATGCCAACGGCAAGTTCGTGGAGAGCGAGGGAAGAAAGAACCGCCGAGTGGTGGTGATGGATGTGGATGACCCCATTGCACAGGAACTGCTGAAGTAATCAAGAAACAAGCAAACACGCACTGCGCCTGACGAAACACAGGCGCAGTGCGTGTTGTTTTGTGGTGGAAACAACGCAGAAAACAGAACGAGAGCGGGTGTGCGCCCGAGAAGGTGCGTTTCTCCCGTGCGCCGCCCGGGTTGGGGGGTGCCCAAATTGCACCGGAACCGTGGAACATTCCCCCAAAAAGAAACACGGTCTGCCCGAAAAGGGGCAGACCGTGCGGACAAATGGGTGGGAACGAAAGGAAGTCCTCCGCCAACCATATTCGCCATTTTATTCCAGTTGCTATATATATAATGTATATAGGCGCCGTTACAGCAGAGTGGGGACCAGCGCGGCGAAGCGCTCGGCCAGCTGTGCATGGCCCTTGCGGGTCAGGTGCATATGGTCCACCGCATTGAACTCGCAGCCGGCGGCATTCATGAAGTGGCAGCCCAGCAGCTTGGCCTTTTCCTCGTAGTATTTGGCGATCTCCCGGGATTTGGCCGGGCAGGTGACGCCCATGGCGGGGTCATTCAGTTTATCCCCAATGGGAGGAGGTGCAACGATCAGCACATTGGGCTTGGCATTGTCTGCCCAGCAGTCCACGCTCATGCACTTGCGGACCAGACGCTCCATGCCCAGACCGATGCAGGCGGCATTCATGCCCAGACGGTCCTTGGTGTCGTTGGTGCCAAGCATAATGATGAGCAGGTCGATCTGCTCGTGGCTTTTCAGCAGGGGATAGGCCACGCTGAGGGCATCCATGCTCTCATGGAGCGGGTCCACAAACACGGTGGTCCGGCCGGAGAGACCTTCCTCGGTCACCAGATAGTCCTCGCCCAGTGCCTTTTGCAGCAGGCAGGTCCAGCGCTCGTCCTCGTTGAAGCGGATGCCGCCGTCGGCACAGTCCGTCGGGTCGGCGCAGTAGCCGTGGGTGTTGGAGTCACCCAGACACAGGATGTGTTTCTTCAAGATACATCGTTCCTTTCTCTGTGGAAATGATTTCCGGAATGGCTGCCTTCAGTCTAGTGGGGAGGAGGGGGAAAGTCAAGCCGTCTTTGGGCAATTTGACGATATAATAAAAGTTTTTTTCATCAAAACAGAAAAATGAAATTAGTTTTCTAAAATCACTTGACAGTCTGCATTTGTTTTTGTACAATTCTTACAGATAGACAAGATAGTTTATCGAATGCATTTGTTAAAATGCAATTTTATCAAGGAGGAACAAACATGAAAAAGATTCTTGCATTTGTGCTGGCTTTGACCATGTCCCTCGCCCTGGTTTCCTGCGGCGGTTCTGGCAACGGCAGCACCCCCAGCAGCAACGCCGGCAACACCAACGGCGAGGCCGCAAAGTCCCTGACTCTCTGGACCTATCCCGTCGGTGAGTGGGGCAAGGAAGAGACCGTTAAGAAGCTGATGGACGACTTCAAGGCCGAGACCGGCATCGAAGTCAAGGTCGAGTATCTGGCTTATGCCGACGGTGACGACAAGGTCAACACCGCTCTGGCCGGCAAGAACGCTCCCGACCTGATCCTGGAAGGCCCCGAGAGACTGGTGGCCAACTGGGGCGCTAAGGGCTACATGGTTGATCTGGCCGATATGTTCGACGAGCAGGACAAGGGTGAGATCAACGAGGCCGCTCTGAACGCCTGCACCACCGAGAACGGTGCTGTCTATGAGTATCCCATGGTCATGACCGCTCACTGCATGGGCGTCAACCTGGATGCCTTCAAGGAAGCCGGCGCTGACAAGTACCTCGATCTGGAGAACCACACCTGGACCACCGAGGACTTCAAGGCCGCTATGACCGCAATGCATGACCACTTCGGCACCACCATCGGCGCTGTCTACTGCGCCGGCCAGGGCGGCGACCAGGGCACCCGTGCTCTCGTCAACAACCTGTATGGCGGTACCTTCACCAACCCCGAGCACACTGCTTACACTTGGGACGACCCCAAGAATGTCCAGGCTCTGCAGGATCTGTATGACATGGACGCCATCGCATTCGACCCCTCCCTGCAGGGTGCCGACGAGATCGCTCTGTTCTACAACGAGACTCTGAAGATCGCTTCCTGCTGGAACATCCAGCAGCAGCTGAACCCCAACGGTGCTGACACCGGCGCCGGCAAGACCCTGAACGGTCAGGAGATCGTCCCCATGGCTTTCCCCACCGAGAGCGGTGAGCCCAAGCTGCAGGGCGGCATCTGGGGCTTCGGTATCTTCGATAACGGCGACGACGCCAAGATCGAGGCTGCTAAGACCTTCATCAAGTACATGTGCGACAGCGCCGCTACCGTCGACGCCGTCAAGGCTGCCACCTTCTTCCCCGTCCGTTCCAATGCCGAGGGCACTGACCTGACCGGCGTCTGGGGCGACAACGAAGTTATGAACGAGTACAGCAAGCTGATGCCTTACCTGGGCGACTACTATCAGGTCACCGCCGGCTGGGCCGAGGCTCGTACCGCTTGGTGGAACATGCTGCAGGAAGTCAACAGCACCGGCAATGTGGCCGGCGCCGTCGAGAACTTCTGCGGTCAGGCAAACGCCGCTGCCAGCAAGTAAGGCTGGTTCAACACAATCCTGAGCTTAGTTACACTGATCCAGTGAACTGAAGGGAAACGCACCCCTTCTCCGCAATGTGCGGAGAAGGGGTGTTGCTAATCCTGGGGGTATACACGACACACTGTGATGCAGCGGTGTGTCATGTATATCTCCAGCCCCTTGAGAATAAACTCTGAGAGAGGAGTGCTTATCCTTGGCAAACAAAAAACAGCCGGCCATGAGTCGGGCGCTGGTGCGGAGAGAGACGACCTCTGGTTACCTCTTCCTGCTGCCCAGCTTAGTATTCTTCGTGGGATTTGTTATCATCCCCATGGTCATGTGTGTCGTGACCTCCTTCTTTGACGCGAACCTGAACGCAACGCAGAGCGATGTGTTCATCGGGTTCCAGAACTATGTGGAACTGTTCCATGACCCCGTGTTCCACAAGGCTCTGATCAACACCCTGATCATCGTGGTGGTGAGCGTGCCGATCACCTGCATTTTCTCCCTGTGGGTGTCCTCCGCCATCTACAACATGAAGGGCCCGCTGCTGAGCTTCTTCCGCTGCGTATTTTATTTGCCTGTGGTTACCGGTTCTGTTGCCGTTACCGTGGTGTGGAAGTGGATGTACAACAACTACTATGGCATCCTGAACTATGTCGGTACCAGCACTGGTATTCTGGATCACAACATTAACTGGTTGGGCGACCCCAAATTCGCCCTTGGCTGCATCATCCTGATCCTGCTGACCACCTCCGTGGGCCAGCCCATCGTCCTGTATGTCTCCGCCCTCGGCAATGTGGACACCTCTCTGGTGGAAGCAGCCAAGGTGGACGGCGCAACCAACCTCCAGGTGTTCTGGAAGATCAAGTGGCCGCAGATGATGCCCACGACCCTGTACATCCTGGTCATCACCACCATCAACAGCTTCCAGTGCTTCGCTCTGATCCAGCTGCTGACCTCCGGTGGTCCCAACTATGCAACCGAAACGGTCATGTACTACATCTACTACAGCGCCTTCAAGCTCTATCGTCTGGGCTACGGCAACGCAATGGGTGTGATTCTGGCCATCTTCATCGCCGTCTTGTCTGCCATTCAGTTCAAGCTGGCCAAAGAGAAATAAGGAGGTGAATGCGTAATGAAATCCGGCGTGGAACGCAAATCTGCGTATCATGTGATTGCCCTCATCCTGCTTGTGATCATGGCAATCTTGTTTATCTTCCCCCTGTACTGGATCGTCACCGGCGCATTCAAATCCGCCGCTGAGATCAACGCCGCACAGCCCACTTGGTTCCCCAAGGAGTTCGTGCTGACCAACTTTGAGAAGCTGTTCTCCCGCAGAGCCGCACCCCTGTTCCAGTTTGGTCCTCTGGTGGGCCCCGTGGTCCCCGGTGCCATCCGCTGGCTGGTGAACACCGTGTTCATGTCCGTGGCTGCAATGCTGCTGACCTGCCTGACCGCCTCCATGGCTGGTTACGCACTGGCCAAGAAGCGCTTTATCGGCCGTGGTCTGGTGTTCTCCCTGATCGTGTGCGCCATGGCTCTGCCCAAGCAGGTCATCCTGCTCCCCCTGATCCGTGAAATTTCCGCACTGGGTCTGTACGACTCCCTGTGGGCGGTCATCCTGCCCACCGTCGGCTGGCCCTTCGGCGTGTTCCTGATGAAGCAGTTCTCCGAGAGCATCCCCGGCGAAATGCTGGAGGCCGCCCGCATTGACGGCGCCAGCGAGCTGCGTACCTTTACTCAAATCGTCATGCCCATGGTCAAGCCCGGCATCGGCGCTCTGGCTATCTTCACCTTCATCAACACTTGGAACGATTACTTCATGCAGTTGATCATGCTGTCCAGCAGCGAGGAACTGACCATCTCGCTGGGCATCGCCACGCTGCAGGCAGAAAACGCCACCGACTTCGGCCTGATCATGGCCGGTGCCACTCTGGCTGCCCTGCCCATCATCATCGTGTTCCTGATTTTCCAGAAGTACTTCACCCAGGGCATCACCATGGGTGCGGTCAAGGGCTGATTTACGGCCCGCCAATCCGATCTGTGCCCCGGGCCGCTACTCCATTTCAATAGCGGCCCGGAGGAGTAAAAAGGAGGAAAACTTTCCGCCGACCGGCGGTGCGGCAGTGTGGAGACCTGTCGTAAGGTCGAGAAGGTTCCGCTCTTTCTCGGCGAGGGCGTGCGTGCGGATGCAGTGCGCCTACGGTTTACTATTATGGCAACTCTGAATCTGAAGAATATTGTGAAAACCTACCCCGGTGCCACCGAGCCCACCGTCCATGACTTCAATCTGGACATCGCCGATAAGGAATTCATCGTTCTGGTCGGCCCTTCCGGCTGCGGTAAGTCCACCACCCTGCGTATGATCGCAGGTCTGGAAGAGATCACCGGCGGCGAGCTGTACATCGGCGACACCCTGATGAACAATGTGGAGCCCAAGGACCGTGACATCGCCATGGTCTTCCAGAGCTATGCTCTGTATCCCCACATGACTGTGTACGAGAACATGGCCTTCGCACTGAAGCTGCGCCATATGTCCAAGGAGGACATCGACAAGCGTGTGCGCTGGGCTGCCGACATTCTGGACATCACCAGCTATCTGGAGCGCAAGCCCAGAGCCCTGTCCGGCGGTCAGCGTCAGCGTGTGGCCATCGGCCGTGCCATCGTCCGTGAGCCCAAGGTCTTCCTGATGGACGAACCTCTGTCTAACCTGGACGCCAAGCTGCGTAACGCCATGCGTGCCGAGATCATCAAGCTGCGTCAGCGTGTGGACACCACCTTTATCTATGTTACCCACGACCAGACCGAGGCTATGACCTTGGGTGATCGTATCGTCATCATGAAGGACGGCTGGGTCATGCAGATCGGCACGCCTCAGGAAGTGTTCGAGCATCCCGCCAATATGTTCGTGGCAGGCTTCATCGGTATGCCTCAGATGAACTTCTTCAAGGCGGAGCTGATCCACGATGCTGCCGGCTACCATGTGGAGTGCAACTGCGGCAGAATGACCCTGAGCGAGCGGCTGCAGAAGGCTCTGGCCGAAAAGGGCTATGAGAGCCGCAGCGTGGTGCTGGGCTGCCGTCCCGAGCATATGATCATGAAGAAGGATGCCGACAACACCACCATGAAGGCTACCGTGGATGTCAGCGAAATGATGGGCAGCGAGATCCACCTGCATCTGACCTGCTGCGAGCAGGATGTGGTGGTCCGTATCCCCACCACCGAGCTGGAAGAGAGCCAGCGCGGCGGCCTGACCTTCGGTACCGAAATCAATATCTGCTTCCCTGAGGATCTGGTCCACCTGTTCGATCCTGAGACGGAGGAGAACCTGCTGTGATTTTTGCAAAGAACCGGGATGCACTGAAGTATCTCGGTCTGAACGAGAACCTGGACACCGCCCTCCGGCGGATCGCCCAGGGCCTCGACGGGCTGCAGCCCGGCCATTATGATATGGACGGAGATAATCTGTGGCTCAACTGTTTTGAGTATGAGACTCTTCCGGAGGATCAGTGCTTCTATGAAGCCCACCACAAGTTCGGGGACATCCACATCATGCTGCAAGGCTGTGAAAAGGTGTCTATTGCCGACCCGCAGGATTTGGAAGAGTTCAAAAGCGAACCCGAAAACGACTTTTACGCCTACCACGGCAGCGAGGCGCTGGACACCTTCGTTATGCGCCCCGGCACTTTCCTGGTCGTGTTTCCCGGTGACGCACACGACATCAAGATGCGTGTCCATGGTCCGGAACAGGTCCGTAAAGCGGTGTTTAAGTTTAAACTTTAAGAGAAAGCAAGTCGAAACGAGCACTGGGGCCTTCGGGTCTCTCGACCCGCTGTTGACCTGTTGTTGAAAGAAAAGAGGATTTCAGAAAATGAAAGATATGACGAAATATCAGGGTGTGATCCCTGCCTTCTACGCCTGCTACGATAAAAATGGCCAGATCTCCGTGGATGCGGTCCGTGCTCTGACCCGCCATCTGATCGCCAAGGGTGTCAAGGGCACCTATGTGGGCGGTTCCTCCGGCGAGTGCATTTATCAGTCCGTGGCTGAGCGCAAGCTGGTGCTGGAGACGGTCATGGAGGAAGCCAAGGGCAAGCTGACGGTCATTGCCCATGTGGCCTGCAACAATACGCAGGATTCCATGGAGCTGGCCCGTCATGCAGAGAGCCTGGGTGTGGATGCCATTGCTTCCATTCCTCCCATCTACTTCCACCTGCCTGAGTATGCCATCGCAAAATACTGGAACGACATTTCCTCTGCCGCTCCCAACACAGATTTCATCATCTACAATATTCCCCAGCTGGCCGGTACGGCGCTGACCATGCCCCTGTTCCGTGAAATGCTGAAGAACCCCATGGTGGCCGGCGTGAAGAACTCCTCCATGCCCACCCAGGACATCCAGCAGTTCAAGGATGAGGGTACCCGTGGCGGCCGTGACTTCGTGGTCTTCAACGGCCCCGATGAGCAGCTGATCTCCGGTCTGGCCATGGGCGCAGACGGCGGCATTGGCGGCACTTACGGCGCTTATCCCGAGCTGGTCCTGAAGCTGTTCGAGCTGGTCAAGGCCGGCGAGGCAGAGCAGGCTCGTCAGCTGCAGTATGACATCAACAACATCATCTATGCCATGTGCGCCACCAAGGGCAATATGTATGCCACCATCAAGGAGATCCTGCGCCGTCGGGAGAACCTGGATCTGGGCAGCGTGCGTGCACCTCTCTTTGAGCTGGTGCCTGAGGATGATGCTCAAATCGCCAAGTGCGTCGAGATGATCGATGCCGCTATGGCTAAGTGGTGCAAGTAAGCATCCACCCTTCGTTTGAACCTCATTTTGTCAAAGAGAACCCGCCCCGAACTTTGGTTCGGGGCGGGTTTTTTGTCTGCTCCTGTTCTGCGGAGCCGCTCGATTGCGTCAGAGCCGCTTGCAAGACTGCCGCTGTTTTTTGGAGGAGCGAAGCGGCAAAGCGTGTGGAGTGCGACCGTTCGTCCTGCGGCGGGGATGTGGGAGTCGGAAAAGCGCAAAGATTTGGCGCTGCACGCAGGAGGGCCGATGTGGAGATGGTAGGATGACAGGAGAAGTGGGCAGGCGAGGGGAAGAGGGGCTGCCGCAAAACGGAGGAGAACAAGCAGATGGCGAAGCGCCCCGTCCCCGTGCCAAGCAAGCAGGCGCCCTGTCCCCGTGCCATGCGAGCGAGTGGAGCGCCCTGCCCCCATGCCAAGCGAGCAAGCGGAGTGCCCCATCCCTGCGCCAAGCAAGCAAGCGGAGTGAAATCCCTCGGGGCACAGCGGGTTTCCAAGGCTGTTGTGGAAAACCAGTGGCTTTATCCGGTGAGGTCGTTCGTGAAACAC
>JARIAU010000099.1 GCA_029257695.1 Oscillospiraceae bacterium
GAACATATCCTTACCCACGCCGCACAGGGGGCACAGGTAATCCTCGGGGACATCTTCCCAAGCAGTGCCGGGCTCGATGCCGTTGTCCAGATCGCCCAGCTCCTCGTCGTACTCATAACCGCAGACATCGCAAATGTACTTCATAATTCAATCGTTCCTTTCCACAGCCCGTGCAGGTTGCAGTATGCATAAGCGGCGACAACTTCGTCCCCGTCGCTAAGCATGAACTCCACCGCAGGCTGATCTCCTGGTTTGCGCTCCTTGTACTGGCTTCCCTGTTTGGTCTCCAGCACGATCCATTCGATGTAGTGGGCATCCAACATGGGATGCGCCGCCGAGCCGACCGCAACCTTAACTCGATTGCCGGCCACCGTGATGACAGGGACATGCTTTTCCGTGGCTCCGTCCGAAGTATTCGGCACCATCTCGGCCATCTTCTGACCGCAGCACATCACCGGAACGCCCCGGTTCGTCACATATGAAATGATATTTCCGCAATGTTCACAGACATAAAACTTCATTCTGCTCATCCTCCTATCGAACAGTCCTGATCAGGAGCTTTTCGCCTCACAGCTATAATATACACAGTTTACCCCACCAGGTCAACGGAATTTTTCAATTCATCAAGGCATATTTTTTTGCGTAAGCATCGTAGCGATCCATGTACAGCGGATCCTCCCCACGGACACCGTGCAGATACTCGTGCAGATCCAGGCTGGCATGGGCCATCTCAATGACACATCCGGCCAGATTCGAGCAATGGTCACTGGCTCGCTCCAAGCTGGTGAGCAAATCGTTCAGGATAAAGCCGGCCTCAATGGAGCATTCCCCCCGCTGCAACCGCACCACATGGCGGGAACGCAGCTGGCTCTTCAGCGCATCGATCACCTGCTCCAACGGCTCCACCTCACGGGCCAGATCCAAATCCTCATTCACAAAGGCATGGATGGCCAGTTCCACACACTCGTTCACCGCAGCCACAATGACTCCCAGCTCCCGATTGGCTTCCGCAGAAAACACGATTTTCTTCTCATGCATTTCCGCCGCAGAACCCATGATATTCACTGCGTGGTCAGAAATCCGCTCCAAGTCGCCGATGGCATGCAGCAGCTTGGCTGACTCGGCACTATCGTAAGCACTCATGTCATGGGCACCCAGCCGCACCAGATAGGTGCCCAGCATATCCTCATAGTGGTCACCCTCGTTTTCCAGCTGGCGCACCCGATCCGCTGTCTTGTTGTCATACTTCTTTAGCAGCGAAACCGCTGTATTGAGGGCCTCTTCCGCACCCACTGCCATCTCTCCGGCCACCACACGGCACTGGTCAATGGCAATGGTGGGGGTAGTCATCAGGCGCTCATCCAGCTCCGTTTCATCCTCTGCCGTCTTATCATCGGGCACGATGCGGCAAGCCAGTTTCTCCAACAGATTGACCATCGGCAGCATCAGGAGGGTGCAAAGCACATTGAACACGGTGTGGATCACCGCAATGCTGAACTCGCTGGCCGGCAGGTTGATAAAGGAGAAATCCATCAGGGCGTTGAGCAGGCAGAACACCGTCAGCCAGACCGTGGTGCCAATGATGTTAAAGCTCAGATGCACCACCGCCGCACGGCGGGCATTCTTATTGGCACCCACGGAGGACAGCATCGCCGTCACGCAGGTTCCGATATTCTGGCCCATGATGATCGGAATGGAACTGCCCACAGTGACCTGACCGGTCGAAGCAAGGGCCTGCAAAATACCCACCGAAGCCGAGGAGGACTGAATGATACCGGTCAGCACTGCGCCGGCCAGAACACCCAGGATGGGGTTGGAGAACATGGTGAGAATGTGCTGGAATTCAGGCACATCCCGCAGACCGCTGACCGCACCGGACATGGCATCCATGCCATACATCAGCGTCGCAAAGCCCAGCAGAATCATGCCGGTGTCCTTCTTCTTGTTCGATTTGCAGAACATAAAGAGGATCACACCGATCAAGGCCAGCACTGGGGTAAAGGATGTGGGTTTCAGCAGCTCCAGGAAAAAGCTGTCACCCTCAATACCGGACAGACTTAGAATCCAAGCGGTAACGGTGGTGCCCACATTGGCACCCATGATCACATTGATTGCCTGCCCCAGCGTCATCAGACCGGAGTTGACAAAACCGACTACCATGACGGTGGTGGCAGACGAGGACTGGATCACCGCAGTGACACCAAGACCGGTCAGGAAGCCGGTCATACGACTGGTGGTCAGCTTGCTTAACAGCGTCTTCAATCCGCTGCCTGCACGCTTTTCCAGCGCCGCTCCCATGAGATTCATACCAAACAAAAACAGGCTTAGGCCGCCAATCAGGCCTAACACATCGAACAGGTCCATTTTCGATCTCCCTTTTCTCATTTCCCCTCGCACTCACACAGGGGACAGATTACCGTCTTACTCTACCGCAGCTATCTTAAATCCAAAACCAAACTTAGGTTAAATTTAGGTTAAATACTCCATTGTGCCAGTGGAGCATGGTGTAACGCAGCACAGGCTTGCAGGAAATACCTGCAAGCCTGTGCTGCGTTTGTTAGGATTTCTTCGATTCCGCCGGAAAGAAAAGGGTGATTTCGGTCCCCTCGCCCAAACGGCTGTTCAGTTCCACCCGTGCGTTGTGATACTGCGCACCGTGCTTCACAATGGACAATCCCAAGCCGGTGCCGCCCACCGCCTTGCTGTGACTCTTGTCCACTCGGAAAAACCGCTCGAACACCCGGGGCTGATCCTTGGTAGGGATGCCGATTCCGGTATCCCGGACCGTCAATACCACTTCATCCCCTGTCCGGCGCAGCAACACCTCCACACTGCCGGGTCGCTGATTGTATTTGATGGCGTTTTCACAGAGATTATAGATCATTTCGTCCAAAATCGGTTCCACACCCCACACCGTCTGCGTCTCTCCCGTGAGGTGCAGCGTTACTTCGTTTTCCTCCGCCACCGAGGCCAGCCGATCCAGGACACTTTGGCTGAGGGCATACAGATCCACCGATGCCGCACTGGGCATGGCCCCCTGTTCGTCCAACTGACTGAGCCGCAGAATGTCGTTGACCAAATCCATCAAACGCTGGGATTCTCGATATATATCTCCGGCAAACTCCTGCATCATGTCCGGCGGAACCAATCCTTCTTTGATCAGCTCCGCAAAGCCGGAAATGGATGTCAGAGGCGTTTTCAGTTCATGGGATACATTGGCAGAGAATTCCCGGCGCAGCTGATCCCGCTGTTCCCGTTCCGTCACATCCATCACCAGCACTACCACGCCGTGCACCTGTCCGTGGGCCACCACCGGATTGGCAATCATCTGCCAGGACCGATCTTCGATTTCCAGAATAAACTCCGACCGTTTCCCTGCAATGGCCAATTCCACCGTATCCCGAATTTCCGGCACGCAGCCGTCCCGGCGCAGATTTTCGATCTGCTGACCTGAAGTCTGTTCCAGCAGCGCAAGTGCGCTGCGGTTGCCCGACAGGATATTGGTGTGCGGGTCCAACAGAAGAAACCCCTCCGTCATCCCTTCCGTGATGGCCGCAAATTCCCGGCGTTTGCGACTCAACTCATCCATCTGCTGTGCAATCGTGCGGTTTTGCTGCTGGATTTTGGATACCAATGGGGTCAGCTCCCGATAAGTGGCGTCCACATTGGGATAATCCAGATCGATCTGGTTAATCGGCAGCACGATCTGTCGTGCCAGGCGATATGCAAAAAAAGTACAGAGCACCAGAACTAAAATAAAAATGCCCAACAGAGGCGAACTTAGGATAATCATGACTGACACCATGGAATCCTGTGCACAGGACACCCGCAGCACCGTACCGTCGGGCTGACGCTGGGCATAGTAAAGATAATACTGCGGGAAGCTTTCGGCCTGGCGGGTGCTGCTGCCGCTTCCTTCCTCCAATGCCTGCCGGAACTCCTCCCGTTCCAGCAGATCATCTGTGGAGGCTTGTTCCGGGGCACTGTCATAAAGCACAGTTCCGTCTGCCTCGATCCATGTAATCCGATCCTTGGTGCGCAGCTGTTCAAAATAGGCCGCTCCGTTGAGGCGAATCCCCTCCGAAATGCAGGTCATCTCCGATTTCAAGTGCTGCATACTTTCCATCTGCACATATTGGTAAGCGGCCACTAAGAAAAGTCCAAAACTCAAAATCAGCACCAAGCCGCTGACCAGCATATAATACTGAACGATTTTTCGTCTCATATCACTGCCCGTTCACAATCTTGTAGCCTACGCCACGGACGGTTTCAATACAGTTCCCTACTTCGCCCAGTTTGGCCCGCAGGGTGCGGATATGAACATCCAAGGTTCGGTTTTCCCGCTCAAACTCACATCCCCACACCCGATCCATCAACACATTCCGGGTCAACACGGTTCCGGTATGTTCCAGCAACAGACAGAGGATTTCAAACTCCTTATTGGTAAGAAGCACATCTGCCCCATCCACCTGGACCACATGGCGCTTCGGGGACACATAGAGCGCTCCCAGCCGATACTCCGTCTCTGCCTCACGGGGCTTGCCTCGCCGCAGCACCGCCCGCACCCGGGCGACCAGTTCCAGCATGCTAAAAGGCTTGGACACAAAGTCATCCGCACCGTTGTCCAGTCCGATCACTCGATCATACTCGCTGTTCTTGGCCGTAAGCATAATCACCGGCAGATCTCGGGTGTCTGCCGCAGAACGCAGCTTACGCAGCACCGAAAAGCCATCTTCCTCCGGCAGCATAATATCCAACAGCACCAGCTCCGGCCGCTGCTGCCCCATGGCCTTCCAAAACTCCGAGGGCGTGCCAAAGCCTTTCCCCTCATAGCCTTGACTTTCC
This sequence comes from Oscillospiraceae bacterium, assembly GCA_029257695.1. Lineage (GTDB taxonomy): Bacteria > Bacillota > Clostridia > Oscillospirales > Oscillospiraceae > UMGS1766. The sequence continues at coordinate 4,846 of JARIAU010000099.1, forward strand.
AGACCATAAATCACTAATTTTCGGATGCTGTCATCATCTTCCAACAAATAAATCATGTTGTTGCCTCCACTGCACCCACCGACCCACCGGCCTCTCCGCTGTTCGTTGGGACTTCATTCGTTACAGCTTGATTATATCCAATTTTATCCGCTTTGGGAAGTGGTCTCCGCCGGACCGCACAAAAATCCGCTCCCCTCCCTTTTTTTCGCAGTGTGTGTTATAATCACTCCAATCAACACACCGTTTGGGGAAGTGACTGACATGGATTACGCATCGTTTTTGATTCGCAAGACCCGTTTAGAACACGATTGGAGTCAGGAAGGACTTTGCAAGGGGATTTGTACCCCTTCCTATCTCTCCAAAATTGAACAGGGCAAGGCTTCTCCCTCGGATGAAATCATTCAGCTGCTCTTCGAACGGCTTGGCCTTTGCTGGAACTGCGGCACCAACGGATGCAGCGGTACACTGATAGAAACCGCCTATGATCTGCTGTGTTCGCTGGAGCTGGACCCTCTCGCCGCACTCATGGCGCAAGAAGAATGGAGCTGCTATGAAACCAGTCCCTGGGGCGTGGATGCACTGCTGATTTCCCACATCACAACCTGTGCCGGTCCACTGGATGCGGAACTGGAGCTGCTGATGAACGCCAGACAGCTGGCTTTGCAGCGCATTCTTCAACAGCGTTGTGAAGCGGCCATACAGCTGTACCCCTGTGGCTACACCTGCCTGCGTGCCGGTGTTGCCGCTTATGAACGAGGCGAAACCTCTTTGGCCGTGGAATTTATGCAGCAGGCAACGGCCCGGGCCTCTGAAGAAGGCCGTCCGTGGGTCATGCTCCACGCCCGTATGATCTTGGGCGGATGTTATTCCATCCAGCTGGATGTGACAAATATGGAGCGGCACTACAACATTGCCCGGCGATTGGCCCGTTCTCTCGGTTCCGTGGAAGATCTGGAAGTGATCGACTACAACCGTGCCGCTACCTGCATCGAGTTAGGCCGCTATGAAGAGGCCATGCGCTATTTTGAAACCAAGCACAGCTGTGATTCCCGTCTGGTCCTGCACAAGCTGGCCATTTGCTGCGAAAAACTGGGAAAAATCGAAGCGGCACTGGAGGCACTGGATCGGGCGGATACACTTCCGGATTCTTCCCCGGAACAGACGGAAGGCGAGATGTGCCGCACGGTGCGTCTGCGCCTGACCACGCCCTCCTATCTGGATTCAGACGCTTACGGCGCTTCCCTGAAAAAGACCTTTTCCCTTTGTCGCAAGCATATGCCGGTGGGCTTCTGTCTGTTCCACCTGCCATGGATGGTGGAATGGTATGAACATCACCGGCAGTACAAGCAGGTCGCCTCTCTGCTGGTCGAATTTCCCGGATGTATGAATTTATCCTCACTAAGAAAGTAAAATTACCAAATATGTCCCAGATATGTCCTCTTGCCCTGCATTTAAGCTCAATGTTACAATAAACACAAGGAGGAATGCAGTATGCAGCGCACACTTTGGACAAAAAACTACACTTTGCTGATGCTGGCATCCGCTTTGGGTGCGATTGGCGGCATTGCCGGCGGATTTGCCCTTTCCTTTCTCGTGTATGAGAAGACCGGAAGCACCTTGGCGTCGGCTCTGATTCTTGCGATCCGGGTGATTCCCGGCTTTTTGGTTCCCACCTTTCTGGCTCCCTGGATGGATCGCTTCCCACGCAAGCCCTTTCTGGTAGCCGGGGATCTCATCAATGGCGTTTTTTATGCCGCAGCGGGGATTTATCTGCTGTATCAGCCCTTTCATTACTTAGGCTATCTCGGCTTTTCCTTGCTTCTGGCTTGTCTCGGCAGCTTTGATTCGCTGGCCTATAACAGTATTTATCCCAATCTGATCCCGAAAGGCATGGAAGAAAAAGGCTATGCGGTGTCTGCCATGCTGTATCCGGTGCTGAATCTGATGATGATGCCCCTGGCTGCCGTACTAATGAACACCATCGGAGTCGCTTGGATTTTGATTGGCCAGGGAGTGCTTTCTTTGCTTGCGGCCCTGACAGAAAGCCGCATTCAGCTGTCCGAGCGCAGGAATTTGGAGGGGGACTCCTACTCCTTTGCCCTTTGGCTTCAGGATTTCAAGGACGGCGTTGCCTATCTGCGGAAGGAAAAAGGCTTACAGAGCATCTATGCCTACATGGCGGTCACCAACGGAGTGGCCGAAGGCTACGGCCCGCTTCTGGTTGCATTTTTCAGCACAGCCCCCGGATTCAGCAGCGTAATGTATGCGTTGTTTGCCGTGGCGGAATTTTTGGGACGATCCTTGGGCGGTCTGTTCTGCTATCGCGTACAGATCGAGAAAACGAAAAAATTTGGCTTTGCCTTTCTGGTGTACCAAATTTATGAATGCATGGATCTGCTTCTGCTTTGGCTCCCCTACCCTCTGATGCTGCTGAACCGTGGCATCGTGGGCTTTCTGGGCATCAACAGTGCCACCATGCGTCAGGCCGCCGTGCAGAAATACATTCCCGATGCCTACCGTGCCCGGGTCAATGCACTGGAAGGTGTGGTCATTCTGGCTGCCAGCAGCGTTCTTTCCCTCTTGGTCGGAGCATTGGGTGAAGTGTTGGATTATCGGGTCTGCCTGTCGGTATGTGCGCTGCTGACCCTCGGTGTCTGCTGGTCCACCATCTGGCACCGCCGAGCCGAAATCCATACCATTTACGAATCGTAATCAGAGCGCAAACAGCATCTTTTTCCACACAAATGCACAAACGGGAGCATATCCGATGGATATGCTCCCGTTTCTTTGTTGTGATTCACGCAGTCGCAGAAATTTCTCCCCAAACCGTCGCTTTATGCTTCTTCGTCGGGTTCGGCTGCTTCCTCCGGAACCAAACATGCCTCGATCTGCTTGCGCACGGACTCCTCCGATTGATGCAGCACATAGCCCAGCTCCATGCACAGCAGCTTCATGGCCTTCTTGTAGAAGTTGTAATCCACATTGTACTGCTGCTTTTCCCTGCGGAAGCGTTTCTTTTTGGACACCGCTTTGATGACTCCCAGCAATCCCTCGCAGTTGGCTTCTTGCAGTGCAGCGGTGAAGCCATCCGTCCGCTGTTTGAAGTTGAGTCCTTCGATCTCATACGCCGGGATGTCCACCAGCCGCAGCAGGAACTGCTCCGCCTCCTCCGTGGTCAGCGGATAGCGCAGGGCCTTGTGGTGCTCGCCCTCCACCGGAATGTAAACAGCCCCCTCCTGACGCAGCGGCTGCAGCGTGTAATACAGGCGATGACGGTCCACGCCATGCATCGACAGCGGTCCAATGGACGAAATCGTACACACTCCGGTCGTTCCATAAACAACAGTTTCCCCTACTTGAAACATATTTGACGCTCCTCTCCACATCATCCATACAAATCAACTCGTTCTATCACCAGAATGCGGTCACTGGCACTTGCCAAACCACACCCACATTCGTTTCTCTTGATCTAAATTCCGTTCTTATTTCTAACTTGTGAGGTGCTTTTGCGCTTACTACCGGATTATGTAACCTAATTTTCCATTGTATTCCATCTTTCTCGGCGGGTCCTCCGTCGAGAAATGCAGAAGTTTGAAGTAATTATACCATTTTTCTTCCCTTTTGCCAAGTCATTCTACCAACCGGACGGGAACAAGCGATTGCTTTCATTCCTCCTGCGGCTGTGGAAGGAAAAAAATCCTCAAATCAGGAAAAGACCTTCCTCTCTCTATGGAGCAAGGTCTTTCGTCGGGTGCTTCAGAGCAAAACCACCGGAGAAAACGGGTTCCTCCGGTGGTGGGATAACTTCTCTTTCCTTGGTGGTTCCACGATTCAGCGTCTGCCTTTGCCCCGTGCAGCGCTATGATTTCGGCTATGTGCTCCAGATCGCTTGCTTTGCGTCCGGTCGCTGCCGCCGCTGCGGCGATCCGAACGACCACGCCGGTCCTCACACTTGCCTTTGGACCCGCTGCGACCGGAAGTCCCCTTTCCCTCGGACGGCTTTCCGTGCCAGCCTTCCCGTTTCTTCTTTGGGTGATAGGGTCGGCCTTCTTCCTGTGCTTTGCGGCGCTCTTCCCGTTCCAATTCCCACGGCGCAGGGCCGGCCTTGGGTCGGATCAGACACTCCGGACCATAGCCGATCAAATCGGTACGGCCTGCCTTTTTCAAGGCTTCCATGACCAGTGCGTGCTTTTCCGGGCGCTTCCACTGGAGCAAGGCCCGCTGCAAAGCCTTCTCATGGGGTGTTTTGGCCACATACACCGGCTTCATGGTGCGAGGATCAATGCCGGTATGATACATACAGGTGGAGAGCGTACCCGGCACCGGATAGAAGTCCTGCACCTGCTCCGGTTGGCGGTGCATCTGGTTGAGGTACTCCGCCAAGGATACCGCATCCTCCAAGGTGGAGCCTGGATGGGAACTCATCAGGTAAGGCACCAAAAACTGCTGCTTGCCTGCATTGGCATTGAGCTGCTGATACTTTTTCTGGAACCGCTCATAAACCTCGATGTGAGGCTTGCCCATATAGTCCAGAACGGAGTCAATGCAATGCTCGGGAGCCACCTTCAGCTGTCCACTGACATGATACTTGACCAACTCCCGGAAAAAGTCGTCGTTTTTATCCTCCAGCATATAATCAAACCGGATACCGGACCGGACAAACACTTTTTTCACTCCATCGACCTTCCGCACCCGACGCAGCAGCCGCAGATAGTCCGAATGGTCGGCATCCAGATTGGGACAGGGCTCCGGAGCCAGGCAGTTTCGATGCTTACACATCCCGCATTTCAGCTGCTTCTGACAGGACGGATGCCGGAAGTTGGCGGTGGGACCGCCCACATCATGGATATACCCCTTGAAATCCGGCAGCTTGGTCAGCTCCTCCACCTCTCGAATGACACTCTCCTGACTGCGGCAGGTGATCATGCGGCCCTGATGAAAGGCAATGGCGCAAAAAGAACAGGCGCCGATGCAGCCCCGATTATGGGTCACGGAAAAACGCACTTCTTCAATGGCCGGCACACCACCCATGGAATCATACATGGGATGGGGCGAGCGCAGATAGGGCAGTTCAGCCACATGGTCCAGCTCCGGCGTGGTGAGGGGCAGGGCCGGGGGATTGACTACCAGCAGCCGATCTTCATGCCACTGCAAAATCGCTTTGCCCACAATGGGATCATGCTCCTGATATTCCACCATATTGGCTTTGGCATAGGCCATCTTGTCGGTTCTCACCGTTTCAAAGTCCGGCACCTCCACCGCACGCCAGCAGCACTCTCCGGGATCTTTGGCGACAAAGGCAGTCCCTCGCACTTGGGTGATGTCCGAAGGCCGTTTGCCTTGTTTCAGCGCCTTTGCAATTTCCAGTGTGGCTGTCTCTCCCATGCCATAGACCAACAAATCTGCCTGTGCATCAAAAATCACACTGCGGCGCACCTTATCATCCCAGTAATCATAATGGGCAAACCGGCGCAAGGATGCCTCCAACCCTCCAATGACGATGGGAATGTCCCCGTAGGCCTCCCGCACCTTGTTGGAATAGACCACGGTGGCCCGGTCCGGACGCAATCCCATACGGCGGCCGGGCGAATAAAGATCCTCACTGCGATGCTTTTTTGCGCTGGTATAGTGGGCCACCATGGAATCGAGGTTTCCGCCGGAAATCAGGACCCCCAGCCGGGGCTTGCCAAATTGCGTAAAATCATCCGTGGTGCGCCAATTCGGCTGGGCCAGCACACAGACCCGGTATCCGGCATCCTCCAACAGGCGGGAAATCACGGCGGCGCCAAAGGTGGGGTGATCCACATAGGCATCTGCGGTAATCAGCAGAAAATCATACCAGTACCAATCCCGATCCAACATATCCTGCCGAGTGACCGGCAGAAACTGCTTGATTTTTTCTCTCTTTGCCAAATGAATCAACCTCTCCAAACAAACTTAGCTTACTCTAGCAAATTTTTGCGAGAATGGCAAGGTTTTGACCGCTTCTATCCCATGATTTCCAAATTTTCACTTCCCCTTTTCGCCGTTTCGCTGTATCATAATAAAACATGTATCTTTTAACTTGGAAAGCCGGATTGCTATGGATCATAACCACCAAAAGAAAATAGCCGTCATCAACGACTTCTGCGGCTTTGGCCGCTGCTCGATTGCCGTGGCTTTGCCCATTATCTCTGCCATGAAATTGCAGTGCTGCCCCCTGCCTACGGCCATCTTCTCCAACCACACCGGGTTTGACCGTTACTACTGGTCGGACTGCACGGAACACATGCAGCGCTACGCCGATGAATGGGCTCATTTGGACCTGCACTTTTCAGGCATTGCCACCGGCTTTCTGGGCTCGGTAGCGCAGATTGAACTGGTGGAGGGATTTTTACAGCGATTTTCTCGTGAAGACACTCTGGTTCTGGTAGACCCGGTCATGGGTGACAATGGTTCCCTCTATCCCACCTATACGACGGAACTTGCTCAGAACATGAAACAGTTGGTGCAATATGCGCACATCATCACCCCCAACCTGACCGAGGCCTGTGTGCTGACCGGGACCCCCTATCACGCCGCTCCCAATGAATCCACGCTGCTGGAGATGAGTCGTCAACTCGCCGCCATGGGGCCGGATCGGGTGGTCATTTCCGGTCTGGATCTGGGGGAGACACTGGGTAATTTCATTTACGAGCAGGACGGTTCCCACCAGCTTTTGACCGTGAAGAAGGTCGGGCGCTGCCGCAGTGGAACCGGTGATGTGTTTTCCTCTATTCTGATCGCCGATCTGGTCAATGGTGCCTCGCTCACCGATGCCGTCACAAAGGCAGCGCGGTTTATTTCCACCGCCTTGCAGCGCACCATGGAATTGAATCTCCCTCCCACGGATGGGATCTGCTTTGAAGAATTCCTAGGCCAGCTGGCCCAATCCTGACTGCATTCAAAACCGGCAGCAGAGCCTTGCTCTGCCGCCGGTTTTTCTCAGTGAAAGCCATCTACAATCATCAGGTGCGCTTTGCTGGCTTTTGCCGCCGCAATGCCGGTATCCGAATCCTCAAAAATGAGGGTGTCCTCCGGCATCACACCAAAGTGTGCCATGGCCATCTGAAACCCGACCGGGTCCGGCTTTGGCCGGGGCACATCCTCGCTGGTCAGAATCAGGTCAAAGGATTCCTGTTCTCCAAAGTGCGACAAAATGGCCCTACTGTTGCTTCGGGAACCGGCGGTTACCAAGGCAAGGTGATATTCCGGCCGCATCAAGGAAATCAGCGCAAACAGATGCTCATTTTTAACTGCTTCCCCTAACCAGGCAGAATAGCAGGCCTTTTTTGCCAAATGCACCTGCCGCAGCCCTTCTGCATCCAGTCCCGGTGCCAGCCACGGCCCAAAGGTACCATAATCATGCCCAAAGCACTGATGCCGGAAGAACGATTCCTCCACCGTATAGCCAAACGGTTCCAATGCCTGCTGATACGCCAGATAGTTCACCCGCACGGTGTCGAACAGCGTTCCATCCAAGTCAAAAATTGCCAATTTCTTCATCCCAGTCCCTCCTGTTTGCAGTTCCAGTGTACCATCTGCCGGCCCCTCTGGCAAGAATTCCTCTTTTTCCCTTGTTCCTTCCGATTTGCTATGCTATACTGAAAGAAATCCATAGGAAAGGGGGCCTTTGTTTGGCTGTCCATAAGTCCGGTGAGGATTATCTGGAGGCGATTCTCATGATTCGCCAGGCGAAGGGCAACTGCCGCTCCATTGATGTGGCGCATCATCTTAATGTCAGCAAACCCAGCGTCAGCGTGGCCATGAGCCAGCTGCGTGAAAACGGTATGATCACCACCGATGCCAACGGTCTGTTAGACTTCACCGAAAAGGGATACGAATTGGCCTCTGCCATTTATCAGCGTCATTGTCTTCTGACGGATTTCTTCCGCTCGTTGGGTGTCAGCGAGGAGGTTGCCGAGTCCGATGCCTGCAAGATTGAGCACGACCTCAGCGAGGAGACCTTCCAGTGCTTCAAGCGGTATTTACAGGAAAATACCCCTCAAAAGGACCAGTAAGTAAACCGTCTGCCGATTGGGCAGACGGTTTTTTTCGTCCCTTTGTGGAATTGCTTCTGATTCGTTGAATTTTCGTCGATGGTATGGTATAATTCTGAACAATTCATAAAGGAGTATGAGATCTATGAACCCCCTCATATGGCAAATTATCCTGCAACTTATTCTGCTGGCTCTTACTGGCCTGCTATCCGCCGCAGAAAAGGCGTTGGTTTCCCTCAATGCATCTCAGTTGAAAACAGATGCAGAGCATGGTGACCGACACGCCGCTGCACTCGCCGAACTGTCCGACGAACCGGATCGGTTCCTCTCTTCCGTGGAGTTGCTCTCCCGGCTGATGGCCCTTCTGTCCGGTGCATTTGCCGCCGTCCAGCTGGCGCCGGCACTGGCCGGCCGTCTGTCCGGTACGGCCGCCTTTCGTGCTTGGGCGTCGGGACCTCTGAATACCCTTACACTGGTTCTACTTGCCTTGCTGCTGTGCTTTTTTATGGTCAGCCTTGGGATCATGATTCCTAAGCGCATCGCCATGGAGAAACCCTATCCGGTTGCAAAACTGGTCATTCCTCCTGCCAAAGCACTCACTCTTCTGCTATTGCCGCTGCTGTGGCTGGCCACCGGCTGCTCCGCACTTCTGCTGCGACTGTTCGGCATTCGGCATCTGGAAATCAGTGACAATGCCACAGAGGACGAAATCCGCATGATGTTGGATGAAAGCGAAGAAGAAGGCCTCATCGAGTCCACTGAAGGCGAGATGATTGACAACATCTTTGAATTCAACAACATTCAGGCCTACGATGTAATGACCCATCGGGTGGATGTGGAAACCATCGACATTGAGGCAAGCCGGGACAGCATCACCGACCTGATTCGTGAGTCCGGCTATTCCCGATTCCTGGTGTACGAGCAGGATCCGGACAACATCATCGGTTTGCTCTATGTCAAAGACTTTTTCCTGAATCAGGACACTCCGGTGCGGGAATTGCTGAAAGAGCCTCTCTATGTGCCCGACAGTGTCATCTGTGATGATTTGTTCCGCCGGATGCAGAAGGAACGCATTCACTTTGCTGTAGTTACCGATGAATACGGTGCCTTCCAAGGCATTATCACCTTGGAGGACCTGATTGAAGAAATCGTCGGCAACATTTACGACGAATACGACGAAAGCGAAGATTACATCCTCCCCAACGGGGACGGCACTTGGCTGATCAGCGGCCGTGCCGAATTGAAGGATGTGGAAAAGGCTCTGGGGGTTGTGTTTTCCGAGCGTGACAATTACAACACCCTCAGCGGTCTGATTCTCAACGAAACCGAAGAAATCCCACGGGACGGCACTCAGTTTTCCGTCGATGTGGACGGGCTTCACATTGAAGTTCTTCGGGTCTGTGACCGCCGGGTGGAGGAAACCAGAGTTTCTCTCCTTCCCACGGAGGAGCCTTCCAATCCCCATGAATAACGAAATCCCCGACTTGGAACAAGACTTCCAAGTCGGGGATTTTTTATTCCAAAGTCACATCCTTCACCGTCAGCACTCCGTCTGAAACGGTAAATTTTACCTCTGTCCCTCCAAAAGGCAGACCATACACCCGCTCCGGGTCCTTCTGATACGAAGGACGGGGATCATTTTCCAACACACCAATCAGTGCGTCACGCTTATCCTCCGGCACCTGCTCCAGCAAATGCTCCGGAAACTGCACCTCCAAGGCCCGCTCCCAATGCTGGGAGGTAAAGCCTTCCGTTGCCTCCGGGTGGCTGTCCGCATACGGAATATAAGGCTTCACATCCAAGATCGGCGTTCCGTCCATCAGATCCACACCGGACACATGGAGAACCGGCCCCTCCGAGGTATGCAATTCCACCCGATCCAGCTTGACGCAGCTCAAACCAATGGCGTTGGGTCGGAAGGGCGAACGGGTGGCGAACACACCCAGTCGGGCATTTCCGCCCAGTCTGGGCGGGCGCACCGTGGGAGACCAAGTTTCCCGCACTGCCTCAGAGAACTGCCACACCAGCCATAGATGAGAAAACCCTTCGATTCCTCGCAGTGCATCCGGATTTCGATACTCCGGCGCAAACACAATTCTGCCTTGCAGCTGCTCCACCACACCGCTTTGGCGGGGAATGCCAAATTTTGTTGGAAAGTCCGTATCAATACGGGCAATGATGTTCATATTCAAAGTCTCAGCCATAGACATTCTCCCCTCTTTCGTTTGTAATCTTATTATAGCGGTCTTCCATAAATAGGCAACCCCCGCAAAAGTTATCCCTATTTTGCACAAATTTTTTCACAAACCAGTTGACATCTCTTTGCAATAGTGCTAATATACAGTTACAGAAAGGAATGAGTCCAATGTACTAAGGAATTCAATCCAAACTACAAGTTCAATCCCGGTCCTGTCCCATCGATGACCGTCCCAGCTGTGAGTACAGCATACGCAAGGAGCGCATTCGGGAATACAGAGTACACCGAATCAGGAAGCGTGGCCAGTGAGATTTGAGTTTGCAAATCAATAGAAAGAGAGGTAAACAATTGATGTTAGATACCAAGAGTGAACAGAAGTAACCCCCATCTGTGGAAGGGCACAGATGGGGGTTATTTATTTTTTCACTTCCCACCGTCCGCAGGGCGGTCTTTTTTTGTTTTGGGGTGCAATGCGCCGCAATCTATGGTAAACTGAAGGCAATCATCGTACACAGGAGCATTTACCATGAAAAAACTGGTTGTGGGCATCTTAGCTCATGTGGATGCCGGCAAAACGACCCTCTCGGAGGGAATGCTGTATTGCAGCGGTACCATTCAAAAAATCGGGCGTGTCGATCACCGGGACGCCTTTCTCGACACAGATTCCATTGAGCGGGATCGTGGCATCACCATCTTTTCCAAGCAGGCAGAACTGCCTCTGAAGCACCGTTCTTTGGTTCTGATGGACACCCCGGGCCATATGGACTTCTCCGCAGAGATGGAACGCACACTGCAGGTGCTGGACTATGCCATTCTGGTCATCAGCGGCACCGACGGCGTGCAGGCACACACAGAAACGCTTTGGCGACTGCTGGAAGAACATCAAATCCCCACCTTCCTTTTCTTGAATAAAATGGATCTGCCCGGAACCAGTCCGGACACACTGATGACGCAGCTGCGCCGTCAGTTGGATGAAGGCTGTATGCCCTTGGGGAGCAGCGAAGCAGACACTCTGGAGGAGATCGCCACCTGTTCTGAAGCACTGATGACAGAATATCTGGAGCACGGCTCTTTTACCACGGCCACGATCGCAGATGCCATCCGTCGGCGGCAGCTTTTTCCCTGTTTCTTTGGCTCTGCGCTGAAATTAGAAGGCGTCGAGGCACTTCTGGATGCATTGGAGGAGTACACCCTCTTCCCCCACAATCCCGAGGAATTCGGTGCGCAGGTTTACAAAATCTCCCGGGATGCGCAAGGAAAACGACTTACTTGGATGAAAGTCACCGGCGGCAGCCTGAAGCCTAAAACCATGCTGACCAACCGCAGACCGGACCTGGATGAATGCGAGGTATGGTCCGAAAAAGCCGATCAGATTCGTATTTACTCCGGTGAAAAGTACAAACCCTGCGACTTGGCCGAACCCGGCTGTATCTGCGCCGTCACAGGATTGACCCAAACCTATGCCGGACAAGGGCTCGGCATCCAACCGGATGCTCCTGCCCCCACCTTGGAAAGCGTGCTGACCTATCAGGTCCTTCTTCCGGAGGGAACGGACCCCCAGACCACCTTTGCCAAATTAAAGGAGCTGGAAGAAGAGGATCCGATGCTTTGCTTGGTCTGGAACAGCCAGCTGCGGCAGATTCGGGTGCGACTTATGGGCAAAGTACAGCTGGAAGTGCTGCAATCCCGCATCCAACAGCGGTTTGGCTTGGATGTTACCTTCGGTCCCGGCAGCATTGTTTATAAGGAAACCATCGCCGAGCCGGTGGAGGGCGTCGGACATTTTGAGCCCCTGCGCCACTATGCCGAGGTACATGTACTGATCGAGCCCCTTCCTTCCGGCAGCGGACTGGAGTTTGCCACACAGTGCAGTGAGGACACCTTGGATCGCAACTGGCAGCGGCTCATTCTCACCCACCTGATGGAACGGGAACATCTGGGTGTCCTCACCGGATCTCCCCTGACCGATGTACGGCTCACTCTGCTCAATGGCCGAGCTCATGTGAAGCACACCGAGGGCGGCGATTTCCGTGAGGCCACCTATCGTGCCGTCCGTATGGGCCTGATGCGGGCCAAATCCATCCTGCTGGAGCCTTGGTATCAGTTCCGGCTGGACCTCCCCACAGACTGCGTGGGCCGGGCGATGGCCGACTTGCAGCGGATGGGCGGCGAATGCAGTCTGCCCGATTCCATGGGCGAACGCAGTCTGCTGACCGGATCCGCTCCGGTCTCCGCTATGCAGGACTATCCGGAAGAAGTGGTCACTTACACTCGTGGGCGAGGTCGCCTTCATTTGCAGCCCGGCGGCTATCATCCCTGCCACAACACAGAAGAAGTGGTGGCCCAGATGGGCTATCAGCCGGAATCCGACCTGGAGCATACACCGGACTCGGTGTTCTGTGCCCATGGAAGCGGATATTCCGTCAAGTGGAACGATGTGCCGGACCAGATGCACTTGCCGTGGAGTTACCGCACGGAACCGGTTCATTCCGAACCGAAGCCACCCATTCGGCGGGGTGGTGCCACCTACTCCGGCACCAAGGCACAGGACAAAGAACTGGAAGCTATTTTTGTTCGCACCTACGGAGCCATTAAGCCCCGGAGTTTTACGCCACAGGCAGAGCTGCGGCGGCAGGAATCCCATCCGATTCTCCGCCAAATGGAACCGGCTGAAACTTATTTACTGGTAGACGGATACAATATTATCTTTGCGTGGGAGGACCTGAACCGTCTGGCCAAAGAGGATTTGGATGCCGCCCGAAACCAGCTGATCCATATGCTGTGCAACTATCAAGGCTACAAGCGGTGCGGCGTGATTTTGGTCTTTGACGCCTACCGCATCAAGGGTGGACCCGGCAGCATGGAAAAGGTCAACAACATCTTTGTGGTCTACACCAAGCAAGCCGAAACCGCCGACACCTTTATTGAGCGCACCTCCTACGAACTGGGGCGCCACTATCGGGTGCGGGTTGCTACCTCCGACGGTTTGGAACAGGCCATTATTCTGGGTCACAATGCACAGCGGGTGTCGGCACGCACCTTCCGCCAAGAGGTGGACGAAGTGGAACAAGCCATTCAACTGCGAATACAGCAGAATAATATGAGGTGATATTATGGATATGTTGAACAATGGAATCCTTCAGGCCGCTATCTCTGCCAAAGGGGCCGAGCTGAACAGTCTGGTGCTGGACGGCATTGAGCGCATCTGGCAAGCCGATCCAGCCGTCTGGGATCGCCATGCTCCCATGCTCTTCCCAGTCATCGGACGACTCCGTGGTCAGGTCTATGAACTGGACGGAAAACAGATTTCCATGCCCCGGCACGGTTTTTGTCGGGATCGGGTCTTTGAAGCGGTGGAGGCGGATGCCCTCCATGTGCGCTACCGCACCACCGATGATGAGGAAACCCGTGCGGTCTATCCGTTCTCCTTTACCTTTGAAGTAGAATTTGCTCTGGAGGGAAACACTCTGGTTAAACGGCACTTCATCACCAACCGCTCCGACCGGGAAATGCCCTTTGAGGTAGGCGGTCACGAGGCCTACAACACCACGCTGCTGCCCGGCGAAACCATGCGGGACTATGCCATTGCATTTGAGGGTATGGATCATTTGGAGCCTTATGCGATGGATGAAAGCGGTATGTTGGATCTGCCGAAGGGCTTTTTGCCGTTGGAAGATGGCCAGCTCAACAAGCGCCCGATGGAAGTGGGTCTGGACACCGTGGTGGTGGATCAGCTGCCCGTCCGCAAGGCCAGCTTAGTCAGCCGTAAATCCGGCCCTCATGTGACGGTGGAGTTTGCAGACTTCCCCTATCTGGGCATTTGGACCATGGATCAGGCCGAGGATACCAACTATCTCTGCATCGAACCTTGGTCCTCCCTGCCGGATGCTCACTTTGTAGGCCGCAAGCTGACCGACAAAGCGGGCATCTGCATCGCCCAGCCCGGTGAAACCAAACAGCTGTCCTATCGCATGACCTTCCAATAAGTTTCCTCCGCCGTCCGGCTGCCATTTCCGTCGGACGGCGGTTTTCCCTTTACATCCCGAAGAAAACCTGCTAAGATGAGGAGCAATTAACTGTGAGGTGTTCGTTTATGTGTGCATTTCCCTCCTCTGTTGTGGACAAGTCCACTACAGAGTATCACAACAAAACTTATCAGCTGCTTGCCCCGTTTTTGGACCAATCCCACTATGGAACGGTGCTGTTTTTGCTGCGCTGGAAGGACATTGCCGATGCCGCAGCACGGCGCAAGGCCGGACTGGATCTGATCGACATTTACGCCTGCGGTCCGGACCCTCAAGACCCCCAGCGCATTCACATCCATGCACTGCACTCCGAAGACCGCATCATTGTGCTGCCGCACACCTATATGGCTTGGTCTCAAGCTCTGACTCTGGTGGAGGCACTGCACCATGACTATTCCCTCACCATTCCTTACCTGCACCGCTCAAAAAAGGAGAACGGAATGTTGGCCTGTCTGGAATTGGACGGAGCCCACATGGTTCCTTTGGGCAACGGTTATGTCACATGGACCTTTCAGCTGAAATCCCGAAGCAAACACCGCTGCAGCGAAGAAACCGCAACTGCTCCGGTGCAGGCGGTGGTTTCGCTGGGTGATTTGGGCGGCAGTGCCTGTCCCTAATGCCTTGCGGACAAGCTGAACATCAATCTTTGATCCCTTACACCAAAAACCGGAGGGTGCGCACTCTGCGCACCCTCCGGTTTCATTTAATAATCCACACCGCACAGGGAAAATTCCAGCTCATTCACACCGCCTGCATACTCTCTTACCACTCCGGTGGGCCGGAACCCGTGGCGCTCATACAGCCGTCTGGCTCTCTCGTTGTTTGCAAGAATCCACAAGGTGGGAACTCCGACACATTGCTTTACCGCAAACATCAGCAAGTTTGTTCCGTATCCCTTGTTTTGTTCCCCAGGCAGCACATAGAGGTTTGCAATCAGACTGTCCTGGACGGACACGATCCCCACCGGTTTCTCCTCAATCAGAAGATAAAACTGCGCCCCTTTGGTTTCCTCTGCGAGGATATAAGCCATCTGGCGCTCGGGTGTATGCGCTGCAAGAAAGGCTGCGCTGCACAGGCTCCGATGGGCCTCGATCCAGCTTTCCGAGTGAATGGCGGCCGCCTGCGGCAGTGTGGCTTCGGTGACCCGTGTAATCATGGCAATCACTGGGCTTCCGTCAGCCGCCAAGGGTCTGATTTTTCTGGAACGCTGCAATCATTGCTTCCAACACAGCACTGCGCAGTCCACCCTGTTCCAGTGTCCGAACTCCTTGAATGGTGGAGCCGCCGGGAGAACAGACCGCATCCTTCAACGCACCGGGATGCGCACCACTTTCCAGTGCCAGTTTGGCCGAACCAAGCAGCATCTGCGCCGCATATCGAAGGGCCTGAACCCGAGGCAGGCCGCAGGCCACCGCACCGTCGGCCAATGCTTCCAAAAAGAGGTCGGCAAAGGCCGGCCCACAGCCGGTGAGGGTCCCGCCCACATCCATCAAGGATTCCTCGATGACCTCCACCGCACCGGCCCCCTCCATCAGCGAAACGAAGGCCTGCTCTTCCTCGGCCGTCACATCTGCCGTGCAATAGAGAATGACGCCCTCTCCCACCGACACCGGAGTATTCGGCATAATACGGATCATAGGGGTATTGGCTCCGGCCAAGCTCTGCAAGTCCTCCAGCGTCCATCCCGCAGCCATGGATACCAGAACATATCGGTCGCTCCGCTGCTCCCAGATGGGGCGCAGTTCTTCTATCACTCCCTCCATCTTCTGGGGCTTCACACCCAGAAAAATCAGATCACACTGCTCTGCCACCGCAGAATTGGTGGAGACTGTGCCGCCCAGTGTCTGGCACAGGGCCTCCGCCTTTGCCCGGGTGGGATTGGCAAACCGCAGGTTCTTGCTTTTCTTTGCCGCTGCCACAGCCAGTGCGCCGCCCATGTTGCCGCATCCGATAAATCCAATGTTCTTCCATTCCATACAAACTTCCTCCTGTATTAGGATACAACGGCTGTTCGCATCCGGCCATCCACTCGCACACATCCTCTGCCCGATTGCATCCAGCCAACTCTGTCCTTTGTGTTCCGTTTCATCTTAGCGGACAACGGGGATTTCGTCAACTCCCGTCCTAGGAAGGATACACCTTTACAAACTCCCTTTCCCCTCGTATAATACACCTATGTTTTACCTTGATGAAAGGATGCGATACGATGGCTCATCGCCCCCATATTGTTATTTTCGCCACCGGCGGCACCATTCAGTGTGCCAAGGACGCTATGACCGGAAAGGTCTCCCCTGCCATGACCGGCGCCCAGATGCTGCGTGCGGTGGAAGGTCTGAACGACACCTTTGAAATCGAAATCCGAGAGCCCTTCACCATGCCCGGCAGTGATCTCTCCCTCCACGAAGCTATGCGCCTTACCCAAGAGATCCGCACCATGCAGCAGCGCCCTGATGTGGACGGCATTGTGGTGCTGCAAGGCACCGATACTATGGATGAAGTGCCTTATTTTGTCCATACTGCCGTCAAATGCGAAAAGCCTGTGGTATTTACCGGCTCTATGAAAAGCGCCAGAGATCGTTATAGTGACGCTCTGGGCAATGTTTACGGCGCTGCCATGGTGGCCGCCCATCCAGCTTCCTTAGGGCGAGGGGTGCTGATTTATTTCAACGAAACCATTTTTGCCGCAGCAGAAATCTGCAAGATGCACTCCAGCCGCATTGACGCATTCCACTCCTTCTACGGCCCGCTGGGCGGCACCATTGAAGATTCCGTGCGTTACTATCGGGACAGCCATCAGGGCCGCGTGTTCCCTCTGGAAGAAGTGGATCTGGATGTACCGATCTTCCCCTGTTACACCGGTGTAGATGCAGACCTGCTGGAATTGTACCTCCGCAAAGATCTGAAAGGTCTGGTTCTGGAGGGGTATGGCACCGGCAACATCCCCCGCTATCTGACGCCCCAGATCGAAACGGCACTGAATCGGGGGATTCCGGTTGTGCTGGCCACCCGCTGCATTGACGGCGAGAGCTTCGCCTGCTACGATCATCCCGGCGGCGGTGCCGAGCTGGAACGGATGGGTGTCATTCTCAGCGGTTCTTTGACCGCCTTCAAGAGCCGCATCAAGGTGTTGATTATGCTCTCCTGCGGCTGCACCACGGAAGAAATCCGTCAGGAATTTGCACAAGCTGCTTTACAGCTGTAATTTCATCCTGTATACAAAGACCGGTGCATCTCCATAGAGAGATGCACCGGTCTTTCCTCCCTGCTGTCACGGCAAAATCCTAACTGCACTGACAATTAAAAAAATAAAAAAATATCGACTGCTTTCGCAGTCGATATTTTGGTGGAGACTGGGAGACTCGAACTCTCGACCTCATGCGTGTGAAGCATGCGCTCTAGCCAGCTGAGCTAAGCCTCCATTGGTGACCCGTACGGGACTCGAACCCATGTTACAGCCGTGAAAGGGCCGTGTCTTAACCACTTGACCAACGGGCCAGTTATTAAGGCGCGGCCCCCCAGACGATTGTCCGGAGGGGCGCCAATGGTAGCGGCACCTGGATTTGAACCGGGGACACTACGGGTATGAACCGTATGCTCTAGCCAACTGAGCTATGCCGCCATGACTGTTTGTCCTCAACAGGAACAATGGTTATTATAGTAAAAGAGACCTCATTTGTCAACACCTTTTTTCATTTTTTTCAAATTTATTTTTTCACCCCCCTTTCGTTGACAAATCTTCGGTTCTGTTGTAAGGTGTTTCCATGAGTTATATATTTTTTGATTTGGAATGGAATCAGGGGTATCCCCGCAGCGACGCAGACAAGCTGGATGAAATCATTCAGATGGGTGCGTTCAAGCTGGACCGCTGGCAGGCAGAGGGCGAAGCGTTCTCTGCTTATGTTCGGCCCTCCATTCACCGCAAACTTCACCACCGGGTCCGCAAGATGCTCCCTCTTGACCAGAAGGAACTCTATCGGGCGGAGCGTTTCCCGGAGGTGGTCTCCAGTTTCTTTGACTGGTGCGGTGACCGTGCCTCCTTCTTTACCTGGGGTCCCAGTGATGCCAGGGTGCTGGATCTCAATCTGGCATGGTACGGTTTGGAGGAATATCTGTCTCTGGAAATTTATGACCTCCAGCGGGCCTTCGATCTTATGATCCTGGGCACCGACCAACAGACCGCTTTGAAAGACGCTGTGGAAGCTCTGGGTTTGACTTCCCAACTGGAATTTCATGATGCCTGCAACGATGCCTACTACACAGCCCTCATCGGACAAGAGATGATCCGCCGTTTGGGGGAACTGCCTTCAGAGCAGGAGCTGTGTCAGCGGGAACAGGAGCTGTACCGCCGGCGCCGGGAGCAGGCCGCTGCTAACGCAACGACAGAAACCCAGCGTATTTTTGAGACCGAGCCTCCGCTGCTGGATCGTGCCTGCGGCAGCTTTGCTGCGGCGGGTGACTGCCTCAAGAGCCGCTCTGCCCGTGTGTTCCGCTGCCCAAAATGCGAAAACTGGCTTTGCAATGGCAACTGGTATCAGCTGGATAACTGCTACATCGCCCGTTCTCGATGCATGGAGCATGGCCGTTTTTACACCATTTTGCAGCAGACCGAAACCGACGGTGCCTTCCAAGGGCACTGCAAGGTATTCACCGACGAATCCTTCCCCTCTTCCCTGTTCAGTATGTGCCGTTTGGGCGGTGAAGTCATCACCGTGCGCAAGCTCCCCAGAAAGCGCAAGCGCTCCCATTCCAAGCGCACCAAGACGATTACGGTCAAACCGGCAGAAAAGAGCAAAGTCAGCGAATAACAACCTCATAACACGAAATTTTAACGGCGCAGGAAGCTTATCCTGCGCCGTTTATGATTCAGCAAAAAAACGCCCGTGACCAAGCAGTCACGGGCGTTGGAATGGACATAAGGGATCTTGCGAAGGGAGCTTAGTACATCTCGCCGCCGGCAGGTGCCGCAGGAGCGTTGGGCTCGGGCTTATCGGCCACCAGAGACTCGGTGGTCAGCAGCACGGAAGCAATGGAAGATGCATTCTGCAGTGCAGTACGGGTCACCTTGGTGGGATCCACGATGCCGCACTCGACCATGTCGCAGTAGACCTCGTTGTAAGCATCAAAGCCATAGCCGATCTTGCCGCTGGTCTTGACACGCTCCAGGATGACGGAGCCGTCCATACCGGCGTTAGCAGCAATCTGCTTCACGGGAGCGGTCAGCGCACGGGCAATGATCATTGCACCGGTCTTTTCGTCGCCTTCCAGCTCTGCAGCCAGCTTCTCAACCGCAGCAACTGCATTGACATAGGCAGTACCGCCGCCGGCAACGATGCCTTCCTCGACAGCAGCACGGGTTGCATTCAGAGCATCCTCGATGCGCAGACGCTGCTCACGCATCTCGGTCTCGGTGGCTGCACCCACCTTGATGACACCCACGCCGCCAGCCAGCTTAGCCAGACGCTCAGTCAGCTTTTCCTTGTCATACTCGGAAGTGGTGGTCTCGATGGTGTTGCGGATCTGGCCCACACGAGCCTGCAGAGCAGCGGGATCAGCAGCACCGTCCACAATAATGGTGTTCTCCTTGGTGACCTTGACCTGACGAGCCGTACCCAGCATGGAGATGGGAGTCTCACTCAGGCTGTAACCCATTTCGGAAGCCACGACCTGGCCGCCGGTCAGGATAGCAATGTCTTCCAGCAGATCCTTGCGGCGATCGCCAAAGCCGGGAGCCTTGACACAGACCACATTCAGGGTGCCACGCAGCTTGTTCACGATCAGCGTGGACAGAGCCTCGCCTTCCACATCTTCAGCAATGACCAGCAGAGGACGGCTCATCTTCACGACCTGCTCCAGAATGGGCAGCAGCTCCTGAATGTTGCTGATCTTCTTATCGTAAATCAGGATCAGAGGCTCATCCAGAACGGCCTCCATCTTCTCGGAATCAGAAACCATGTAGGGGGAGATAAAGCCACGGTCAAACTGCATGCCATCCACGACCTCGGAATAGGTCTCTGCGGTCTTGGACTCCTCCACGGTGATCACGCCGTCAGCGGAAACCTTCTCCATCGCCTCAGCGATCAGCTGACCCACAGCGTCATCGCAGGAAGAGATTGCACCGACACGGGCGATGTCAGCGGTACCATTCACCGGCTTGGAAGCGGCCTGAATGGACTCCACAGCAACCTTGGTTGCCTTGGCAATGCCCTTCTTCATGATCATGGGGTTTGCACCTGCGGCCAGGTTTCTCACGCCCTCGTGAACAATGGCCTGAGCCAGCAGAGTCGCCGTGGTGGTGCCGTCGCCGGCCACATCGTTGGTCTTGGTGGAGACTTCCTTCACCAGCTGAGCGCCCATATTCTCAAAGGGGTCCTCCAGCTCGATCTCCTTGGCGATGGTGACACCATCGTTGGTGATGAGGGGGCTGCCGAACTTCTTGCCCAGCACCACATTGCGGCCCTTGGGACCCATGGTAATCTTAACGGTATCGGCCAGCTTATCAACGCCGGTCACCAGAGCGCGGCGAGCTTCCTCACCGTAGCAAATCATCTTAGACATAACGGATTGTCCTCCTTACTTTTCGACAATGGCCAGGATGTCCTCCTGACGCACGATGGTCAGCTCTTCGCCGTCCACCTTGACCTGAGTGCCGGAATACTTGCCGGTGATGACGGTGTCGCCCACCTTGACAGACATTTCCACCTTTTCACCGTTGACCATGCCGCCGGGGCCCACAGCCACGACAGTGTACATTTCAGGCTTCTCCTTGGCAGCGCCGGTCAGAATGATGCCACCCTTGGTGGTTTCTTCTGCTTCGACCTGCTTGACGACCACACGGTCAGACAGAGGGTTCAGTTTCATTTGATTGATGCCTCCTAATATAAATAAGATGTTTTGTAAACAAGTTTGGCTCGGATTTAGCACTCACATTATCTGTCTGCTAAGTCTGCTATTATAATAATGCAATCCCATGGAAATGGCAAGTCTGATTTTTTGAATTTTCCGTTAATTCAAATAGCAATTTTAATTTAGCACCGCATTTCCTACCTTTTTCAAGTTCAATCGGCCAATACCTCTTGTTTTCTCACGACCGACGGTTTCCACGCATGTCCGGCAGGAAGGACAAACCGCACTTTCTTAGCAGACACCCGGAAGGAGAGCGAAATGGCGTCCACCCGTTCTCCGTCAATGTTGACCATGCTTAGCCGATCACACATCACCTTCAGCTCTTTTCCACGATAGACATGAATCAGCTGCGGATACTCCTTCCCCTTGCCGGTGGCATATTTGCCGATCAGGCTGGCCACAGTAAAGCGGCTGACCCCTTCCACCACCAAAAAATCCAGCAGCCCGTCATCCAGAACCGCATCCGGTGCCGGATGAAAGCTGCCGCCGTACCACTGACCGTTGCAAGCTGCGATCAGCGTATAATCTCCCTCCATCTGCTGTCCGTCCACTTCCAGACGATACGGACGATGGATTCCCTTGATGATATTGGACACAGCGCTGATGAGATAAGCCCCTTTTCCGGTCACCAAAGGCAGATTTTTGTATACCGCCTGCTCCAGACCGATTCTGGCATCAAATCCGATGGAGCAGATATTGATGGAAAGCCGTCCATTGCAATCGATCAGGTCCAACGGATGGGATTCTCCTTCCACCAACGCCCGAATGTCACGGAACATCCAAGCGTCACCGCCAAAAGCCTTTACAAAATCGTTGCCGGAGCCCATCGGGCAGCAGGTGATTTCCACCTGCTCCCGACCGGCAGCGCCGTTCACCACTTCGTTCAGAGTTCCGTCGCCGCCCATGGCATAAATCCGCACCGGCTCTCCCGTTTCAGCGGCCTGATCTGCCGCCTCCTGCGCAAACCGTACCGCCTCTCCCCGCTGCTGGGTTACCTTGATATCCCAGGAGTCTTCCCGGTCCTCCATGACCTGCCGAATTTCTTCTGTCACCCCGGATACATCAATTCCTTTTCCCGCATTAGGGTTAATCACAAATAGTTGCCGCACTTCTTTATCCTCTCTCTCTCTACTTCGGACCCTTAGTGTGTGCCCTGCTGCGTTTGGTCGCTTCCTTTCGTATTTGCCTGCTTGGAAAACGATTCCTGTCCAAACAGTCCGTCTCCTGCCATCATCTGCTCCATCACCGTGATGTCTGCCGCAATATCCATCATATCACCGGCAAACAGCTTATCCAGCTGCCGCTCAAAGCCGGTGACCACCATATCCATCATTCCTTCGATGCGCTGCTTGGTGGCAGTGACATTTTCACCGCTGCCGCCCTGCTTCTCCAGCCCGGCATAGGAATGGAGAATCTTCAGCGTGGTGGGCAGATAGTAGTTCAAGAATTTTCTCAACTCATCTGCCCGCTCCGGATGCTCCTGCTGGAACTCCAGAATGGACTCCGTAATTTCTCCGATGCGGTCGATCTTCCGACTCATTTCCGGATGGGCAATGGCACGGTTCACCGCACGGATCTCCTCCAAAAGGGCATGCTCCTGCTTCTGCTCGTCGGCAGGGGCATCCTTGCCTGTCGTTTTGCAGTCCTGACCCACACTGGAACCATCCAAGATCAGCATATTCCGGCCATAGTCCAGATAGGCCCGGTCACCAAACACACCGACATCAATCATATCCTCCAGAGCACTGATCACTGCACTGCGCTTAGCCGGATAAGCTTTGGCCAGCGCATCAATGGACACTTGGGGCTGATCGCCGATCAGGTTGACATAACGACGATATTTCTTACTGCGTCCCTTACGCAAATGACCAAACAGAAACATCCCTGCACCCAGCCCCGTAGTCAACATAGACCACCAAGCTTCCTGAAAGAACCACATGGGCTCCATTCCCAAAAACGGCAGCTGCATCAAGAGGGTTCTGGTTGTAGCAATGCCGCCGATGAGCATACACACGCAGCCCAAAGCGGACAGCACCGTACCGGCACGAATTTTATCCATTCGGGCGCGGGTAGGCATTCCCGCATGGAAGGAACCGTCGAAAGGCTGGGAACTGCTGAACGGAGCCGACGCTCCGCCTGCAGCCGTTGCCTTTGTCTCCGACTGTGCCGCAGGGTTGGCTTCCGTCTCTTCAAAGATGGTCTTGTCGGTAGGCTTTTTGGCCTGTCCATAGGCCCGCCGATAGGCTTCCTGCTCCCGACGCTTGCGCTCTTCCTCGCTTACACCGGCCCGTTCTCTCTGTGTACGATGTTGCTGCGCATTCCACGCATTCTGTCCGGAATAGGAGCCAGATCGGTTGCGCTGCGAACGATTCTGACCTCCACCGTTTTCCTGACCCAGACGAATGAACATCAAGATGAGTCCCACCGGGAACATTCCCACCACAAACATCGCAATGATCAGCCACCACGGGATGAGGTTTTTGTCGTTATTATTTCGATTTGGATTTCCGCCGTAATATTCCTGAGGCATAATTCTTCCCCCTGCTTCACTTGATAATTATAGTCATTATACAAGATTTTTGTAAAATGGGAAAGGGGGTTCCCGAACTTTCTCTGCATCCTTTCCCTCCTCTCCCTCGATTTTCTCCGCTCCGATTCTTTCTCTTGGCACACATTTCCCCCTTTTGCTTGCATTTTTTACAGGGGTATGCTACCATTTTCTCATCTATGAACTGCGTTTGAAAGGAACCAAACCCTATGGAAATCAACGGCATTGAAGTCGATGAAACGATACGATATGAAGATTTGGGCCT
Organism: Oscillospiraceae bacterium; assembly: GCA_029257695.1. Taxonomy (GTDB): domain Bacteria; phylum Bacillota; class Clostridia; order Oscillospirales; family Oscillospiraceae; genus UMGS1766. Next base: position 28,802 of record JARIAU010000099.1, read on the forward strand.
GTCCGCCACCCTGCTCCGTGCGCTGACGGACAAAGGCTATGAAATGGCCACTCCTGTGCAGGGCGGCAGCATCCCCAGCCTGATGGAAGGGAAAGATGTGCTGGCCAAAGCGCCCACCGGCACCGGAAAGACCTTTGCCTTTGGCATTCCGATGGTGGAGCACATGGACCCGGACAGCACCGATGTGCAGGGTCTGATCCTCGCTCCCACCCGTGAACTGGCGATCCAGATCGTGGACGAACTGCGCAGCCTCTGCGCTTATAAGGAGGGTGTGCGCTGCATCTGTCTCTACGGTGGACAGCCCATCAACAAGCAGATCCTACAGCTGAAGAAAAAGCCACAGCTGGTAGTGGCTACGCCCGGTCGCCTGATGGACCATGTGAAGCGTCACACCGTCAAGCTGGACAAAGTACAGACGGTAGTGCTGGACGAAGCCGACCGAATGCTGGACATGGGCTTTATTGATGATGTGGTGAAGATTTTGGATCTGATGCCGCAGCGCAAGAATCTGGGGCTATTCTCTGCCACCATCAGCCGGGAAGTAATGGATATTTCCTGGGTCTATCAACGGGACCCGGTGGAAATCACCGTGCGCCCTGTGGAAGAAAACCGCCCCGATATTCAGCAGTACCGCATTGACTTGGACAGCCGTGAGCAGAAGCTTCCCACACTGGTTGCTCTGCTGGAGAACGGCGGCTACGAGCGCACCATCGCCTTCTGCAATACCAAAAACATGGCCGACCGCCTGTCTGCACTGCTGCAAATGCGAGGCTTCACCTGTGCGCCGATTCACGGCAATATTCCCCAGAAAATTCGGGAAAAGACCCTGAAAACCTTCCGCCGTGGGGAGCTTCGTATTCTGATTGCCACCGATGTGGCCGCCCGTGGTCTGGACATCGACGATGTGGATGCCGTGTTCAACTACGATGTACCCGATGAGCAGGAATATTACATCCACCGCATCGGCCGCACCGGACGGGCCAAACGGCATGGCGTGGCCTACACCTTCGTGTCCTCTGTGACCGAACAGCTCAAAATGGATGAAATCGCCTCCAATCACAAGATGGATATTCAGTTGCTGCGCTACGACAGCGACGGCTGCCTGCTTCCGGTGGAATCCAACTGAGCTTTTTGCCTGCCATGGCCGTGTCTATGGCAGGCTTTTTTCAGCATTCCATTCCACCCATACCGCTTTTGTTTGTCCCAAAAAGGAGGAAAATGATGAATCATCACACACATCGCTTTCGCCTACGCCTTCATTCTCTGATGGCAATGGTCTGCGCCGTTTACCTTCTTCTTTTGTCCGGATGTCATGCATCCCCCTCCCGCCCGCTGACCGATCAAACAGAGCGAATGGAGGACGGGATCAATGTGCTGATGCTGGTCAACGGCTCTCACGCCCTACCGGAAGGATACGACATTACGCTGACAGAGTTGGCCAACGGCCAGCAAATTGCGGCTTTGATGCGGGAACCGCTGCAAGCCATGTTTGACGATATGCGGGCGGCCGGTATCTATCCTGTGGTGGCCTCCGGGTTCCGCTCTCCGGAAAAACAGCAGAGCCTGATGGATGAAAAGATCGCACAGCTGCAAGCAAACGGGCAGTCTTACGAAGCGGCGGTCCAAGAGGCCCGCACTTGGGTCAATCCAGTGGGATACAGCGAACACCAAAGCGGACTGGCGGTGGACATCAATGCCGACGGCATTCACTCCACCGGACAGCAAGTCTATCAATGGCTTGCAGAACACGCTTGGGAGTATGGGTTCATCCTGCGCTATCCAAAAGGAAAGGAACGGATCACCGGCACCTCTCATGAGCCATGGCACTATCGCTATGTCGGGGTGGATGCTGCCCGGGAGATCCACACGCTAGGGGTCACCTTGGAAGAATATCTGGGCCAGACTTAACACAAAAAAACGCCCGTTTGCAATTCTTGCAAACGGGCATTTGATTGGCGATTATTCCACGGTATCCTCTTCGGCAAAGTCTGCCTCTGTGACCTCGTCCTCCTCGGCGGCGGGAGCTTCCGCAGCAGGTTCCTCCTCTGCTGCTTCTGCGGCAGGCACTTCCTCCGCAGCATCGGATTCCTCTTCCGCTTCCATTTCCTGTGCGATGAGGGTCTCCAGATCCTCCGGCACTTCGCCGGCCTGCATCTCCACATCCACATCCACCGTGACATCCGGCTCCGCCTTCATTGCGGCCAGCTCGGCATTGTTTGCTTCGATTGCTGCCATAGCATACTCCACGGCGGCAAACAGCTGGACCAATTCCTCTTCCGGTGCGCCACGGTGTGCAGCAAAATACTGCTTGCCGATGGCCAGATATGCTTTGCGGATTGCATCCCGCTGCGCCATATTGTCAGCCTTCAGCTTGGCCGCCGTAGCAACCTTCTTGCCCTGTGCCACGCCACTCTGGGCCAGATTCACAACGGTATCCTTGATGGCGTCAAAATCGAGATTCATGCTCATGCTTGTTACCTCCTATATACCTTTCCTTTGGTAAAGGAAATCAATTCCGACTGATTCTGTCTTCATTCTATGTCATGCTTCGGTCCTGTGCAAGTAGTTTCCGACACTTTTCACAATTCATTCATCACTTTTTAAGAAAAAGCAAAGAAAAGACCGCCAAATTGTCTTTGGCGGTCTTTTTTATTCTCTGTTTCTCCCTCACTCAAGGGGCAATCCATCAAAACAGACCATGGATCGTTCCGTTTTCATCAATGTCGATGCGCTCGGCAGCCGGAACCTTGGGCAGACCGGGCATGGTCATCACAGTTCCGGTCTGAACCACGATGAAACCGGCACCAGCCGACACCTTCACACGGGTCACCGAAATAGAGAAGCCCTCCGGACGGCCCAGATTGGCCGCATCATCCGAAAGCGAATACTGGGTCTTCGCCATACAGATGGGCAGATTCCCATATCCCAGCTCCTCCAGAGAGGCGATGGCCTTCTCCGCATCCTTGGAGTAGGTCACATTGCTGCCGCCATAGATACGCTCCACAATCGCAGAAATTTTCTCCTTGATCGAGCCGTCCAGATCATAGGCATAGCGGAAGGTATGCTCCTGCTCCGTGAGGCGCAGCACTTCCTCGGCCAGTTCCACACCACCGGCGCCGCCCTTGGCCCAAACCTCACACAGGGAGACATTGACGCCCAACTCGGCACACTTGCTGCGCACCAGTTCCAGTTCGGCATCGGTATCCTGCTGGAACCGGTTGATTGCCACCACGCAGGGAAGTCCAAAGACCTTGGTGATATTCTCCACATGCTTGAGCAGGTTGGGCAGGCCCCGTTCCAGTGCCTCCAGATTCTCTGCACCCAGTTCATTCTTCGCCACGCCGCCATTATACTTCAACGCCTTGACGGTTGCCACAACGACCACCGCAGAGGGTTCCAGACCGGATGCTCGGCACTTAATGTCCAAGAATTTCTCCGCACCCAGATCAGCACCAAAGCCGGCCTCCGTCACCACATAATCCGCCAGCTTCATGGCCGTATCCGTCGCAGACACGCTGTTGCAGCCATGGGCAATATTGGCAAAGGGACCGCCGTGGACCATGGCGGGATTGTGCTCCAGCGTCTGGACCAGGTTGGGCTTGATGGCATCCTTCAGCAGCACCGTCATGGCCCCTTCCGCCTTCAGATCATGGGCCGTGACCGGCTGACCGGAACGGGTGTATGCCACGATCATGCGGGCCAGTCGTGCCTTCAGATCCATCAGATCAGAGGCCAGACACAGTACGGCCATGATCTCGCTGGCCACCGTGATGTCAAAGCCATCCTCACGGGGCACACCCTGCATACGACCGCCGATACCGTCAATGATATTGCGCAGCTGGCGGTCATTCATATCCACGCAGCGCTTCCAGGTGATGTTTTTCACATCAATGTCCAGTGCATTCCCCTGCTGAATGTGGTTATCCAGCATGGCAGCCAGCAGGTTGTTGGCAGCGCCGATGGCGTGGAAATCGCCGGTAAAATGCAGGTTGATGTCCTCCATGGGAACCACCTGTGCATAACCGCCGCCGGCAGCACCGCCCTTGACGCCAAACACAGGACCCAGCGAGGGTTCCCGCAGACAGAGCATTGCCTGCTTCCCCATGCTGCACAGCGCATCTGCAAGCCCCACGCTGACGGTGGTCTTCCCTTCGCCGGCAGGGGTGGGGTTAATGGCCGTGACCAAGATCAGCTTACCCTTGCGGGGCGCTGCCCGCAGCGGGGTGATGTCGATCTTTGCCTTCACCTTGCCGTAGTATTCCAGAAGTTCCTCGTCGATTCCGGCTCGCTCCGCAACGGTGCGGATGGGCAGCATCTCCGTATTCTGTGCAATTTCGATATCAGTCATCATGATTTCATCGTTCCTTTCTACGGTTCCAACCGGAGGGCGGAGAGATACAAAAACAGCCGACTCCCCCGGCAAAGTTCCTTTGCCCAGACGGTCGGCACGATCAACACCATACTCCCTGTGGTCACTTCCACTTCCGTCAGTCATATGGCTAAGCTCAAGATACACATTTTTCTTCCGTTTGTCAACTGCAATTGCGAAAAAGTCCCGCCCGAAATCGGGCGGGACCGGTTCCTTATTCAAATGTGATCGGGCGGCTGGTATCGCAAATGCAGATGTAGGTGTTGCCCACCCCCAGCTCAAGCGGTGCGCCATCCGTCGTGGTGAACACCAACGGATCGGTCATATCTCCCTTTTCCCAATGAATTTCCTGGTACTGGCCGCCGCAGGCAAAGTAGCCGGTACCGGAGGACAAATCAAATTCCTGGAGCTGGCCATCGGCCTTGGTTCCCTGACTGGTGGGAATGACCACCACATTTTCCACCGCCACTTGTGTGTCGGTGTTGGCATCCATATAAGGGGCGTCAAAGGCATCCACCAGATACTTTCCCTGCGCTGCGTCATAGGTAAAGCCTGTTGTTTTGTAGCCGGAGAAGGACACACGAATCCGGTTTGCCGGCTGACCGTTCTGGGGGGTGCCATCTTCCGTAAAGACATAGGGACTGACAAATCCTTCCTCATGTGCGGTACGGATGTGGCTGGGGTCGGACAGATAAGCGGTCAGTGCTTCGCCTCCGGTATACAGGCTGTGCTCCAGACCTACATTTTTCTTGCGCCAGCTGTCTCTCCAGAACGTATCGCCCATGGTCATGGAATTCAGCGTTTTATAGCCGGTTCGGGACAAAATATCGTTGGCACTGTAACTGGCACCGCAATGGGCCAGCATCGCATCCAGGCCCATGGCCAAAAAGACAAAGTATTCTCGGGTGGAGCGGACTGTACCCAGATTACCCACACCGGACACATCTTGAAATACCGCCATAATACGGGTAATGCCGCCTTCTTCCGGAATCTCGATCAGCAGATCCGCACTGCCGGGGCCGCTCTGGGGCAGGGCCTTCTTCAGCGTATTCAGCATAATGGCCACAGGACGGTTTCCGGACAAATCCGTCTCCGTCACTTCTCCGGTCAACGGATTCGTAAAGGGGATCGGCTCCGGCTCCGGTTCCGACGGCTCCACCGGCGGAATGGGGGGCAGTTCCGGCTGGGACGACCCGGCACCTTTGTTCCCACAGCCGGTCATAGCCACCAGCATGGTCAGTGTCAGCAAAATTGCGATCCATCGTTTCATGTTTGCTCCTCCTGTCATCCAATTGTGCGTTCTTCCGTTTGCTCATCCAACGCTTCAATCAAAAAGCTCACCGGACGGAATCCGTCATTACAAGAAATCATCGCGGAATGGGGATTTTTCATCCATCCATCGTAAAAATCTCCTCCCCCGTGGGCCAGAGTCATCACAAACGGGGACATACTTTCCCACGCACTAAGGCACAATCCCTCCGGCCGCTCCCATCCGTTGGTCAAAAACACCTGCCCCAGCTGCATCTCGCAGGCGTGCTCCATCGGATTTTCATACTGCTCCGACAAATCCGGATATTCTGACCTCCGCATCACCGTGATTCTGCATCGTTTCACAGGGACAGCCTCCTATCTGATGGTTGTTCTCTCTGCCGCTATCATACCCCGTTTCCTTCGCCTCCGTCAAGGGACTTTCCATCGAATGCAGTCCCCCTTCTCCTCTTGAGTTTTTTCCCCTGCTCCGTTATAATGGATTATAATTATCATTTTCGTTCTTGCTTTTGCTGAACTAAAGGAGTTGATCGATATATGGAACGAGGATTTATTCAAGGCAAGCTGGAAATCAAGTTTCTGCTGCTCTATATTCTGGCCCGGGCAGAACAGCCGCTGGACCTGGATTCTTTGTTCGATGTAGCAATGTGCGACAAGGGCGTCAGCTACTTTGACTTTACCAGTGCTCTGGCAGAACTGGTGGAAACCGACCATGTTACGCTGGAGGACAAAACCTACACCATCACGGAAAAGGGCCGCAAAAACGGCTCCGCCACGGAGGATCAGCTCCCCTATTCCGTCTGCCTGCACTGCGACCAGAAGCTGTCTGAAATCAACGAACGGATGCACGCCGCCCGGCGGGTCCGCTCCACCCTGACACAACAGGAAAACGGCAGTTGGCTCATCCAGCTGGAGCTGGACAACGATCAGGACAACAACCTGTTTTCCCTGTCCCTGTCCGCCCCGCTGCAGGAGGATGCCCAACAGCTCATCCAGCGGTTCCAGGCGAACCCGCAGGGCTTTTATCAGACCCTGCTTCAAATCTAATCACTCAGGAGCGTTTTCATGATGCAGTTTCCTCTTTTTCACACCCCTCTTTCTCTGACCTTTCTTTATTTTGTCTGGTATTCCTTCCTCGGTTGGTGTATGGAATCCACCTTCTGTTCCGTGTGCCAGAAACGATGGATCAACCGTGGCTTTCTCCATGCTCCCCTTTGCCCGATTTACGGCGTGGGCGTCCTTATCATGGTGAATTTCTTCACCCCCTTTGTGAACAACATTCCGTTGTTCTATGTCATGGCCACGGTGGTCATGTCCGCTTGGGAGTATTTTGTGGGGTGGCTGCTGGAAGTAACCACCCATGTGAAATACTGGGATTATTCTCACCGCAGATTCAACCTGAAGGGGCGCATCTGTCTGGGCAACAGTCTCTACTGGGGGCTTGCCGCCTATCTGGCCATCTTCCTCATCCACCCTGCCACCGCACATTTGTTTGCTAAACTGAACCCTCTGCCCCGGCAGATCCTTGCACTGATTCTGGCTGTCCTGATTCTGATTGACACGATCATCACCATCCGGGATCTGGCTTTGCTATCCTCTGCCCTCTCCAAGGTGGAGCAGGTCCGGGTGCAGCTGGAACTGGGCAAGATGGAGCTGCAGCAGCACATCGAGGATCACATCGAAGAGCGCAAGAGTGCTCTTGGTCAGTCTATTTCCGACCTGCAGAGTGCCGGCGGCCGTGCGAAGGAAATGCTCAATCAGGCCGCACAAGAGCGTGCTCGTGCCGCACAGGAAAAAGCTCGTGCCGCACAGGAAAAACTGCGTGCCAAGCACATGGCTGAACTGGCCCGCCGTTCGGCTCGCTTTATGAAGCATTACAGCGCCATGTCCCTGCATCACGACCCCGCCCTGCTGAAGGATCTGCGGCAGTGGGTGGAGTCCCACAAAGCGAAGTAACCACTTTGACAGGCCTCCGGTTCATCGGAGGCCTGTCTTGTTGCAACAGCAAACCAAGGAAAAACCGCCCACGGAACCCGATCAAGGGTCCGTGGGCGGTTCCTTTCGTATTCTTACAGCAAATGCGAAAATGCACGCAGCAATGCCTGCATCAGCCGCTTATTGCGGCTCATCTGTTTGGCCTTTTCAAGGGTGATTTCTTCACTCATTGCCTGTGTGGCCAGAAAATCCTCTCGAACACCGCTGATGGCGGAGCTTCCCGCCATCCACACGCCGCACTCAAAGTGCAGATACAGACTGCGATAGTCCATGTTGACCGTACCTACGGTGCCGTAACGGTCGTCCACCGCAAAATTCTTGGCGTGAATAAAGCCCGGTGTGTACTCAAAAATACGAACCCCGGATTCCAGCAGCAGCGGATAGTGTGCCCGAGTCGCCTGAAACACCAGTTTTTTATCCGGGATATGAGGTGTGATAATACGCACATCCACCCCAGATTGGGCCGCCACGCAGAGGGCTGCTGTCATATCGTCATCAATGATGAGATATGGGGTGGTCAGATAGACATAACGGGTGGCCTTTGCAATCAGATTGTGGTACACATTGGCTCCTACCGGCCGGTCATCCAGCGGCGAATCATCATAGGGCTGGACCACCCCGTCCCGTACCACATCGCCGACCGGGAGCGACGGACGGAAGGAAGCAAAGTCCTCCCGGATTCCCGCCACATTGTCCCAACCCGACAGGAACATCACCGTAAAGTTCCAGACTGCATCTCCCCGCAGCATAATCCCCGAGTCCTTCCAGTGACCAAAACGAACCTTTTCGTTGATATATTCATCCGCCAGATTGATGCCGCCGGTAAAGGCCACATTCCCATCCACCACCATGATTTTCCGGTGGTCCCGATTATTGAGCCGCAGGGTGACCACCGGTCGATAGCGGTTGAACACCCGGCACCGGATCCCCATTTTCTCTAAGGTAGCATCGTATCCGGTCGGCAGAGTGTACAGGCACCCCAAATCATCATACATCACTCGCACATCCACACCGGCACGGGCCTTGCGTTCCAGTATTTCCAGAATCTCGCCCCACATTTTGCCGGGCTGGATGATGAAATACTCCAGAAAGATATACTTTTCCGCTCGCTCTAATTCCAGCTTCATCTGGCGGAACATACTGTCCCCCAACGGGAAATAGGTGGTTTCCGTGTGGCTGTGGGGCGGCGAGAAGCAGGCAGACTCCAAATAGGCAGACTGTGTCTTGGCATCTCCGCCCAACGCATCCAGTGCCGCCAAGGTTTCCTCCGATGCCTTGCCCATATAGCGTTTGATGGCCGCCTCCTGATCCCGCATCTTCCGTTTGGATCGGGCACTCAAGCGATTCCCTCCGTAGAGCAGATACATCAATCCGCCAAACACCGGAAGGGTCAAAATCGGAACCACCCACGCCATTTTGTATTCGGCCTGACAGCGGCTGCTGATCACATGAAGCACCGCTGCCAGCGTGATGACCACATAGACGATATAGAAATAGACCACCGAAATCGTGCGGGAAAACCAGATCACCGGCATGGCCAACACCAGAATCTGCAACAGCAATGCCAGCGAGATGAAAAATCCACGATGAAAAATCAGCTTTGCCAGCCGAGAAAAGACACTCTGCTTTCCCTGCTCAAACTTGCTCTTTGCCCACTCCTTTGCCGCAGCCGACGATGGTTCCACACTTTGCTTGGGCGGGTTGTTTCTCATTTCACCACCACATTCTCACTTCCCAGAAGCTCCTGCATCTCCTTCACCAGCGAGGTATGGATCAAACAGGGCATTCCGTAGCGTTTTTGGGTATCTTCCGCATAAAAGATCATCTGACTCTGCCCCGGGAACATCACCAATACCTTGCGGATGTAGTCCACTGACGGATGCTGCATGGAGGGCACCCGAAGATAGAGCTTATGCTTGCCTTCCATCACACCATGCGTCTCTCGGTCCGCGTCTTGGCTCTTAGGTCGGATGGTAGCTCCGCCGCCGCTATAAGGCACTTCCTCCGGACGGATCTCCGACAGCGGTCGAACGGTGTTGCACATCAGCTGCGGCGGCTTTTCATCCCGGACGGACAGGCGGCCCTCCACCAGCACGGGAGTCCCCTTCTGCAAATAGCTGCCGCACTCCCCAAGCGCCTTGGAAAACACCAGCATTTCCATGCTGCCTGTGTCATCCTCCAGACTCACATACGCCATCAGGCTGTTGTTTTTCGTGGTTTTTGTCTTCACCGCACCCACGATACAGGCCAGCTTGACCCGCTGTTCATCTTGGAATTTGGTCGGGCCATCTTCTTGGGCAAAGTCATTCAAAATCGCTCCAATGGGACTGGCATGGACCTGACGGATCAGCGGACGATACTCGTCCATCGGGTGTCCGGTCAGGTACAACCCCGTGGTTTCTCGTTCCATCTCCATCCGCTCTTTGGGCGAATACTCACTAAGATTGGGCAGAGGAACCTCCGACGCAGCCACCGGTTCCTCCCCACCGAATCCGCTGAACAGGTCAAACTGACCTTCCAGATTACGCTTGCGCGCATCTGCAATGCCATCCATCACCGGATTCATGACCGCAATCAGCTGGCTGCGGTAGGCCCCCATGGAGTCAAAGCTGCCGCAGCGGATCATATTCTCCAATGCACGGCGGTTCAGATCGTGGTCAAACATCCGGGTACAGAAATCCTGAAAACTGGAAAAGGGACCGTTCTCTTCCCGCTCCCGAACCAGCGCATCAATGAGGGCTCGTCCAACCCCCTTGATCCCCACCAAACCGAAACGAATGCCATTAGGAGACACCGTGAACCCGGAACAGGATTCATTCACATCCGGTGGCAGCAGCGAAATGCCAAGTTCCTTGCATTCTCCAATGTACTCCGCCACTTTTTCCGAAGAATCCAACACGCTGGTCAACAGCGCCGCCATATATTCCTTGGGATAATGGGCCTTGAAATAGGCCGTCTGATACACCACAATGGCATAGCAGACTGCATGGGCCTTGTTAAAGGCATAGTTTGCAAAGTCATAGATCTCATCAAAGATCTCGTTGGCGGTCTGTTCGGGAATACCGTTGGCAACGCAGCCCGTGATTTCCCGTTCCGGATCGCCATACACAAAGGCATTCCGCTCCGCCTCGATCTGTTCCGCGTTTTTCTTCGAAATCGCTCGGCGCACCATGTCTGCTCCGCCCAGAGAATACCCCGCCAGCTGCTGGAAAATCATCATGACCTGCTCCTGATAGACGATACAGCCATAGGTGACAGAGAGAATGGGTTCCAACATGGGATGCTTGTAAGAAATCAGCTTGGGATTGGCCTTAGAGGCGATGAATCGGGGAATGGATTCCATCGGACCGGGGCGGTACAGGGCAATGATCGCCGTCAGATCCTCGATGGACTGGGGCTTCATCTGGATGCACACAGAGGTCATGCCGCCGGACTCCATCTGAAATACGCCGGAGGTGCGGCCGGCACCCAACATTTTGAAGGTTTCCGGATCGTTGTCCGGAATGTTGTGCAAATCAAACTCCGGCTCCCGCAGCCGGATGGAGGCTTGCGCATCGTCCAGCACCGTCAGGTTTCGCAGCCCCAAAAAGTCCATTTTCAGCAGACCCAGTTCCTCCAGCGTGGTCATGATATACTGGGTGACCACACTTTCGTCGTTTTTCGCCAGCGGGACATACTCATAGACCGGACGGCGGGTAATCACCACTCCGGCCGCATGCTTGGATGCGTTGCGGGGCATTCCCTCGATGGTGTAGGCCGTGTCAATGAGTTGTTTGACATTCGCATCCTGCTCATACATCTCTTTGAGGGGCTTGGACAGCTTCATGGCGATGTCCAGCGTCATTTTCGGCCCGTTCGGCACCTGCTTTGCAATGGCATCCACATCGCCGTAGGGCAGGTTCATCACCCGTCCCACATCCCGGATGACCGCCTTGGCCGCCATGGTGCCGAATGTCACGATCTGCGCCACATGGTCCGCCCCGTATTTCTCATTCACATACTCGATGACCTCGCCTCTGCGGCGCACACAGAAGTCCATATCAATATCGGGCATGGTGACTCGTTCGGGATTCAAAAAGCGTTCAAAGTACAGGTCGTACTTCATTGGGTCCACATCGGTGATATTCATACAGTAGGCCACCATACTGCCCGCCGCACTGCCACGGCCCGGGCCCACCGGAATCAGGTGATCCTTGGCATACTGGGTGAAATCAGACACGATGAGGAAGTAATCCACAAAGCCCATCTTACGAATCATGTCCATCTCATATTGCAGGCGCTGGCGGTATTCCTCGCTTCCGTTGGGATAACGCCGGGCAAAGCCATTGTAACAGAGGTGATCGAACCACTGATCCGCCGTGTATCCTTCCGGACAGGTAAATTCCGGCAGGTGGTATTTGCCGAATTCAAAGGTCAGATCACACTGCTCCACAATACGCTGGGTGTTTTCGATGGCCTCCGGATGCTCCGGGAACAGCGAACGCATTTCCGCTTCGCTCTTCACATAGAACTCCTCGCTGGCAAACTTCATCCGGTTGGGGTCCTCCAGTGTCCGGCCCGTCTGAATGCACACCAGCACATCCTGTGCATGGGCATTTTCCTTGCGGACATAGTGGCAGTCATTGGTTGCCACCAACGGAATTCCGGTTTCCTCGCTGAGTCGGTAAAAATCCGGCAGGATCTGCTTCTGTTCCGGAATGCCGTGATCCTGAATCTCCAGATAATAGTTTCCCTCTCCCATGAGTTCATACATCATCTGGGCGTGGGCTTTTGCTCCGTCGTAATCTCCGGCCCGAAGTCTGCGGGGAATCTCGCCGGCCAGGCAGGCGGATAGGGCAATCAACCCTTCATGGTGCTGCCGCAGCAAATCCAAATCTATGCGGGGCTTGATATAAAACCCTTCCACATTGGCCTGGGTCACCATGTAAGACAGATTTCGGTATCCCGTCTCGTTCTTGCACAGCAGGACCAGGTGTCGTGCTTCACTGTCCAATTCATGCACCTTGTCAAACCGGGTTCGGGGTGCAACATACACTTCACAGCCGATGATCGGCTTGATGTCCTCCTTCCGGCAGGCCCGATAGAAGTCAATGCAGCCATACATAACGCCATGGTCTGTAATGGCCACGCTGGTTTGTCCCAGCTCCTTGACCTGTTTTACCAACTTTTCAATGCGGCAGGCGCCATCCAGCAAGGAAAATTCGGTATGTAAATGTAAATGCGTAAATGCCATTGAATTACCTCATCTTCGGAAATCAAACTCATCCTCTGTTGCAGTTGGCCGCATCAATGGAAATGGCGATCAACAGGCACAGCAGCCCATCTTTCGGTTCCGCAATATCCAGCACATAGGTGTCGCCCCAGCGGAACAGCTCCTTTGAAATATGCATCACCGGGCGTCCGGAGGCATCCACCACATCGTAGTCCCAGCCCATAAAATCGCCCGTCACCGACCAACCGTTCACATCCAGACGATACTCCGGGCGGAGAAAGGTCAACTGCCGCTGGATGCTGCCTTGTTCCACCCCGCCCACTTCCAGAACGAAACAGGCAAGAAACGAAAGCAATTTTTCACGGAGGAAGGCCACTTCCATTCCGGTGGCCTTATCATATACATGGATCCGATGGCCAAAGGTGAACACCTCGCCCCTCACTTCATAAATCGGCTCCATGTTTTCATCAAAAATATCGTATGTATCTGCCCAGGAAAAGACACGCTGTTTAATCAGTAGCTTCACCGGTTTTCTCCTTTTCTATACTATGGGACAACTCGATCAGTTTTCGCAGTCTGTGGTTGAGGCAGGATTTGCTGATTTGGCTCATGGCCGCCAGCTGGCTGAGCGACAGCTCCGGATGTTTCAGGCGCAGCTGGGCCGTTTCCCGCAGTTTTTCCGGCAGCGTGGCAATGCCCGCCTCCCGATCCAGACGGCGGATGGCCTCAATCTGTGCCTGCGCCGCATCCACCGCCTTGGACACATTGGCCACATCACAATTCGACCAGCGGTTGATGCCGTTTCGCAGATTTTTCTCCACCTTGGCATTCATGATCTCCATGGCGGCCAAAGGGGCCCCAAAAGTGGTCAACAGATCCGCAATGGCCTCACTGCGCTTGATATAAGTCACATAGTTGGCGTTCCGGGTGGTATTTTTGGGGGCAAACCCCATTTCCATCAGCAAATGTTCCAATTCACGATGAACAAACACATGAGAAGTCACCAACTCCAGATGATAGCGCTTTTCCGGATCGGTCACACTTCCGCCGGCCAAAAAAGCCCCCCGCAGAAACGCACTGCGGCAGCACTCTTCCTCCAGCATCGCATAGTTGATATGGTGGGACACCGAATTTTCCCGGGCATAGCCATAGGCATCCAAAATCTGCACCATAGACTCCGGACGGGTCACCTCAAAGGTGCGCTTGCCACCGGTGCTGCGTTCCTCCGGACATTCGTCAAAGGAAACACCAAACGCTTTTCGGAAGAGTCTGGGCAGGCGCTGCGCAAAGGCTGCACACTGGGTGGAAATCCGCACTCGTTCCGGAGTAAAGCAGTTGCAAAACAACAGCACACCATAGGCCTCCGCACGGGCGCAGCAATCCCGTCCCAGCTTTTCCCGGCACAGTTCTCCTTTCACTTCTGATGCAAAGGACATCCTTTTCTCTTCCTTTCTTATCGTTCTCGTAAGTAATGGGCCGTTCCCTGCTCCACCACACGCATGGAGTGATCCTCCATCAGCTTCATGACCGCCTTCGCCAAGCGTTCCGGATCATGTCGGGCAAGGCACTTATGATTGGGGTCCACCATGGGCTGCGCAACTGCCTCTACTCCCATGGCTTCAATGACCTCCCGATCCAGAACAATGGGCTTGGCGTTTTGCAGCGCATAGATGGGCAGCAAATAGTCCGGCACCGGGTCCGAATTCACCAGGCAGTAATCCACCAGTTTCCTTCCATTGCTGTGGACCATCAGTGCCTTCAGGTGATCCCCGGCCGTGTAGCCCTCGGTCTCGCCATCCTGCGTCATCACATTACAGACATACACCCGCAGGGCGTGGGATGCTGCAATGGCATCCACCACCCCATCCACCAACAGATTTGGAATCACACTGGTGTACAAGCTGCCCGGTCCCAGCAGGATCAGGTCGGCCTGCCGGATGGCTTCCAGCGCCTCCGCATTGGCCTTGGGGCAGCGTGGTTCCAGCCGCACATGGGAAATGCGGCAGTCCTGTGCCTTCTTGAACGCACAAATCTTGGACTCGCCCACCACCTGTGTGCCATTTTCAAACTTTGCTACCAGCTGGATGTCCTCACAGGTGACGGGCAGTACCCGTCCTGTGATGGCCAAAACTTCACTCATGCTGGCCACGGCCTCTTCAAAGGAACCCGTGACCCCCATCAAGGCCGCCAGAAAGAGGTTTCCAAAACTCTGCCCCTTCAGCATCCCTTCCGGAAAGCGATAGTTGATGAGTTCTTCCATCAGCGGCTCCACATTGGCCAGCGCCTGAAGGCAATGGCGCACATCGCCGGGCGGCGGCATACCCAGATCTTCCCGCAGCTTTCCGCTGCCGCCTCCGTCATCCGCCATGGTCACAATCGCCGTGAGATGGTCCGTACAGCCTTTCAATCCACGCAGCGCAGTGGAAAGTCCTGTTCCACCGCCAATCGCCACAATCTTCGGTCCGTTTGTTTCGGCAGGTCCTCGCTGTTTGTTCATAAAATCAAGCCCTCGTTACATCACGATGATACTCACTGACTGCATACCCCGACGCTTTCAATCGTTTCACCATCTCGCAAGCCACCGCAACCGAGCGATGCCGGCCACCGGTGCAGCCCACCGCAACGGTCAGCACCGGTTTGCCCTCCTTTGCATAATGGGGCAGCAAGAAGGAAATCATATCATCCAGCTTATTGAGAAACTCGTAAGTAATGTCAAATCCGTCCAAATACGCCCGCACCGCTGCATCCTTTCCGGTCTGCACCCGCAGTTCGGGGATATAATATGGATTGGGCAGGAAACGGACATCAATCACCAGATCTGCCTCCAGAGGCAGGCCGTACTTAAAACCAAAGCTCATCACATTGACCGCAAGGCTGCCCTGTTTATTCCCGTTGCCAAACATCCGCTCCATCACAAATCGGAGCTGTCCAATGGAGGCAAAGGGGGTTGTGTCCAGCACATAGTCCGCCTTCTCCCGCACCGGCCGCAGCAGCTCCCGCTCTCGGCGGGCAGCCTCCTCCAGCGATCCGTCCTTCCCTGCCAGCGGGTGCAGACGCCGGGTTTCCTTGTAGCGGCGGATGATGGCAGGAAGGTCCGCTTCCATAAAGACCAGATTGCAAGTGCAGTCCATTTTGCGGATTTCTTCCAACGCATCCAGAAGCGGCTGGGCACTGTCGCCGGAACGGGCATCACACACGATGGCCACCCGAGCATAGCGCCCGAAGCAGAACGCAGCAAACTGCGGCAAGAACTCCGGTGGGATATTATCCACGGTATAGAAGCCGCTGTCCTCCAAAAACTTGGATGCCTGACTCTTTCCCGCACCGGACAAGCCGGAGATAATCACAAATTCCATCTTTCTCTCTCCATCTCTGTTCAGCCCAGGCGACGAACCTCCATTTCCAGTTCAATGCCCGTCTGCTCATACACGACGTTGTGGATATGGTCGGTCAGTGCCACCACATCGGCGCAGGTGGCGCCACCGCAGTTGATGACAAAGCCTGCATGCTTTTCACTGACCTGTGCACCGCCCACAGTATAACCCTTCAGTCCGCACTGTTCGATCAGTGCCGCTGCATAGCCCTGTGCCGGACGCTTGAATGTACTGCCTGCGCTGGGTTTATCCAACGGCTGGCGGCTGCGGCGCTTTTCGGCCAGCTCTGCCATGCGGCTGCGGATGGTCTCCCGATCGCCATGGGCCAGCCGGAACACCACCTCCGTGGCAAACTTATCCCCCACAGAATAGGCACTGTGGCGGTAGGACAGATCCTGCTCCGGTCCACGCAGCACTCCGGCTTCACCGCCGAGCGTAAGATAATGACTTTCCACGGCCACATCTTTGATTTCCCCACCATAAGCGCCGGCATTCATGTAAATGCCGCCGCCGACACTGCCGGGAATCCCGTGGGCAAATTCCAGGCCGGTCAGACCCTGCTCCATAGCAAAGGTGGCAAGGCGAGCCATGGAAACGCCCACTCCGCAGGTAATTTCCGTATCTCCGGTGCGCTCCAGTCGATCCATTCCCTCGGTGGTCACGATCACAAACACATCCAAATCACCATCGGCCGCCAAAACATTGCTGCCATTTCCCATCACATAGGGTACGGTCTTGGCTTCCTCTGCCGCCTGCAAGGCGGCCTTGAATTCCGCTTCATCTTTTACAAATGCCATCAGCGCAGCCGGGCCGCCAATGCGGAATGTGGTGTGGCGGCTCATGGGCTCATGCTCCCGGAGCTTCATCTGGGGGCAGCGCTCCAGCAGGTTCTGTTTCAAGTTCGTCCAATTCATGGAGGTCTCCTCCTATTTCATATAATTAGTCATAATAGAGTATACCACTTCGACCAAAAAAATGGTACCCTAAAATAAAGAAGAACCTCGTTTTGCTCCGCACAAAACGAGGTTCTTTTCCATTTCAGGGCTTGCAGGTTTTACAAGGAGCATACCCCTGTTCCAACAGGTCTTCCCGGCTGCCGGTGTACTCCTTCCGGTTCTCCGGTTTCACTTCCTTTGCGTGTTTGCATTCCGGAAGGTGGAACTTGTGACTGCCGGTATTGAGTACATACACACCCTCCACAACCGCCTCCGTGGAGCCGCCTGCTTCCGGGGCTTCTGCCGTCTCCGCAAGTCGGCTTTCTCCAGTGGCATAGTCGATTTCCACCCCAGGCTGGTTGTTGTAGGCATAGACACAGAAACAAATGCCCTCGCCGGCATCTTCCACCGACCATCCCTCCATCAACAGACCGGAGGCCACCAGATTATCCCCCTCATAGAACGGAGTCACCCGATACAGCACATGATGGTTGGTTTCCTTCACATAGTCCGCCACCATATCCTCAAAGGGCAGCATCCCCTCGATGTTCAGATACCGTGTTCCGGTAATCAGATTGCGGTTGTTGTCGTTTTCCCCCGCCAGCTGAAACCCAATCAGGTGACAGCGGTTATACAGGTGACCGCCGGGCACACAGTCGTACTGGGCCGGTTTCCAGCCGGAGGGATAGATGTGGCCGATGCCCTCACGCTCTTCGGTGGGCATCAGTTCCTGCCCCAGATTCGCATACGCCACACCGCACCGGCGCAGGGCATCCTGTTCCGCATAGACTTCAAAAGCCTCCGTGGTGTACTCCTCCGGTGTGAAATAGGGTACATTCCCGTGGACGACCACATACGGCTCCCCGGAAAACTCCGGCACACCCAACTCGGCCAAGGTAGCAGGCCGGTCCTCCGGAGAAACGGAAGGTGGATCGTTTTTCTCCTCCGAATGAACCGGAGTACTGCCCCCGGCAGACGGAGGTGCGGACGGCGGCGTGGAACCGGCCGCTCCGCATCCGGTCAGCAGATTCAGGGACAACAGCAGGGACAGCAGCAGGGATAAGCTTCGTTTCATTTGATGTAAATCTCCTCTGTTATTTTGGCATGGGAAGAGCCCGCAAATTCGCTTTCACAGACTTTGGTATAGGAATGCAGGTCCAGATCAAAGAACCGATCCCCCGGATAGCAGCGGTTCCAACGGTACAGAATTACCCCTTCGATTCGGTCGGCCACAGGCTGCACCAAATGCTGTTCCGTCAGACAGTACTCTCCAAGACCGGCATCCTCCAAAAATGTTTCTGATACCCGCACCCGTTCCAACACATCCGAAAACAGCGTTGCCGTATCCGGACTCATCCAGAGCGGGTGTCCTTCTGTCCGCTGCAGCAGCCGATCCCGTAATACCCGATCCCGGCTTTGGCGACGGTGGTTGAATGCCATGCCCATCCGGTCATCGACGCAGGCAATCAGAATCATTGCAATGTCTCCTCTCCTTCGTTTCTGCTATTTTAGCATGCTCCCTTCCGTCTTTCAATCGCTTTTCCGTCCCCTTCCGTTCAAGCGGTATCCAGCAGTACCACGCCCTCTCTTTTTTCGTAAAAGTTCACAATTTCGTTGCATTTTAACCGCACTTTGTGGTACAATCAACACAAGGAAACAGTCCATCTGTTTCTGGGTCATTGGACCAAGAAAGGAGCGCATCATCGTGAATGTGAAATTTGTCGATCGCAAGGGAGAGCCCAAGTCTGCCGCCCAGTCGTTGCAATATTCCTATGCGGAAAAGAAGGTTGCCAAGCTGGATCGCTTCTTCCGCTCCGATGCGGATGCTACGGTCACCTGTACCCACCTGAAAAAGGGCATGGTCAAGGTGGAGGTCGCCGTCAATGCCGGCGGAACTCTCTACCGTGGTGAGTCCACCACCAATGATGCCAATGCCGCCTTGGACGATGCGATCCGTGCCATCGAACGCCAGATCCGCAAGTTCAAAACCCGTGTGGCCAAACGCCTGCACAACGAGGATTTGGATGCCCTGCTGGCTCAAGAGCCCTTTGATGAGGAAGAAGAGGACATCTCCATCCTTCGCAGCAAGAAGTTTGCGTTTAAGCCCATGAGTGCCGAGGAAGCCGTGTTGCAGATGAATCTGACCGGTCATTCCTTCTTTGTGTTCCGCAATGCGGACAACCATGATTCGGTTGCTGTGGTCTATGCCAGAACCGACGGCGGTTACGGTCTGATTGAGGATGATTTGGGCTGACCTCCCCTGATTGATGTTTCACGCCGGGATGCGTTGCATCCCGGCGTTTTTTTCGTTTTTCTGTCGTTCTGTCGATAAAAAGCATCCCCCGGCCGGATACCCGGCCAGGGGATGCTCGATTTGTTCCGGATGGTCTTTCGGTATAAGCAGCTCATCCACGGAGCTGCCTTGTGCTCAGGATGTGCTTAAAACGGATTGCACTCCGCCAATGCAGCAATGGTCTTGGCCGCTGCATCCACTCCAATGCGTCCGGTGTCCAGCACCAGATCATAGTTTTCCGCCTTGCCCCAATCCTTCTGGGCATAGTAGCGATAGTAATTGGCACGGATTTTGTCTGTCTTGCGCACCAGCTTGCGGGCATCCCCTTCCACCAAGTGGTACAGCTGCATGGCACGCTCAATACGGTATTCCAGATCCGCACGGATGTAAACATGGATAACATTGGGCTGTTCCCTCAGTACATAATCCGCACAACGGCCCACAATGACACCGGGTCCACGCTCCGCTGCGGCACGAATCACATCAAACTGTGCATCGGCAATCCGCATTCCCACCGGCAGTATCAGCGAAGGGTCCTCGGTGTACCACAGGGTGCCGTACTGGAAGCCACCCAAATCGGAATAACGCACCGGGCGTTCATCGTGGCTGGTCACAATATCCTCCGTCAGCTTCGTGGCCTTCACCGTCTCGTCGATGATGGCTTTATCGTAGTAAGGAATTTCCAGCAGCTGGGCAACCTTGCGGGCGGTCTCTGCGCCGCCGCTGCAAAACTCACGTCCGACTGTAATAACACATCTGGTCTTCATATGTCTTCCTCACTTTCCAAATACACTTGCGAAATCCGGACCTTGCCTTCTTTCTGATTTTATTATACGCTCTTCTTTGGAGAGTTTCAATATCTTTCTTTTTTCATTTTCCATTTTTCTTGGCTATATTGCATATAATGCCGTGATTTATCCCTTGTTTTTTTCCACGCAGGAAAAGAAGTTGCTTTCCTTGCACAGATGCACTAAAATGAGTTTACATCCCATATCTTCGTTTTGAACGCTTAGGAGGGCAAACCGATGCGTCTTTATCAAATCACCATTGATTTCGGGCAGGATCTTGACCTGAAGGGTAAGATTTCCGCTTCCCTGCTCATCCGAAAAATGATTGAGCACATGAACAACGAATATACTACAAAGGTACGGCAGGTACAGGACACCCGCTGCGAGCTTCTGGTTGAGGATGCCGCTCCGGAGGATCGTTCCGGCACACTATATCAGGAACTGATGGGCATGAGCACCGCACAGCACTGCGAAATCCGCATCTCCTCTACCCAGGATGACTGTCCTGCGGCTCCTTCCTCTTCCGCCCCCTTTGACCCCCCTCGGCATGCGGAATCACCTGCTGCGGTTCCGGACAACCGAGCCATGTCCCGCATCCGCACCTTGGTGGGTTCGGAAGAATTCATTGCGCTTTGCGAAGAAATCACCCGCATGGCCCCCTACCTCAAAAAACTGAAGGACACGGCATTTCTCCAGCGCAATACCTTCCTTTTTTCCATTGACGACGGCAATGGACTGTCCACTGCCCTAAAGCTGCTGGCCGAACTGCTGCACGAGCAGCACCTGATTTCCGATGCGCATCCCGAGGAAATTCAGCTGCCGGACACCGACGACCCGGACGAACTAGACAAACTGGAAAGCACCCTGCGCTCGGACCTGAAAAAGCTGGAGGGCTGTGTTCTGTGCTTGGATCTCACCAAGTGCCAGAGCAATCTGGACAAGCCCGGCTACCGTTCCCTGCTGCGGACCATTTCTTCCAACAATCAGAGTGTATTGGTCTTCCGTGTTCCGTTTTTGGAGCAGAAGGCGCTCAATAACATCAGTGCCATTCTGGATGATGTGTTCTTCCTGCGCACGGTTCACTTTATCCCCATGAGTTTTGAAGAATTGGTGGAGTGCAGCCGCAGAGCAGCCGCAAAGTGCGGCTTTTCCCTCCATCCTTCTGTGGAACCTCTTTTCGCTCAGCTTATCGCCCGAGAAAAAAGTGACGGTCGGTTTTATGGAATCAAAACCGCCGAAAAGCTGGTGGATGAGATGATTTACCAGAAGCTGCGCACCTCTCCGGCTTCCGAAGTTATCACTGCCGAAGATTTGAGCGACTTGGATCGAGATTTTCAGGATTTGGAAAATCTGTCCAGCGAGGAACAACTCAAGCAGATGATCGGTATGGAATCGGTGGCAAAGCAGCTCAACGAAATCGTTTCCCTCATTGAGTTCGCTGTGAAAAATGCCTCCTCTTCCAGTCGTCCCTCCATTCATATGCGCTTTGTCGGAAATCCGGGCACCGGTAAGACCACGGTGGCCCGCATTCTGGGGCAGATGCTCAAGGAACGGGGTATCCTCCGCAAAGGTGTGTTTTTTGAATACGAAGGTGTGGACTTCATCGCCAAATATGTGGGGCATACGGCCCCCAAAACCGCACAAATCTGCCGGGACGCATACGGCAGCGTGCTGTTCATTGACGAGGCCTATGCTCTGGCCGTCAAAGAAGACGGCGGCGGCACAGCCAGCTTTAATGCCGAGGCCTTGAACACACTGCTCAGTGAAATGGAAAACCACCGGGACGATATGGTGGTCATTATGGCCGGATACAAAAAAGACATTGACGATCTGATGCGCTCCAACCCCGGTTTGGTGCAGCGAATGCCCTATGAAATCAACTTCCCCAACTACACCCGAGAACAGCTGAGCGAGATTTTCTTTGCACAGGCCCGAAAGGATTTTCTGTTCGGCGAGGAATTCATTGATTTGGTGCGGGACTATTTCCGCACCCTGCCCAACAACCTCTATCTAAGCCCCACCTTTGCCAACGCCCGCTTTGTCCGCAACCTGTTTGAGCGCACCTGGAGCAAGGCGGTCATGCGTGCCCAGCTGGAAAAAGCGGATCTCACCACCCTGCTGCCTTCCGACTTTGAAAAAGCCGTGGAGGAGATGGATGCTGCCGCTAACGGCGCCATGATTTTTGGCAAGGATGCCTCCGGTGCCACCCTCTTCTCCGAGGAACAGACCAAAATTCGGTTTGAGGATGTGCGTGGCGAGGAAGAAGCCAAGGAACTGCTGTCGGAACTGGTGGACTTTCTCCGGCATCCTGAAAAATTCCATGCCATCGGTGCCACGATCCCTAAGGGGGCGCTGCTGTATGGCCCTCCGGGCACCGGAAAAACCATGCTGGCCAAGGCGGTGGCCGGAGAGGCCGGCGTTCCCTTCCTCAGCGTCAGCGGCAGTGAATTTGTGGATAAATATGTAGGGGCCGGGGCGGAGCGTGTTCGGAAGCTCTTCGCCAAGGCGAAGGAACTGGCGCCCTGCATCGTCTTTATTGACGAGATTGATGCCGTGGGTGCATCTCGGAAGGAACAGGCCTCCAGCGATTCCGTTTTGATTCAGCTGCTGACTGAAATGGATGGGTTCGACGACAAGGCCGAAATCATTGTGCTGGCCGCCACCAACCGCCCGGAGCTGCTGGATGCCGCTCTGCGGCGGCCGGGCCGCTTTGACCGGGAAGTTCCGGTGGAACTGCCGGATCTCACCGGGCGCACGGATATCCTCAACTATTACCTTCAGAAGGTGCTCCACGAGGAGGGCATCGACACCAACGAGGTGGCCCGTCTGGCTGCCGGATGCTCCGGTGCGGACCTCCGGAATGTGGTCAACGAAGCTGCCCTGCTGGCCCTCCGATCCGGACGAACATTGGTCTGTCAGAAGGATCTGGAGGAGGCCATCGACATCACCAGTGTTGGCTACATCAAGAAAAACGCCATCATGAGTGAGCATGAAAAGTGGGTCACCTGTTACCATGAGATCGGCCACGCACTGGCCGCTGCCCTTCAGACTCATTCTGCCCCGGTGCAGAAAATCACGGTACTGCCCCGCACCTCCGGCGTTTTGGGTTTTGCACAGCAGCTGTCCACCAACGAACCGGTGATGTACACCCGCTCCGAACTGGAACACCGCATTGTGACCGTCTGTGCCGGTCGAGCCGCAGAGGAAGTTCACTTCGGCGAAGTCACCACCGGTGCCTCCAACGACATCGAAAAGGCCACCGCTCTGGCCCGTGGCATTGTGGCTCGTTACGGCATGACCGAGGAATTTGACATGGTCTGTTTGCAGCGCACCCAGTCCGGTTACTTAGGCAGCCAAACCACACAGGATTGCAGCGATGCCACCGCCCGAGCCGTGGATGAAGCTGTCATCGAGCTGGTCCGCAAGCAGCACCGCCGTGCCTACGAACTGATTCGTGCCCATGAAGCAAAGCTGGATGAACTGGCCACCTATCTCTATGAGAAGGAAACCATCACCGGCGAGGAATTTATGGACATTCTCAACCAAAGCAACTAAACACCACAACAGGCGTGTATCCAAAAATCGGATACACGCCTGTTTCTCTTTTTTCATATGCAATTATTTCAGGTCCAGATATTCCAACACCAGCTGATTCGATCGGCTATACCCATGTTTCCCGTAGAATCTTTGATGCGGTTCTTCGGTTGTGGTCAGAAGTTCGATCCAGGCACACTTCTGCTGCCGCAGCAATCGCTCCAATTCTTGCAGCAGAGCGCTGCCATACCCACGGTTCCGCCGCTCCGCAGCCACTAAAATTTCTTCCAGATAAAACCCTCTGCAGTCATCAAATTGCTTGAACCACCCCATCAAGAATCCTATCAGACGCTCTCCTTCCCATTGCAGGAGAACTAAGGAATCCTCCATAGAAGTGATTTGATGCAGCCGTCGATGGGCCGTTTCTGTTGTCCAGCAGCCACCCGTGGCATTGTATGCACTTCGATACAACTGCACCAGCGCATCCATAAACTTCGGCTCAAAAAGCCGATAGGTCAGACGCACAGAACCACTCCCCCACATCCTTCCATTCAATGGTTTGCCTTGCGGTAAATCTCGTAAATGTCCTGCTGATTCAGCACTCGGAACGTGCCGATCGTTCTGGTTCCCTCATAAGCACAGCGATAGGCCATGTCCCGCACGATTTCGTCGTTCTGCACACCAATGCAGCCGCCAAGGCCGGTGGGCATCCCCAGAGAAGCAAAGTAATCTACGGTCTTCCGGATGCCTTCGTCTGCCGCCTTTGCATCCTCCGACTCCGTCACGCCCCAGACATTCCGGGCATAGCGGGCAAAGCGGGACACCTTAGTCGGGCAGACATATTCCGCCCAAGCCCCCCACACCGCTGCCAAAGAAGCGCCGTGGGCCACATCAAACCGAGCGGACAGCTCATGCCCCAGCTGATGGACCGCAAAATCCGGCTTTCCGCCCAATCCGGTCAGCCCGTTATGACTCAAGCTTCCGGCCCACATCAGCTCACTCTGCGCCTGATAATCCGCCGGGTCCTCCAACGCCTTGGTTCCGAACTGAATGACTGTCCGCAGCAGTGCCTCGGCCAGTGCGTCGGTCAATTCATTTTCCACCGGATTAAAATAGCGATCCAGCGTGTGCATCATAATATCCGTCGTACCACAGGCAATCTGCTCCTTGGGCAGGGTATAGGTCAGCTCCGGATTCAAAATGGCAAACTTGGCCCGATTGAACCGGGTGTTGATGCCACGCTTGCGGTGAATTTCTTCGTTGGTCAGCACGGCAGAATCGCTCATTTCGCTGCCCGCTGCCGAGATGGTCAAAATGACACCCACGGGCAAGGAGCGCTCCAACGGTACTTCCCGCGTCCAAATCGACCAAATATCCTGCTCCGGGTTGGCCGTGCCATGGGCAATGGCTTTGGCCGTATCAATGCTGCTGCCGCCGCCGATGGCCAGCACAAAATCCGCCCCAAAGGACACCGCTGCCTGAATCCCTTCCCGCACATGGGCCACTGTGGGGTTTGGCTTCGCACCGCCAAACGATTCCACCGCCAGCCCCGCCTGACGCAGGGCTTTGGTCACTCGCTCCAACAAGCCGCTGCGCTTCACGCTGCCTCCGCCGTACACCACAAACACCCGGCTGCCGCCGTACTGCTTCACATACGCCGGACACTGCTCTTCCGTACCCACGCCGAACACTACTTCTGTGGGTGCATAATAAGTAAAGTGTTCCACATCCATGCCTCCTTAAGGTGCATTTTTTCTCATTTTAGCACGAAGCCCTCCACGGGCAAGCAGATCTCCACAGGGTATTTTCCCTCCGCAGCATAAAAAAATCCCGAGGACCGTAGTCCCCGGGATTGGTAAGTCAATTACTGACCGCTGTAATCAATGATCAGCGCGTCGATGCGTCCAAAGTCATCCTTATTGATGGTGTAGCCATCGCCGTCATTGGTCACCTGCACAGAAACCGTCTTGGGCTCCCCATAGCCGATGGAAACCAGACGGGCATTCACCATGTCGAGCACAGACTGTGCCCATGCAGTTTCGATCTTGGGATCGCCGTCAGACAGACCCTCGAACTCGCCGGACTCAATCCGCTCCGTCCAAGCAGCGGCAAAGGCATCCTTATCCTCGGTCATCACCTTATGGATGGTATCAATGGGATAGACCGTCAGCTCCACCAGATAGGTGTCGCCGTTCTTGCTGACGCCGCCAACTTCATACTTTGCATGATTGTAGAGTACATGGTACAGATCCACGATCTGGTCACGGATGCCCTCTTCGCAGCTGTCCAACACGATGCTGAAGTAGTTGCAGAAGTACTCCACTTCCACATCAATGCCCTGCTCATACTGCGCCCGAGCCTCTTCTCTGCTGAGGTTGACACTCTTCAGATACTGATCCGTATACTGATTCAAGTAAATCAGATCCAGGTTGCCCTGCACCAGATCTCCGGCGGAGAACGAGTTTCCGCAGCTGGTGAGGATTCCAAGGCACATCAGTGCGGTCAGAACCAGGGCCAAACCCTTCTTCATCGACTTTTTCATAATGTTTCTCTCCTTTACTTACCTCAATCGCTCAAGGTTGTTGCTTTATTCTAGCATACTTAGAGACAACTTGCTATA
>JARIAU010000002.1 GCA_029257695.1 Oscillospiraceae bacterium
ATTGGCGCCGGATACCGAGCTGATGGCGGTGGTAAAGGCAGATGCCTATGGTCATGGCGCTGTTCCTGTGGCACGGCAGCTGCAGCGCAGAGGCGTCCGTGCCTTTGCGGTTGCCTGTCTGACGGAAGGAATTGCCCTGCGAAAGGCGGGGATACGGGGGACCATTCTGATTCTGGGCTATACCGCACCGGAAGAGGTGCCGCTGCTGAACCGGTGGAGGCTGACCCAAACCGTGGTGGATGGGGCCCATGGCCATGCACTGGCGGCACAAGGACGCCGCATCCATGTCCATTTGGCGTTGGACACAGGGATGCACCGATTGGGCATCCCAACGGAGGATTGGCGGACACTTCGAGGGCTGTTTCGGCGGCCGGAGCTGTGTATTGACGGTGTGTTTTCTCATCTTTGTGTGTCGGATGGGCGCACAGAGGAAGAGGCTGCGTATACCGAAGCACAGTTGGAGCGGTTCTACGCCACGGTGGAGCGGCTGCGAAGCGAGGGATATGATCCGGGAAAGGTCCACATCCAGGCCAGTTATGGCATCTGGAATCTGCCGGTGCAGCCCTGTGACTATGCCCGGGCTGGGATTGCGCTCTATGGTGTGGGGAGTGACCACACTCCGGTGCGGACGGAATTAGACCTGCGTCCGGTGCTGTCTGTTCGGGCCAGGGTGGCCAGTGTCCGCACACTGCAAGCGGGGGACAGCGCCGGATATGGCCGGGCATATCGGGCACAGCAGACCATGCGGATGGCGGTGGTTACGATTGGATATGCCGATGGTCTGCCTCGATCTTTGGCCCAGCGGGGTGGAACGGTGCTGATTCGAGGGCGCCGATGCCCTATGATTGGAAGAATGTGCATGGACCAGCTGCTGGTTGATGTCAACACGGTGCCGGAGGTGGCCCCCGGAGATGTGGTGACGCTGCTGGGGCAGGATGGAGCGGAAACCATTGGAGCGGAGGATGTGGCACTGTGCTGCGATACGATCACCAATGAATTGCTTTCTCGAATGGGAGCACGGCTGCCGGTGGTGGAACGGACCGAAGAAACATGCGGCTGACGGTGCGTCGGAGGAGAAATAACAGAAAGAAGGCCCGAATCACAGATGTGATTCGGGCCTTGGAGTGGATATAGGGAAATTCGGATGGGATTAGAAATCGACTTCCGTGTCGTAGTAGCAGCACTTGAGCAGCTTTTCCATCTCCTCCTGGGAGGGCTGACGGGGATTGGAACCGGTGCAGGCATCGGCAATGGCGTTCTTGGCGATTTCGGGCAGACGCTCCAGGAACACATCCTCAGGAACAAAGCCCTGCTCGGTGGGATAGCTGTCGGCACCGTAGTTCTTGATGCAGTGAGGAATGTTCAGTTCGTCGTTCATGCCACGCAGGAACTGAATCAAAGCGGCAACCTTTTCGTCGTCGTTGGCACCGGTCAGGCCCATGTAGTCGGCGATGACGCCATAGCGAGCCTTGGCAGTGGGATCTTTTGCGTTAAAGGCGATGACCTTGGGCAGATACATGGCATTTGCAGCACCGTGGATGATGTGAGCGCCGTAATCGCCGAAGGCAGCGCCGGTCTTGTGGGCCATGGAGTGGACGATACCCAACAGAGCGTTGGAGAAGGCCATGCCGGCCAGGCACTGTGCGTTGTGCATGGAATCACGCTTGGCCATGTCACCATTGTAGGAGGGGATCAGATCGCTCTGAATCATCTTGATGGCCCAGATGGCCAGAGGATCGGTGTAGTCGCAGTTTGCGGTGGACACATAGGCCTCGATAGCGTGGGTCATTGCGTCCATACCGGTGTGAGCGACCAGCTTCTGGGGCATGGTCTCGGCCAGATCGGGATCAACGATGGCCACATCGGGGGTGATCTCGAAGTCGGCGATGGGATACTTGATGCCCTTGGCATAGTCGGTGATGATGGAGAATGCGGTCACCTCGGTTGCGGTGCCGGAAGTGGAGGAAATGGCGCAGAAGTGAGCCTTCTTACGCAGGGCAGGGATGCCAAAGACCTTGCACATATCCTCAAAAGTGATTTCGGGATACTCGTACTTAATCCACATGGCCTTGGCTGCATCAATGGGAGAGCCGCCGCCCATTGCAATGATCCAGTCGGGTTCAAAGTCCAGCATGGCTTGAGCGCCACGCATCACGGTCTCAACACTGGGATCGGACTCGATACCCTCAAACAGCTGCACTTCCATACCGGCTTCCTTCAGGTAGCCGACTGCACGATCCAGGAAACCAAAGCGCTTCATGGAGCCGCCGCCGACACAAACCATTGCCTTCTTACCGGTGAAGCTCTTCAGAGCTTCCAGAGAGCCCTTGCCGTGATACAGGTCACGGGGGAGAGTAAATCTAGCCATAAAAAAACCTCCAACGAACGATTGATGATTGTGGGACTGAAATATCTCAACATCTGTTATTTTATTAACAATCGTGTGAGATGTCAAGACAATAACGCCATTTGGTGGGTTTAGAAGTATACAAAAAAAGAAATCGTTCCAACAGGAAAAAACCGAATTGGAACGATTTATGTTACAAAATTAACAGGAATTGCACCGGAATCGAGGGAGTTTTTGGGAATTCCGTGTGTCTAATCGGGAGAGTATCCTCACTTCTCCGGAGAGTAGGCTGTGCCGGGAATCAGCGCCTCGTTGCGGAAAAGGGAATGGATGGTGGACTCATATTCCGACAGGTGTCGGGTTTTACGGATGATTTTCTGATATGGTTGGTAATTGGTGAACATCTGGATGAGATAGGTCCATACTCCCTTCATTTTGCACAGAGTGGGTCCATCACCGTACATGATCTGCTGATAGCCTTCAAACAGTTCCCCGTGAAATTCCTCCAGTGTGTGCTTGTTCGGAGTGCCACCCATCAGCCAAGGGTTGCACAGCAGACCACGGCCCAGCATAACGGAATTCAGGGAAGGACAGGCAGTTTGAATGGCATCCAGTTGGTCTGTGGAAAAAAGATCGCCGTTGTAAGTGACCGGAAAGGGGGCTTGCTCCAAAGCCAGCAAAAAAGCCTCCCATCTGGGGGTGTTTTTGTAGTAATCCTTCTGGATGCGGGGATGCACGATCAGTTCTGCACAGGGATAGCGGCAAAACAGAGCCAACAGGCGAGGCCATTCCTCGTCACTATATCGTCCAATTCTGGTTTTGATGGAAATCCGCAGGGGACTTTCTTCAAAAATGGTGTCCAAAAACTGCTCCAGAGATTCCAGTTCCGAGAGGAACCCGGCCCCCTTGTTTTTGCCCACAACCGTGCCGGAAGGACAGCCCAGATTCAGGTTGACCTCGGCATAGCCCATCTCCTGCAAGTCGTGGCAGGTGGCGAGAAAATAGTCGGCGCGATTGGTCAGGATTTGCGGGACCAACGGCAGATCGGAGTTATGTTCCGGCAGCACATCGTTGCGCTCCCGATGGTTCAGGCCTTTATTCATATTGGGGGGAATAAATGGCGTGAAATATTTGTCTGCCGGCGTAAAATGCCGATGGTAGGCATTGCGGTAAAGGTAAGTTGTGATCCCTTCCATGGGTGCGAATTCAAACTGCACAGAAACATCCCTTCTTTCGTGGAAAATATTGTAACACGGATGTCTTGAGAAAACAAGAAAAGTACCGTATAGTGAAGGGGTTAGGAGTGGAAGAAAGATGAAGTATGTCAAACAGTTGATGCTGATTCTGCTGATCAGTTTGCTGGGGGAGGTGCTGTGCGCCTATCTGCCGCTGCCCATTCCGGCTAGTATCTATGGTTTGGTTTTGATGCTGGCGGGGCTTTGTAGTGGGATAATTAAACTGGCAGCGGTGGAAGAAACCGCCAAATTTTTGATCCGTATTATGCAGGTGATGTTTATTCCTGCGGCGGTTGGACTGCTGGATGCCTGGGGGGTGTTGCAGCCGATCCTGCTGCCGGTGACGGTGATCTTGGTGGTCACTACGGTGTTGGTCATGGTGACTTCGGGAAAAGCAGCCCAGTGGGTGCAGAACAGAGAACGAAAGGCGGAACGGCCGTGAAGGAAGTGTTGGTGCAGTCGGCCTATTTCGGCGTTGTGTTAAGTTTGATGGCCTTCTATGCAGGTAGCTGGGTCAAGAATAAACTCAAAAAAGAATGGATCAATCCGTTGTTGATCAGTGTGATATTGGTGATTGGAGTTCTGCTGCTGTTCCGCATTTCCTATGAGCAGTACCAGAGCAGCGCCAAGTATTTGAGCTACTTGCTGACCCCTGCTACGGTCTGTCTGGCAGTTCCGCTGTATGAGCAGCTGAACCAGCTGAAACGGCACTGGAAGGCCGTGTTTGCCGGCATTTTTACCGGGGCAATGACCAGTATGGCTAGCGTGCTTGCGCTGTCTGTGCTGTTTGGGCTGACCCATGAGCAGTATGTGACCCTGCTCCCCAAATCCGTCACGACGGCCATCGGTATCGGTGTGACCGAAACGCTGGGTGGTGTGCCAAGTATTGCCGCCACGGTCATTGTGGTGACCGGTGTGTTGGGAAACATGATCGGAGAACAGCTGCTTCGGAAGTTCCGCATCACTGAACCGGTGGCAAAGGGCGTGGCTCTGGGAACTTCGGCCCATGCAGTTGGAACGGTCAAGGCCATGGAACTGGGAGAGATTGAAGGTGCAATGAGCGGCCTTTCCATTGCGGTGTCCGGACTGATTACCGCCGTAGGTGCGTCTGTTTTTGCTATGTTTTGGTAAAAAAGAGAAACCGCCGTACAATCCAAGGGATTATACAGCGGCCTATTCCGGTTCTTGGGCGGAGTGGGAGCAAACTTCACATGTTGCAACAAAAAGCACGGGGACTGCATCAAGCAGTCCCCGTGTACACTTTAGGTAGAGGTGGGGTCCAACGCATCCCGCAGGGCATCGCCAATGAAGTTGATGGCGACCACCAACAGGATGATGACCAGTCCGGGCGGAACCCAGAGCCATGGTTTTCCGGTGAGGATGGACAGATTCTCCGCACCGTTGAGCATATTGCCCAGAGAGGCTGTGGGAAGCTGAATCCCCATGCCCAAAAAGCTGAGGGCGGCCTCGTCCAAAATGCTGAGGGCCACCACACTGGTGGCGTACACCAGCACCGGAGCGATGGTGTTGGGCAGAATGTCGCTGAACAGGAGATAACGCTTGGGCATTCCGCTGAGCTGACTGCTTTTTACGAAGTTGGATTCCCGCAGGGACAGCACATTGCCCCGCACTAGGCGAGCCACGCCGGGCCAGTCCACCAGACCCAGAATGAAGATGATGGTCCAGAGTCCGGGTTCAAAGATGGAGGCGGCAACCAGCACCAGAAGGACATATGGAAAACTCATGATGGCGTCGGTGATGCGCATGATGACCATATCTACCACGCCTCCGAAAAAGCCGCTGATGAGGCCAAGCACCACACCTACCACGGTAGACACTCCGGCGGCCATAATGCCCACCAGGAGACTGATCCGCATTCCGTGAAGCAGACGGCTCAGCTGATCTCGGCCAATCTGGTCCGTGCCAAGCCAGTGCTGCCAGGAGGGGGGCTGCGAAAATTCACCTACGGTGATGACCGGATCATAGGGGTACACCAAGGGAGCCAGCAGGGCGGCCAGTACAAGGACGGCCAGTAAAATGCTGCTGATGATGGCTAACTTATGTCGCTTGAAGCGGCGCCAGATGGTTTGCAGGTAGGTCTCACTCTCCTGCGGAGAAAGAACCACCCGGCCCTTTTTGGTTCGCTCGTTGAGGTAGTGTTTTCGATTCATGTGCGTTCCTCCTTCTGGAAGGAGATGGTGGGATCTACCACGACATAGAGAATGTCGGTGATGAGGTTGCCCAGAAGCACCACCACGGCAGTGAACAGGCACACACCCATGATAACCGGATAATCTCGGCCGGTGATGGCATTCATGGTCATCAGGCCCAGTCCGGGCCAGGAAAAGACCTGCTCTACCACCACGGCACCACCGAACAGCATTGGGATCTGCATCCCGATGACGGTAATGACGGTGAGCATAGCGTTGCGCAGCGCGTGCTTGTAAATCACACGAGTCCGGCCAATGCCCTTGGCCCGGGCCGTGCGAAGATAATCCTGCTGCAGGATACCCAGCACGGCGGAGCGGAAGTAGCGGATGTTCGTACCGGTCAGGCCGACGGCTAAAACCAGAGTGGGCATAATCATATGTTTTAGGATGTCCCAAACACCGCCGCCCACACCCAACGTGGACATGCCGGAAGAGGGCAGCCAGCCCAGCCGCACGGTGAAGAGATAAATCAGAAGCAGAGCCAGAAAAAAGCTGGGGACGCTGGACCCGAGGAAGGAGAGGGATACCACGGTGTAATCTCCTTTGGAATAAGCATGAGTGGCAGAGAACACGCCCCCCAGCAGACTGAAGACCAGACTCAGCACCAGAGCAGCCCCCATCAGCAGCAGTGTAGGGCCGAGGTGAGCGGCAATCATGGAGGACACCGGCTGGAAGGTGGTGTAGCTTACACCCAGATCGCCCTGTACCAGACCGAACAGCCAGATGAAGTACTGGACCCAGATCGGCTTGTCCAAGCCCCAGTTGATGGCACGCTGCGCCAGTGCCGCTTCTGTGACACGGGCCCCGCCCATCATTTCCAACGGATTGCCGGACAGGCTCATCAGGGCAAAATCAATGACAGTGATCAGCAGAAGGACAGGAATGGCAATCAGGATTCGCTTTGTAATGTATTTGGCCATTTATATCCCCTCCTTTTCTGCTCTGCGGCAGGTGGTCAGGTGATTGCTGCCCGCATGGAGCGGGAACAGCGCCCCGGTGTAGTGGCGGCAGGCATCGGTGGCGAAGGGACAGCGGGGCAGGAACCGGCAGCCGGCAGGCGGGTCCACCGGAGAAATGGCTTCATTCCGGAGGGTGATT
Organism: Oscillospiraceae bacterium; assembly: GCA_029257695.1. GTDB lineage: Bacteria > Bacillota > Clostridia > Oscillospirales > Oscillospiraceae > UMGS1766. Next base: position 6,891 of record JARIAU010000002.1, read on the forward strand.
CCTGTGGTGCCACGGGCCGCCGGATCCGGAATAGGAGCTGCATCGCAGAGCGCACGGGTATAGGGATGGACCGGGTTTCGGAACAGCTCCTTAGCGTCGGCGATTTCAATGATTTGTCCCAGATACATTACGGCAATGCGGTGACTGACATAGTTGACCGCACCCAATCCATGGCCGATGAAAAGATAGGCGAGGCCAAGCTCCTGCTGCAAGGTGCGGAACAGATTTAGGATCTGTGCCTGAATGGACACATCCAGAGCACTGACCGGCTCGTCACAGACAATCAGCTTCGGGCGCAGGCAGAGGGCCTTTGCAATGGCAATGCGCTGCCGCTGACCGCCGGAAAATTCATGGGGATAGCGATTTTTTGCACTTTTCGGCATACCCACCATATCCAGCAGTCGGTCCACCTCGGCCTCGGCCTGCGGACGGGTGGTAATGCCGTGGTACAGCATGGGATCAGCCAAAATCTGAAAAATGTGCTTTTGCGGGTTCAAAGAGGAGTAGCTGTCTTGAAACACCATCTGTAAATCCGTGCGCACCCGAGTCAGTTCCTCTTTGGAGGCGGAAGTCAGTTCCAGCCCCTGATAGCGAATCGAACCGGAGGTGGGCTTTTCCAGACGGACGATCTGACGGCCGATGGTGCTTTTGCCGCAGCCGGACTCACCGACCAGTCCCAGTGTAGTGCCCGCCTCGATCGAAAAACTCACATCGTCTACGGCGTGGAGATGACCGGTCACCTTGGAGAAAAATCCGCCCTTGATGGGGTAGTGTACGCTGAGGTGTTCCACCTGCAGCAGCGGGTTGTGTTGGCTCATGTGTCCACCTCCTTTGCCAAATGGCACCGGACCAGATGCCCGGGACTGAGCTCCCGTGTCGGCTGCGTCTGCGTGCAGGCATCGGTAGCAAAGGGACAGCGGGAGCGGAAACGGCAGCCTTGCAGCTCCTGATAATGTTCAGGAACCGTATCCCGAATGGATTCCAGTATGCGCTCGTCGGAGTCCAAAATACTGGGCACACTCTTCAGCAGCATCTGGGTATAGGGATGGGCTGGGTGATGAAACAGCTCCATCACCGGGGCATCCTCCACCACTTGTCCGGCATACATGACCAGCACCTGGTCGGCTGTTTGCGCCACCAGTCCCATGTCGTGGGTGATCAGGATGATGCTCATGCCATTTTCTTTTTGAAGCTGCTGCAAAAGCTCTGTGATCTGCTTTTGGATGGTCACATCCAGAGCGGTGGTAGGCTCATCGGCGATCAGCACCTTTGGATCGCAGCTCAGGGCCATGGCAATCATAACACGCTGGCGCTGTCCACCGGAAAGGGTGTGGGGATAGCTGCGGAAGGTGGTTTCCGGATCGGGCAGGCCAACCTTGTCCAGAAGCTGCAAGGCCCGGAGCTTGGCACTCTTTTTGTCCAGAGAGAGATGAATGCGGATGGATTCCATCAGCTGATTGCCCACGGTAAAGACTGGATTCAGGCTGGTAAGCGCATCCTGAAAAATCATGGAAATTTGGCTGCCACGAATGTGGTCCAGCTGCTTTTCCGAGAGGTTGGAAATGGATTTGCCATCAAAGACCACGGAGCCTTGACTAATGCGGCCGTTTCGGTTGAGCAGACCCAGCAGCGAAAGACAGGTGACGCTTTTGCCACAGCCGGATTCCCCCACGATACAGAGGGTCTGACCGGGATAGACCTGAAAGCTGACATCGTCCACCACGGTGCCTGTGCCAAAATCATTGGTAAACACCGTATTCAGGTGTTGAACGGAAAGGATTGGTTCCAATGAGATCACTTCCTTTGAGGAAAATAGGGAAAGACATCCATTGCTCCTCATATCCGTCGGAGAGAGCAGGAGGAGGAACAACGGAGGTGTATTTGAAAAGGAGCGGTACGCCAAAGATACAGCGTACCGCTCGTTGCGGTTTGCTTGGGTCAGTGGGATAGGGTCCATGTGTGGATCTGATTGATGGAACCGTACATGGTGGGGACGGCACCCTGCAAACGGTTGCTCACTGCACCGAGAGGGCCGGTGATATACAGGTCAATCATCGGAGCACTTTCCTGCACATACAGGTCCACCGTCCGAAGGGCCTGTGCGTATACCTCGGGGTCGTTGGTACTCCAAAGGGTGTCCAGCTGTTCGGTGACAGCATCCGGCAGATCGTGGCACCAGCTGTCCAGGACAAACTTCACATCCCAGGACGGGTCTGCCGGAGGATAGGTGTACTGCAACGCAACCATGGCGGTGTCCTCTTTGGCGGCCAGCCCCATCAGAGTGTTAATATCCACCAGCTTGAGGTCCACCCGAATGCCCACCGCATTCCATGCCTGTTGAGCCAGCTGCAATGCCAGCACCAGTTGAGAATCGCCGCTGTTGGCGTAAAGCGTGTAACGGGTCTTGGGGTTCCAGCCCTCTTGAATGGCTTGCTCGACCAAGGTTCTGGCTCCCTCCACATCGTAAGGAGTGGGGGTGACCTCCTGCCAGTAAGGTCCGTCCGGAACGGCAAAGCCGTCGGCATAGGTGCCATTTCCGTCCAGCAGACCGGACACCATCTGATCCCGATTCAGGGCCATCCGCATGGCTTGGCGCAGGGACCGGTTGTCCACAACCGTGGTGTTGATAAAAATATTTTCCACGGAATAGGAGGTGCCGTGCATACTGGTTACATGGGGCATTGCCTTAATGTTCTCATAGTCCTCGGTCTCAATGGTGCCAAGGAGAGGGGGGACCAGATCGATTTCACCGGATTGCAGACCGGCGTACAAACCGGCTCCGTCCACAATTTTGATGTTTGCGTTGGGGATGTTGACCGGCCCGCGCCAATAGGATTCGTTGGCCGTGTAGGTCACATAGTGGTTGTTGTTAAAACTGGTGGCACGGTAGGGGCCGCTGACCACATCGGGATGGGTGAACCAGTCGTAAGAGGCGAGTTCTGCGTCCGGGACATCCGCCAGCACATGAGCGGGCATGGGAACGATGTATTGGGCGTAGCCATTCAGAAAACTAAGCAAATTGATTGGATTTTTGAAGGTGAAGGTGACCGTTTTGTCGTCCAATGCCTTCACACCCTCCAGTGTGTCCACACCCTCCGGGCGATAGCCGGTTTCGTCATCGGTGCCGACCAAAGCCTGAAGCATCATGGAAGGGTTGGCGATGACGGAGGAGGTGAGGCGGGTCATGGTGAACACCAGATCCTCGGAGGTGATGGGAGTCCCATCGCTCCAAGTGGCCTCCTCGTTGAGGTGGATGGTGTAAGTCAGATTGTCCTCCGAGGAAATGGAGTCCGCCAGCATATATTCAAATTCCGCATTGGCATCCAGTGCAACCAAAGGGAGATACTGGAGACTGATGGCGTAATAATCGGAAAAAACACCGCTGATCAGGACGGGATTCAAGGAACCAATGCTGGCCGTACATCCAATGTTGACCGCCTCCTTGGAGGAGGAGGATGGCGACTGGGAGGGGGAAGCACAGGAAACCAGCGAAAAAGTCAGGGTCAAGGTCAGCAGAAAAGCAAAGACACGGGGAATGCGTTTCTCCATAGATCAAGCTCCTTCCATAAGATAGAGTCTGGTGTCAAAAGAACACACCGAACACATTATATAGGGAAGAAACGCAAAAATCCAGTTTTTTCTCACAAAATTTTGGGGTGAGGGGTGCAAGAACAGCCGGACACAGGAAAGAAGCGTCCGGCTGTGCGTCAAGTGTAATTAGTTGTATTTTGCTTTGGCGTTGGTCTTGGCCTTAAATTTGTCTGCATCCACCACAAAACTCTCATGGGTGCCCTTCCCGATGAGTCCGGTTTCGTCATAGACCGCAGCGGAGAACACCAAACGGCGGCGGTCTACCTCTACCAAAGTGGTTTTGGCCGTCACCTGCATTCCCACCGGAGTGGCGGCCAGATGCTGAACATTCAAACTGGTGCCCACTGTGGTTTGTCCTTCTTCCAGTGCGGGAGAAATGCTGTTCCGGGCTGTTTTTTCAATGAGAGCAATCATAGCAGGGGTGGCAAATACCTCCAAGGAGCCGCTGCCCATGGTTTTTGCGGTATTGGCCTCCGTTACCGGAATGGTTTCCTCGCCTGAAATACCAGCGTTTAACATTGTTGAAACACCTCCTCGAATTATGCTGCATTCATGATAGCACAGCAGAGAAGGAGATGCAATGTGGCAGGAAAAGGTGGAAACGGAAAAAGGTGCAGAAGGAATTGCCAAGGGGGAAAATGTGTGATACAATCTATAAATCACAAACAAGTCAAATATGCGGGCATGATGAAATTGGTAGACATGCGAGATTTAGGTTCTCGTGCAGCGATGCGTTGGGGTTCGAGTCCCCATGCCCGTACCAAACGAGCAGTCTTAGGACTGCTCGTTTTTTATATGATAGAAGCTGCCGAGCCCGAGCCAATGGCGGGATTTGGCAGTGAGAAAAACAGTCCACAGCAAAGCGACGGCGCTCGATGGTGTTTTTTCTCAAGGGAGGCCTCGTACGCACAGGAGGTAAAAAAAGGAGCGGCAGCACCTCCGGGTGCTGCCGCTGTTTCTGTTTTTGTGCGGATTGATGAAATCAAATCAGAGCAAAAACATTACTTCTTCTTTTTGCCCAGCAGGACGGCCAGAGCGCCGGCGGAAGTGGCAAACATGCCGCTCAGCATACCCAGGCTGGTCACATCACCGGTCTTGGGGTTCACGGGCTTGCTGGGATCGACGGGCTGAGTGGGAGCCACGGGAGCGGAAGGCTCAGCGGGCTTCTCAGGAGTCACAGGAGTCTCGGGTTCGGCAGTCTTGATTGCACGAACCACAACCGTGATGGCATTATTCTCGACGGCAACCGTGCCGTTCTTCACGACCTCATAACCCTCGGGAACGATGGTCAGGTCTGCCGTGTCGATGGAAGTGGTCCCGCCGGGAACCTCCATCTGGGTGTCCATCACGACAAAGCCGTCTTCGGTGACGAAGTGGACCTGAATCTGCTTCAGGACACTCTGGAAGGAAGCGATATAGGTGCCGGACAGCAGCTCAAATGCATTGGAAGGAGTGGTAGCGCTCTTCCAACCGGCAAATCTGCGGTCAGAAGTCATGGGGATCTCCTTCAGAGCCTCGTCCATCTGGGGCTGGAGGATCTCATTGCCCAGAGTCTCGAAATCGTTGGTCTTCACCACGAAGTGAGGAACCGGCTGACCGACAGTGGTGTCACCGAACTTGAAGGTGGGCTGCACAGCAGTGCGGTTGTCCTTGGCGAAGTCATAGTTTTCAAAGGCCTTGCTTGCGGAAACCACCAGCAGGGGAGCCTTCGCATTGGAATAGAACATACCTTCCACCTTGGTTTTTTCGCCGATCTTCCAGCTGGACAGATCCACGAACTGCAAAGAGGTGTTGGCGAACATACGGTACATATTGGTGACATTGCTGACATCCCAGTTCTGGAAAGCGGAGTCATCGGCCAGCTTGGTGCCGGCAAACAGGTTGTTCATGTCCTTGACGCTGCTGACATTCCAGCCGGAGATGGGGCTCCAGTCCGTCACATTGGCACAGTAGGAGAACATGGAGCCCATCTTAACGAGCTTGCTGACATTCCAGTTCTTCAGGGGCTCCACGCTGGGGATAGGAGTGCCATGGAACATACCGGTGGTATCGGTGACATTTGCCAGGTTCCAGTTCTTCAGCTGCTCCACATGGGAGAACTTGGTGCCGTTGAACATGAAGCTCATGTCGGTGATCTTGGAGGTGTCCCAGTTGTCCATGCCCACGATGGTGGTCAGGTTCTTACGGTTACGGAACATATTGCCGAACTCCGTATAGGTGCTGATGTCCAGACCGCTCAGATCCACATAGGCCAGCTGGTCAGCATCGGAAATCTGACCCATGCCGAACTTGCAGTAGTCGGGCTTGTTGGTCTTGACCTTCTTGTGGTTCACTTCCACCACAGTGACGGACTTGATCTTGGCCTGCTCGGCATTCACCGTGGGCTGACCCTCGGAACGGGTGCCGGGGAGCTTTTCGATGTAGACCTGCATACCTGCGACTTCACCGGGGATGTACACATCGACGGCGGAGCCGAAATACTCGCCCAGAGTGATGGTCTTATTCTGCGTATCGACCGTGACATTCTTACCCCAATAAGCCTTCAACTCTTCGACGGTCGTGGGATATTTGCCCTGCGGCTGAACCGCAGGAGCGTTCTGGTCTTCGGCCGCTACAGCTGCAGCAGGAGCAACTTCACCCTGTGCAAATGCCTGCATGGGGAGGGCGCAGACCATGTTTGCGGCAACCATGACGGAAGCGAGACAAACAGCGAATCTCTTACTCTTCATTTTAACAGTCCTTTACATTAAATTTATAGGTGGACACATTTCCACATATATGCCAATTATACAGCGGATTTTCTTGCGTTTCAAGGAGGTGGTGTAGAAATTTTGCGATTTTTAAGAAAATAGGGCGAAAAAATGACAGTTGCAATTGAGAAGGTCATTTGATAAATGGAATTCAGGGGGGGATGCCTAACGGCCGCAAATAAAAACGGGAACGAATGAACCCGACGGAGGTGGGAGAGAGGGAGATGAAAAACGGTGCATTTGGATAAAAATGCTCGGAACAGGCACGGAAACTATTTTTCAATGCGATTTATCTCATTTTTTGCAGCGGTTGACAATGGAAGTGAACGGAGTATAATATGTTCCGTTTCAAAAGAATAAGGAGGGGTTAGAATGGGGAAACGAAACCTCAAGGTTTTTATCGGTATCATGACCGGCATTATGATACTGCTATTAGCCGGAATTTTCCTGATTGGCAGCAGTCCGTCGGGGGAATCCATACGAGAAGTTATGCGTGACTGTGTACTTCATCAAAATGACCGCATTCACTTTTTCGGGATGCAGGTCAATCCGGGAGCAATTTCGGCGTTTACTGTGACCGGAGTGGTATTTGTTTTCGCACTGATCGTCCGGATTTTTGTAATCCCGAACTTTCAGAATGTGCCTGGAAAGTTTCAGCTGGTGCTGGAGCAGGCGGTTGGTTTCTTTGACAATCTGGCCAAGACCAACAGCCCGGAGCGGAATTCCTTTCTGGGGGCGTATGTGTTTGCCGCCGGTGTGTACATCTTTCTCAGCACGCTGTTTGAGCTGGTGGGCCTTCAGGCAGTGACGGCACAGGGACATTCCATCACACTTCCGGCGCCCCTGTCGGACATCAACGCGGCCATTGCGATGGGCTGCCTGTCCTATCTGGTGATCCTGTCCGGTGGTGTGCTGTCCAACGGCATCCGGGGCGTGGGAAAGACGCTGAAGGAATTTTCCTTGCCGATTTCTATGAGCTTCCGTTTGTTTGGCGGCTTGCTGAGCGGTGCGCTGGTCAGTGAGCTTGTGTACCATTTTGTTCAGTTGAGTTTTGTGCTGCCGGTGCTGGTGGGCGTCATGTTTACTCTGCTGCACGCATTGATTCAGACCTATGTGCTGACGCTGTTGACCTCGTTGTTCTATGGCGAGGTGTCGGAACGGAAAAAACAGGCCGTGCAACGCACGATTTAACCATTTTAACAGTTAGATGAATTATCAGATTGAATTAAAGGAGAAATTGAACATGAAAAAGACAATGAAACGAATTCTGATCGGACTTTGCACCGCTGTTCTGATTTGCATGACGGCATTCCCTGTGTTTGCAGCCGCTCCCGCTGCCGATGCGGATGCAGACAAGGCCGCTTCCTCCACCGTGGAGACCCAGGCAGATAACCAGAACGAGGACAGCAGCAAGGGCGATAAGGCCATCGGCGCCGCCATTGCCGTGGGTCTGGCTGCCGCTGCCGGTGCCATCGGCATGGGTATTGCTGTGGGCAAGTCTACGGAAGGCATCTCCCGCCAGCCCGAGGCAGAAGGCAAAATCAGAACCACGCTGATGCTGGGTCTGGTCTTTATCGAAACGGCCATTATTTACGCCTTGATTATCGCAATTCTGGTTATCTTCGTATTGTAAAAAGTGGAGTGAACGATTATGCCGTTAAATATTGATTGGCAGCAGATTTTGCTGCACCTATTCAATTTTGCGCTTTTGTTTACCATCCTGTATGTGCTGCTCTATAAGCCGGTGAAGAAATTCATGGATCAGAGAAGCAGCTATTATAAGGAACTGGATGCCAAGGCACACAAAAGCGTGGAAGAGGCTGCTGCAAAGCAGAGTGCGTATGAGCAGCGGCTGGAACAAGCCAATGAAGAAATCGATGCCCTCCGAGCCAAGGCCGGCGAAGAAGCCGGTCAGCTGAAAGAGACCATCCTTGCGGAGGCAAAAAAGGAGTCGGCCCGTATCATTGAGGCAGCCAAGACGGAAGCGGCACGGGAACGGGAGCACATTCTGGATGATGCCGGAGATGAGATTTCCAAGATGGTCACCGACGCCACGGCCAAGATCTTGTTTGCGGATGCAGACAGTGCCTATGAGCAGTTCCTGAATGCGGTGGAAGGAAGTGAGCCCCGTGAGTGAGAATCGACCCATTCAGGCGGTTCTGGTTTCTGCACAGGAGCCCAATGCAGAGCAGCAGGCCCGTTTTCTGTCGTTCTTGAAAAAGAAGTACGGCGAGCAGATTGAACTAAGCTGGAAAGAAGATGCAAGCATCCAGAAGGGCTTCCGCCTGGAAGTGAAGAAGATGGAAGTGGTCGGCACCGAAGTGTACGACTGGACCGAAGAGGGCCGCTTCCGTCAGTTCCAAAATGCCTTGAACCAAGCCAAAGGGCAGGGGGATGTGGTGCCGCTGCTCCGTGAGGCGGTGGGGAACTGGGTCCCGGAAGCGTTTGCGGAGGAACGAGGCGAGGTGTTGTCCGTCGGCGACGGCATCGCCACGGTTTCGGGACTGGAGCACGCCACCTATGGTGAAGTGCTGCTGTTCTCCAACGGAATCCGGGGCATGGTACAGGAACTGGATGAAAACTGTGTGGGCTGCATCCTGTTCGGAGATGACGAGTTGGTCAGTGCCGGCAGCGTGGTCCGCCGCAGCGGAAAGCCGGCCGGTGTCCCGGTGGGCTATGAGATGCTGGGGCGTGTCGTGGATGCGCTGGGCAATCCCATTGACGGCAAGGGCGCCATCAAGGAAGAAGCCTTCTATCCGGTGGAGAAGCCGGCCCCCGGCATCATTGACCGTCAGCCGGTCAATGCACCGCTGGAAACCGGTATTCTGGCGATTGACTCCATGTTCCCCATTGGCCGTGGACAGCGTGAGCTGATTATCGGTGACCGCCAGACGGGCAAAACCGCCATTGCCATTGATACCATCCTGAACCAGAAGGGAAAGGATGTCATCTGCATTTATGTGGCCATCGGCCAGAAAGCCAGCAGCGTGGCGCTGTTGGCAGAAAATCTGGCCAAGCGTGGTGCCATGGACTATACCATCATCGTCAATGCCGGTGCCAGCGAGCCTGCCCCGTACTTGTATGTGGCCCCCTATGCGGGCTGTGCAATCGGTGAGTTCTTTATGGAGCAGGGGAAGGATGTCCTCATTGTCTATGATGATCTGTCCAAGCATGCAGTGGCCTATCGTACCTTGAGTCTGCTGCTGGAGCGGTCTCCCGGCCGTGAAGCCTATCCCGGCGATGTGTTTTATCTGCATTCCAGACTGTTGGAGCGGTCGGCACACTTGAGCGAGGAAAAGGGTGGCGGAAGCATGACGGCGCTGCCCATTGCAGAAACTCAATCCGGCGATGTGTCGGCTTATATTCCCACCAACATTATTTCCATTACAGATGGCCAGATTTTCTTGGAAAGTGATCTGTTCTACTCCGGACAGCGTCCGGCCGTCAATGTGGGCTTGTCGGTGTCCCGTGTGGGCTCTGCAGCCCAGTATCCGGCGGTGAAAAAGGCCTCGGGTGCGCTGCGTTTGAGCTTGGCCCAGTATCGGGAGATGGAGGTCTTTACGCAGTTTGCAAGCGATTTGGACGATACGACCAAGCGGCAGCTGAAGTTTGGTTCGGAGCTGATGACCATTTTGCGCCAGAAGCAGTACAGTCCCCATGCGATGCACGAGCAGGTGATCCTGCTGGTGGCCGCACTGAACAATGCATTCCAGAATGTGGAGCTGGATTCGGTGCTGGAAGCATCGACGGAGTTGTTGGCCTATTTCAACGCCTCCTGTGGTGCGCTGTGCAAGGAAATTGAAATGAGCGGGGATCTGACCGACGAAAACCGACAGAAGATCATCTCGATCGCACGGGATTATATGCAGAAAACTGGGCGGTGATCGACATGGCCAGTACGAAGGAAATCAAAAACCGCATCAAAAGCGTACAGGACACACAGAAAATCACCGGCGCCATGCATTTGATTGCAGCCACCAAACTGCAGCACGCCAAAGCGGAGTATGACAAGACGAGACCCTATTTTGAGGCGGTCAAGGGCGAAATCAAACGCATTTTCCGCACAGAAGAGGACATTGACAGCCGGTATTTCTATCCGGTGACCGGAGAGCACGAGTTTGAAGGCGCCTATGGCTATTTGGTGATTACCGCAGACAAAGGTCTGGCGGGGGCTTATAACCTGAATGTCATCAAAGAAGCCTTGTCCATTATGAGCCGGCATGATAACAACAAGCTATATGTGGTGGGAGAATACGGCAGACAGTATTTTTCTACCCACAATATCCCCATTGAAAAGAGCTTTTTGTACACGGCCCAGAACCCCACCATGCACCGGGCCCGAGAGATGAGCAATCTTCTGGTGGATGCCTTCAAAAAAGGAGAGCTGAAGAAGATTTTTGTCATCTATACAGATTACCACACCGGGATGGATGATGAGGCTTGTACGACCCGTCTGCTGCCGTTCCATCGGGCCAACTTCGTGACGACCAAGAAGGAAAAGAGTATCGACATTCCTTTTGAGTTTGAGCCCTCCATGGAGCAGGTGCTGGACAATATTATCCCCAGCTATGTGACAGGCTTTATTTACAGTGCGTTGGTCTCCGGTTTTTGCAGCGAGCACAGTGCCCGCATGACGGCCATGGACAGTGCCAATACCAATGCGGAGAAGCTGCTGGACACCTTGGGCCGACAGTACAATCACATCCGGCAAAGTGATATTACCCGTGAAATCACGGAAATTGCATCCGGTTCTCGCAGCTTGAAGCGAAATGCGGAAAAACATAGGAAGGAGTAAAACGATATGACAGGAAACATTGTGAAAATCTCCGGTTCCGTAGTGGATGTTGCCTTCCCGTGTAACCAGCTGCCCAGAATACGGGAAGCCCTGTATGTGATGGTAGACGGGGAAAAGCGTGTGATGGAAGTGGCACAGCATATCAGCGACACCCGTGTGCGCTGCATCATGCTGTCGGTCAGTGACGGTCTGGCCAGAGAGATGGAGGTTGTGGCCACCGGCTCCGGCATTCAGGTGCCGGTGGGTGCTCAGACGCTGGGGCGTATGTTCAATGTGCTGGGCGACCCGATCGACGGTGGAGCGCAGCTGGATGAAACCCAGCCGCATCGGTGCATTCACCGTAAAGCACCATCCTTTGAGGAGCAGAGCCCGGTCATTGAAATTTTGGAAACCGGCATCAAGGTAATCGACCTGCTGGAACCTTATCCCAAGGGCGGCAAGATCGGTCTGTTTGGCGGTGCCGGCGTGGGCAAAACCGTGCTGATTCAGGAATTGATCCACAATGTGGCCACCAAGCATGGCGGCTATTCGGTGTTTACCGGCGTGGGCGAGCGTTCCAGAGAAGGTAATGACCTTTGGGGCGAAATGCGGGAGAGCGGCGTTGCGGATAAAACGGCACTGGTCTTCGGACAGATGAACGAAACCCCGGGTGTCCGTATGCGTGTAGCGCTGTCCGGACTGACGATGGCAGAATACTTCCGGGACGAGGAGAATCGGGATGTGCTGCTGTTCATTGATAATATCTTCCGTTTTGTTCAGGCCGGCAGTGAGGTTTCCACTCTGTTGGGCCGTATGCCGTCGGCCGTAGGTTATCAGCCGACCTTGGCAGAGGAGATGGGTGCGCTGCAGGAGCGCATCACCTCCACCAAGAGTGGTTCCGTCACTTCGGTGCAGGCCGTCTATGTCCCTGCAGACGACCTGAGTGACCCGGCTCCGGCCACGACCTTCTCTCATCTGGATTCCCAGACGGTCCTGAGTCGTAAGATTGCCGAACAGGGCATTTATCCGGCGGTAGATCCGCTGGAATCCTCTTCCCGAATTCTGGAAGCAGACATTGTGGGCGAGGAACATTATCGTATTGCCCGTACTGTGCAGGAGATTTTGCAGAAGTACAATGATCTCCAGGATATCATCGCCATCCTCGGTATTGAGGAATTGAGTGAGGCGGATAAGCTAGTGGTGTCCCGTGCAAGAAAAATCCAGCGTTTCTTGGCCCAGCCCACCTGCGTGGCAGAGAAGTTCACCGGTATTCCCGGCATCTATGTGCCGCTGCAGGACACGCTGCGCAGCTTCAAAGCCATCATTGACGGCGAAGCCGACCAGTATCCCGAGGCAGCCTTCTACAATGTGGGTACCATCGACGATGTGAAGGCAAAAGCAGAACAGATTGCAAAGGGTGAGTTGTAATGAAATCCTTTGAACTGTGCATTTTGGCTGCGGATAAGCCGTTCTTTCAGGGCAGCTGCGAGTCTATCGTGCTGCCGACCACCCAGGGGCAGTATGGCATCTTGGCCTCCCACCGCAATACCGTGGCGGCAATTGTGCCCGGAATGCTGAGCTATCGAACCCCGGAGGGGGAAGAATGCGTGGCTAGCGTGTCAGAGGGAATCGTGAAGGTGGAAGCCGGCGAAGTGCTCGTGCTGGTGGATACCATTGAGCGCCCGGAAGAGATTGATGCCAACGCCGAGCGAGAACAGATCGAGCAGGCCAAGGAGGAGCTGCTGCAAAAGCAAAGCATTGCAGACTATCATGCCACCCGTGCTCGTATGGCACGCTCGCTGGCTCGACTGAAAACCAAAAGCTACAAGCGGTAATTCCGCTGAGCGCAGACTTGCGTCCAAACCATACCGATGGGGGAGGACGTAGTCTGCGCCTCTTTTTTTACTTGTATGGCTGTTTCAATAGAGCGGCTTCGGAGAATAAATCGGAGGAAGAATCTGCTCCCTGTGATGAAACTGAAAATCAAAATCGGCAAAGAGAAAGGGGATGGGGATAAAAAAGTGGAAAAATGAAGCAATACCCCATTGCTTTTTTTCGAGAAAAGGATTATATTATGGATATGCGTTCACGATAATTAAAAAGGTGATGTATATGAACATTCAAGAAAAAGATATTATGAAAATTTTGCGTCAGGAACCCTATCAGAATCAGCGGGTACTGGCGGAGCAGTCGGGCTACTCTTTGGGTATGGTCAATCGCAGCATCAAGTCGCTGCAGGAGCAGGGCTATTTGAGCGAGGAAAAGGCGCTGACGCCGAAGGCTTGCGCTATGCTGGAGGAATTTGCACCTAAGCGTGCCGTGATTTTGGCGGCTGGTTTTGGCATGCGTATGATCCCCATCAATGTGGAGACGCCCAAGGCACTCATTCGGGCGAAAGGAGAGCCGCTGATCGAGCGGCTGATCAAGCAGCTGCATGAAGTGGGTGTCCGTGAGATTTATGTGGTGGTTGGCTTCATGAAGGAGCACTTTGAATATCTCATTGATGAATTTGGTGTGGAGCTGGTGGTCAATTCGGAATATGCGGAGACCAACAACCTGTATTCGTTAAATTTGGTGCGGGAAAAGCTGGCAAATGCCTATATTCTGCCCTGCGATGTCTGGAGCCGAAGCAACCCCTTCTCCACACAGGAGCTGTATTCCTGGTACATGGTGGAGGATGTGGAGGACGAGCACAGTGCCGTCCGGGTCAACCGCAAACAGGAATTGGTCATGACCGAGCGCAATCAGGTGGGCAACCAGATGGTGGGCATCAGCTATATCACAAAAGAATTTGCCCCGGTGTTGCAGCAGCGGCTGTTGGAAATGAGTGAGGAACACACCTGCCGCCAGAGTTTCTGGGAGGAGGCGCTCTATCACAACGGAAAGATGATGGTCTGGGCTAAGGTGGCTGCTCCGCAGGATGTGGTGGAGATCAATACCTATGAACAGCTGCGGGAATTTGACCAAGGTGCAGAGCAGCTCAAAAATGAGGCCATCTCCACCATTGCGGAGGCACTTTCGGTCCCCACTTCAGAGATCAAGGAAATTACTGTTCTGAAGAAGGGGATGACAAACCGCTCCTTCCTGTTCAGCTGTCAGGGGCAGAAGTATATTATGCGTGTACCTGGAGAGGGAACCGATCAGCTGATCGACCGCAGACAGGAAGCGGCAGTATATGAGGCAATTCGGGACCGCAAGCTGTGCGACGATATTGTGTACATCAATCCGGAAAATGGGTATAAAATCACCAAGTATCTGGCAGATGTTCGGGTGTGCGATGCCTGCGAGGAAGCGGATCTGGAAAAAGTGATGACCGTGCTCCGGAACTTCCATCAGCAGTCCATTTCCGTAGATCATGCATTTGATCTGTGGGGGAAACTGGAGTTCTATGAAACGCTTTGGGAAGGCAAGCCGTCGGCCTATCGGGATTATCAGACCACCAAAGAACATGTGTATGCACTGCGTCCCTTCATCGAGTCCCATGTAGAAACCAAAACACTGACCCATATTGATGCGGTGCCCGACAACTTCCTATTCTGCAAAAATGAGCGGGGAGAGGAAGAAATTCGCCTCATTGATTGGGAGTATGCCGGTATGCAGGACCCCCATGTGGACATTGCCATGTTCTGTATTTATGCCCTGTACCATAAGGAGCAGGTGGATCACCTGATCGATCTATACTTTGAAGGAAAGTGCACGCCGGAAACCCGTATCAAGATTTACTGCTATATCGCCGTGTGCGGTCTGCTGTGGAGCAACTGGTGCGAATATAAGCGGGAATTGGGTGTCGGTTTTGGCGAATACAGCATCCGCCAGTACCGATATGCGAAGGAATATTATCGCTATGCGGTCGAAGGGATGCGAAATATCAATGCGGAGGATATCCATCATGAATAACAGCTACAAGGCAGAGCGTGCCATCATCATGGCGGCAGGCAAAGGAACCCGGATGCAGCCGGTCACACTGACCACACCCAAGCCTTTGGTCAAGGTCAACGGGGTTCGTATGATCGACACCGTGATTGATACGCTTCATGCCAATGGCATTCAGGAAATCTACATTGTGGTGGGCTATCTGAAAGAGCAGTTTGCTGTGCTGAAGGAAAAGTACAGCGGAATTACGCTGATTGAAAATCCCTATTATGACAGCTGCAATAATATTTCTTCGCTGTATGTGGCTCGGGATCATATTTGCAATGCAATTATTCTGGACGGAGATCAAATCATCTACAATCCGGAGATCCTGGCGCCGGAATTCACTCGGTCCGGCTATAACTGTGTTTGGACCGATGAGCAGACGGAGGAATGGCTTTTGTCGGTGGAGCAGGATGTGGTGCAGTCGTGCAGCCGCACGGGCGGCGCCGGTGGCTGGCAGTTGTACAGTGTGTCCCGCTGGAATGAGGCAGACGGCATCAAACTGAAGCACCACTTGGAAGAAGAGTTTGAAGAAAAACAGAATCGTCAGATCTACTGGGATGATGTGGCTCTGTTCTGTCACCCCGAGGAATATGAGCTGGGGATCCGTGCTATGCAGGCAGGGGATCTGCTGGAAATTGACAATTTGAAGGAACTGATTGCCATGGATCCCACCTATTCTGCGTATGAACACAAGGAGGAGAGAGTATGAAAAAGGAACAGACCAAGCCGTCTGAAACGGGCAAGCGGGTAGACTGGCTCATTACGCTGCTTCCGCTGGGCATCATTATTGCATTGTGCATTGTGTTCATGGTGGCACCGGAGCAG
>JARIAU010000023.1 GCA_029257695.1 Oscillospiraceae bacterium
TTCTTTCCGGCTCGGCCGGTGCGGCCGATGCGGTGACTGTAGGTCTCGGGGACCTCGGGGAGATTGAAGTTAAACACGCAGGACAGCGCCTCGATGTCCAGACCCCGGGCGGCGATGTCGGTGGCCACCAGGACCCGAACGGAGCCGTCCTTAAAGCCGGCCAAAGCGGCCTGACGGGCGGTCTGGCTCTTGTTGCCATGGATGGCGGCGGCGGTGACGCCGGCCTTGGTCAGATCCTGCGCCACACGGTTGGCACCATGCTTGGTGCGGGTAAAGACCAGGGCCGAAGGAATCTGTTTTTCTTGCAGCAGCTGCACCAGCAGCTTGGTCTTGTTGCCCTTATCCACCCGATATACGCTCTGGTCGATCACCTCCACCGGAGAGCTGACCGGATCTACGGCGATTTTGACCGGGTCGTGGAGCAGAGAGTCCACCAGCTGGGTGATCTCCTTGGGCATGGTGGCGGAGAAGAACAGGGTCTGCTTTTTCCGGGGCAGCCAAGTGAGGATCTTCTTCACATCGTGGATAAAGCCCATGTCCAGCATCCGGTCGGCTTCGTCCAGTACGAAGATGTCCAGCTCGTCCAGGGACAGGAGTCCCTGATCGTGGAGATCCTTCAGGCGGCCCGGTGTGGCAACCAGAATGTCGCAGCCGGCCTGAATGGCCTGCACCTGCGGGTTCTGGCCCACGCCGCCGAAAATGACCACGCTCTTGAGAGGCAGGTTGCGGCCGTAGGACTCAAAGCAGTCCTGAATCTGGATGGCAAGCTCCCGTGTGGGGGTGAGGATCAGTGCCCGGATGGGGCGGCCGGCCTTGGAGCCGGCGGAAAGACGCTGCAAAATCGGGGTTGCGAACGCACAGGTTTTTCCGGTGCCGGTGCGGGCGCAGCCCAGTACATCCCGACCCGCCAGCGCAGCGGGGATGGCCTGTTCCTGAATCGGGGTGGGGTGTGTATAGCCCTGCGCTTCCAGCGCACTCAGGATGGAATGTGTGAGGCCGAGAGATTCAAATTTCAAGTGGAAACCTTCCTTTTATGCAGAATTTGCAAAATTTCAATAGCATTTCATCCTGTATCTTACCAGAAAAAAGGGGGACTGGCAAGGAGGGGGAGGAGAACTGCCTTCATCCTACCCAAAACAGGGCAAAAAAAGACGGGAGAACGGAAGAAAATGTTTTCAAAGCAGGGGATACATGGTATAATGCTACTATCCATAATTGGGTGTATTATACCCTGCCGCCCAGCGGCAGGAAGCGATAAAATCAGGAGGTTGTATGAGATGAAACACAGAGTTACCGTTACCATCGCCCAGCGCGAATATACCTTGATCTCCGAAGAAGGGGAGTCCTATGTGGAGAAGGTGGCCGGCTATGTGAACGGCCAGATTCAGGAAACCATGCGCACTGCCGGTGTGTCCGCCGTGGACAGTGCCGTGCTGGCTGCCGCCAACATTGCCGACAGCTACTTCAAGGAGATGGAGGCCAGCGAGCGGCTGCGCCGTCAGCTGAAGGAAGCACTGGACGAGTCCGCCCAGATGAAGGCCGACCTGAGCGAAGCCAAGCGGGAAATTTTCCGCCTGAGCTCCAAGAAGTAAGCGCACATGCTGGAATTGCTTGCCCCGGCCGGAAGCCGGGAAGCGGTGACCGCCGCCGTACAGAGCGGAGCCAATGCGGTGTATCTGGGGTTTGGCGACTATAACGCCCGCCGCAATGCCAAAAACTTTACAAGAGAGCAGCTGGAAGAAACCGTGGAATACTGCCATGTCCGTGGCGTGAAGGTTTATCTTACGCTGAACACACTGCTTTCTGACGGTGAACTTCCCGGGGCAGCCCGGGAAGTTGCCTTTGCCTCCCAAGCCGGAGTGGATGCCATTCTGGTGCAGGATCTGGGTGTACTGGATCTGGTGCGCCGGGTGGCACCGGATGTGCAGGTCCATGCCAGCACCCAGATGAGCGTGATGAATCTGGACGGAGTCAAGCGTGCGGCGGATTTGGGCTGCACCCGTGCGGTGCTGGCACGAGAGCTGCCCATGAGCCAGATCGAAACCATCTGTGCGCATGCCCCCATTGAAATCGAGACCTTTGTCCACGGGGCCGAGTGTATGTGCTACTCCGGACAGTGCTTTTTCTCCTCTGTTATCGGAACCCGAAGCGGAAACCGGGGCCTGTGTGCGCAGCCTTGCCGACTGAACTATGGTTGGGGGGATAAAGCAGACCGAGCGCTGTTGTCTTTGAAGGATATGTCGTTGGCCGGACATCTCCGGCAGTTGGATGAGATCGGCGTAGCCTGTGTTAAGATCGAGGGCCGCATGAAACGGCCGGAGTATGTGTCGGTGGTCACCGGCATTTATGCCGCCGCCATCCGAGAGGGAAGAGAGCCGACTCCGGAGGAATTGGAGCAGCTGCGTGCTGCCTTCTCCCGTCAGGGCTTTACGGACGGCTACTTCACCGACCGTACCGGGCGGCATATGTTCGGAACCCGGCAGGAAGAGGCGGAGCCCAAAGCCCTGTTTGCCGCAGCCCGTGCCGACTACGGGCGGGAGCACGCACGGGTGGAGCTGACCGGCCGTGCCGTTGTGCAGACCCGGCAGCCCACCCAGCTGACCCTGACGGACGGCGTTCACACCGTCACGGCAGAGGGCGATGCGCCGCAGCAGGCCCTCAAGCGTGCCGTCACGGCAGAGGAAGTGGAGGAGCGATTGAGCAAGACCGGAGGCACCCCCTATCGGGTGGACACGCTGAAGGTGGTGTGCGATGACGGCCTGATGGTGCCGGCGGCCCAGCTCAATGCCCTGCGTCGGGATGCGTTGGAGCAGATGTCTGCCCTGCGGGGGGCCAAGCCCCAGCGCCGCCATGGGGAGTGGCAGCCTATGGAGCGCACGGAACGGGGCAGACGGGAACACCCGGTGTTCACCGTGGCCATCCACACACCGGCCCAACTGACCGAGGCCCTGTTGGACCGCCGTCCGGCGGTGATCTACTTCCCCTTGGAGGTGGCCCGAGAGGTGCGAGGCCGCTTTGGCGAGCTGACCCGGCGGGGGATTGAGCCCAGTGTGATCCTGCCTCGGGTCCAGTGGGACCGGGAGACGGCGGAAGTCGAGCGGATCCTGCGGCAATGCAAGGAGGCCGGAGCGGTGTCCGCACTGGTGACCAATCTGGGCGGCATTGAACTGGCCAAGCGCATCGGACTTGCCCTGCGAGGAGACTTCGGACTGGAAGTCTACAACAGCGAGTGCGCCCGGATCTATGAGGAGCAGGGATTGGAAAGCCTGACCCTGTCCTTTGAGCAGCGGCTGAGCCGAGTGCGGGAGCAGAACAAAGAACTGCCCAGTGAGCTGCTGGTGTATGGCCGTCTGCCGCTGATGATTACAGAAAACTGCATCTATAAGGCCCGAGACGGCAAGTGTAATTACGGCTGCCGGGACAAGCAGTCCATTCTGGACCGCAAGCGGGCCCGATTCCCGGTGCTGCGGGCCTGGGGATGCCGCAATGAGATTTTCAACGGACTGCCCCTGTGGCTGGCGGACAAGCAGAGCGAGCTGAACAAGGCGGGATTGTGGGCCCTGCGGCTGAGCTTCACGCTGGAACACCCGCAGGAGTGCGTGGAGATTCTGGACGCCTACCTGGGACAGGGAGATTATGTGCCGGAACAATACACCCGGGGACTTTATTTCCGGGATGTGGAATAAACTGAGGGAGAACAACTATGACCGAAACCATTCGCATCAAATATTTCCATCCGGAGATGGAAAAACTGACTTATATCGACGGAAAATCCGATTGGATCGACCTGCGCTGTGCCGAGCGCACCGAACTGAAGGCCGGGGACTTCAAGCTGATCCCGCTGGGAGTGGCCATGGCCCTGCCGGCCGGATATGAGGCCCATGTGGCCCCCCGATCCTCCACATTCAAAAAGTGGGGCATTTTGCAGACCAACAGCATGGGTATCATTGATAACAGCTATTGTGGAGATCATGACCAATGGTGTATGCCGGTGTATGCAACCCGGGATACAGTGCTGGAGTTTGGCGACCGTATCTGTCAGTTCCGCATTGTGGAAAATCAGCCCAAGATCCATTTTGATGAAGTGGACCACCTGAACGGCGCCGACCGGGGCGGCTTTGGCAGCACCGGAAGCCGATGAAGCCGGTGGTGCTGGCCTCCGGCTCTCCCCGCCGCCGGGAGCTGCTGGCACAGATGGGGGTCACCGAGTTTGAGGTCCTGCCGGCCCGGGGCGAGGAAACGGCTCCGGCCGGACTGGCTCCGGCGGACTATGTGACCTATCTGGCTCGTCAGAAGGCCCGGGAAGTGGCAGTCCTGCGTCCGGACCACACCGTCATCGGTGCAGACACCGTGGTGGTGCTGGATGGACAGGTGCTGGGCAAGCCTGCGGATCGAGCCGATGCGGTTCGGATGCTGACGGCCCTCTCTGGACGGGCCCATGAGGTGTATACCGGCATCGCCGTTTGCGTCGGGGAGCGGGAACTGAC
The DNA here is from genome assembly GCA_029257695.1 of Oscillospiraceae bacterium. Taxonomy (GTDB): domain Bacteria; phylum Bacillota; class Clostridia; order Oscillospirales; family Oscillospiraceae; genus UMGS1766. The sequence goes on from JARIAU010000023.1 coordinate 4,488, forward strand.
CCATGCGGAATGCACCAAGGTGTGGTTCCGCCCTCTGACACAGGCGGAGATCGAAGCCTATGTGGACAGCGGCGAACCCATGGATAAAGCCGGCGGATATGGCATTCAAGGCAAGGCCTGTGTGATGATCCGGGGCATCGAGGGAGATTATTACAATGTGGTGGGGCTGCCGGTGTGCGCCCTGCGGCAGCTGCTGAGCGAACTGGACTGAGGTAAAGGAGCAAATTGCGTTGAAACAGTTTCTGCGTGACAATGGAATCTGGATTCTGATCGTAGCGTTGGTGCTCACCGGGGTCATCAGTCTGGCTACGGTGTTTGTGCCAAACCTGTTTGCACCCGTCACCCATGCGCTGGGTGTGGTGGCAACCCCGTTTCGGGCGGCGGCCTCCTTCTGTGCCGAAGAGGTGCAGGCGTTCCAACAGCGCATCGGGGGCTATGATGCCATGGAGCAGAAGATTGCAGAATTGGAGCAGCAGGTGGCGGATCTGGAGGCACAGCGGCGCAATGCGGAGGCGGCGTTGGAGGAAAATCAGCGGCTGCGGGATCTGCTTGGGCTGGAACAGGCCCATGCGGACTTCACCTATGCATCGGTTTATGTCACCGCCCGTTCCTCCACCAGCTGGAACCGCACCTTGACCATCAACAAGGGCAGCAGTGACGGGCTCCAGAACCAGATGTGCGTGGTCAACCCCAAGGGGGAATTGGTGGGCGTGGTGACGGATGTGGCCTCCAACTGGGCCACCGTTACGACCCTCATTGATCCGGAAATCTCTGTGGGTGCAGCGATTCACCGCACCGGAGATGCCGGGGTGCTGACCGGAGATCTGGATGCCATGACCCAAGGCCTCTGCCGATTGAGCTATTTGTCCAATGAGGCTGCGATGGAGCAGGGGGACACAGTGGTCACCTCCGGTCTGGGCGGGGTCTATCCGGCCGGACTGGTGGTGGGAACCGTCACGGAAGAAGGAACTACGCCGTCCGGTATGGAGCGGTATGCCATGGTGGAGCCTGCGGCAGAGTTGGATGGCTTGCGGCAGGTGTTTGTGATCACTGCCTTTGATGTGGCGGAGTGAAGGAGGGAACGATGTACCGAGCAAAAAGTTCCCTGTATGACCAGAGAAGCAATGTGTTTCTCTGGCTGGGCTATGCAGCGGCGCTGCTGTTGGTGTTGCTGATAACGCGAGAAGGGTTTGGCCGCTTTCCGCTGTGGGGCAGTGTGCCGGACTGCGTTCCGGCGGTCATTGCCTTTGTGGCAGTGTTGGAGGGCCGCTTTTTTGGCAGCGTGTACGGCATTGGGGTCGGCCTTTGGGTGACGCTGCTTCATGGCGGCCATGGAGCCGGCCTGATTTTGTTGGGCGCACTGATTGGCATGGTGGCCGGTGGATGGTATGAGCGCAAACCCCGCCGCCTCTTCGGCCCCTGCATGATGAGCGGAGCGCTGGCTCTGGTGACGGCGGCAGTCGTGCGGAGTCTGGCGGCGCTGTGCTTTGCACCGGGGGCCACGCTGTCCGCCGTGGTGCGGATCGCCGGAGGGGAAGCGCTGTATTCGCTGCTGCTGGCGCTGCCGGCCTGTCCTTTGTTCCTCTTTGTCCATCGACATATGCGCAACGGGTGAGGAGGGGCAGGATGGAAGGAAAAAAGTTTTATCTCCGCAGTGCCGTTCTTGTGGGAGCGGTGTTTTTGATGCTGTTGGGGTTTGGCGGGCTGCTCTATTACACGCAGATCGCCGTGGGCATGGACGAGAAAACCCTGGCCGCCATCAACACTATGACCAAGGAAGAACCGGTCCCGGCGGCACGAGGCAGGATCACCGACCGAAACGGCACGGTGCTGGTGGGAAACGAGAGCCGCTATCAGCTGGAACTGGAGCTGGAGCACATGGGGAATGCCGAACAGCAGGCCCAGACGGTGTTGATGCTCTTACAGCTGTGCCAAAGGCTGGAGCAGCCGTGGGTGGATACAGATATGCCCATCAGTAAGACCGCTCCCTACACATTCACCAATGAAGAGGTGTATACCTACACCGCCTCGGACGGCACGGAAAAGGACACCCGCCTTGGCCGGATGTGCAAGGCCATGAAGTGGGAGCGGACTCCGGATGCGGGGCAGCTCATTGACCAGATGAAACGGACCTTTGCACTGGAAGATGCCGAGGAAACCGCCGCCCGAGATGCGCTTGGGGTACTGTACGCCTGCTATCTCCGCAGCAAGGAGATCGTCTGGACGGAGTATGCCATGGCGAGAGATGTGAGTGTTGAGCTCATTACCGTGGTCAAGGAGTGGAATCTGGACGGTGTGAACATCGGGGTGGAGAGTGTCCGCAGCTACCGCACCCCCTATGCCGCGCATCTTCTGGGCCAGGTCGGCCCCATCACGGCGGAAAACTGGACGGAAGGCGAGGGGTATAAAGGGCGTGGCTATGCCATGGATGCCATTGTGGGTCTGTCCGGTGTGGAGTATGCCTTTGAGGAGCAGCTCCGAGGACAGGACGGCATTCATGCCGTGACGGAGAATCGGGATGGAGATCCGGTCAATGAAACGGAAGTGGTGCCGGCACTGGCAGGCAGCGATGTGGCGCTGACGCTGGACCTTTCGTTGCAGCAGGCAGCAGAGGAATCGTTGGCTCGGCATGTGCCGGAGCTGAACGGCGGCGCCGGCGGCGCCGCAGCGGTGGTCCTGGATGTGAAGGACGGCGGAGTGCTGACCATGGCCAACTGGCCTACCTTTGACGCAGCCACCATGACCTATGATGATGGGGTGTCTGCCCTTAGCCCCCTCTTCAACCGGGCGTTGCAGGGGACCTATTCCCCCGGCTCCACCTATAAGCCGGTGACGGCAGCAGCGGCACTGGACACCGGAGTTGCCACGCCGGAGACCAAAATCCCCTGCACGGGTTATGTGGATTATTACGGGACCCTGTTCCGCTGTTGGATCTACCGAGAGCATGGCATGACCCACGGAGAGGAAACGGTGTCGGATGCGCTGCGGGATTCCTGCAATATCTTCTTCTACCGCATGGCGATGGAGGTGGGGATCGACACCCTTACGGAGTACGCCCAAAAATTCGGATTGGGACTCCCTACCGGCATTGAGCTGAAGGAAGCCACCGGTGTGAATGCCGGTCCGGCCTATTCGGAACAGGCAGGTACCACTTGGTATGCCGGCAACCTGCTTTCGGCGGCCATTGGTCAGTCGGATAACCTCTTTACCCCGCTGCAAATAGCCAACTATGTGGCCACGCTGGTCAACGGCGGGACCCGATACTCCGCTCATCTGCTCCATTCCACCACCGCAGCGGATGGCACGGTGACGGAGCATGCGCCGGAGGTGCGGGGCGAGGTGCATCTGGTGCCGGAGCACCTGGCTGCCATCAAGGACGGTATGCGCCAGATGGCGGAGCATTCGGCTCCGGTGTCTGCGGCCTTTGCCCGGCTGAGTGCCGCCGGCATCCAAGTGGGTGCCAAGACCGGTTCGGCGCAGGTGTCGGGGCAGGAGCAGGCCAACGGTCTGTTTGTCTGCTTTGCGCCCTATGACGACCCGCAGGTGGCCGTTTGCGTAGCGGTGGAGCAGGGCGGCAGCGGTGCAGCCACTTCGGTGATTGCCGCCGATATTTTGGAGGCTTACTTCCAGATACCTCAAGAAGGGGTGGAAGGGGCCGTAAATCAGCCCTAAAAGGAATGATTGTGTGAGAGAGAAGGAAATTTTTGATTCCAGAGACAGCCGCTGCAAAACCCCCTATGGGGCGGTTCCATCCAACACGGAAGTGCAGCTGCATCTGCGTCCGGCCCGGGCGCAGGGATTCAGCCGGGGTGAAGTGACCCTGCGCTATGAGATGGATGGGAATCGGACCGAAACCATTCCCATGCCGTGGACGGATACCGATTGGACGGAGGATGTGTTTTCCTGTACGGTCCAAGTGGGGGATTATGTGGGGCTGGTGTGGTATCAGCTTCGCTTATTCGGATTTGAAGGCCGATACTGGGCGTCAGAGGAGCATCAGCTGACGGTGTACGATGCCACGGAACCGGTGCCGGACTGGTTTGGCAAGGGTGTGTGCTATCAGATCCTGCCGGACCGATTCGCCCGCACCCGGATTCCCGATCCGGAGGGTATGGTGGGCGGACGATGGGTCCATGAAAATTGGGAGGACATTCCGGCCTCCGGCTCCATGGGAAAGACTCCGGAGGGAAAGGACATCTGCAACCGAGATTTTTTCGGCGGGAATTTGGCCGGAATTGAGGAGAAGCTGCCTTATTTGGCCTCTCTTGGCGTGGAAACCATCTATCTTTGTCCCATTTTTGAGGCGGCGGAAAATCACCGTTACGGAACGGCAGACTACTACCGCATTGATCCCATGCTGGGTACGGAGGCGGATTTTGTCCGTCTGGCAGAGAAGGCCCACGCCATGGGCATCCGTATCCTGTTGGACGGCGTGTTCAATCACACGGGGTATGTGAGCCGTTATTTCAACGGGGACGGGTTTTACACCGATGCACCCGGGGCCTGCCAGAGCACCGACTCCCCCTATTATCGGTGGTTTGATTTTACCAACTGGCCCAAGGAATACCACTCTTGGTGGGGGATCTATTCTCTTCCGGAGGTGCGGGAGAGCGATCCGGGGTATCGGGACTTCATCTTTGGTGGGGAGGACTCGGTGGTGCGCCACTGGCTGCGGCTGGGGGCGGACGGATGGCGGCTGGATGTGGCAGACGAGCTGCCGGATGACTTTATCCGGGGGCTGCATACGGCCGTGCGGACGGAGAAGGCAGATGGAGCGGTGATTGGTGAAGTCTGGGAGGACGGAACGACCAAAATCGCCTATGAGGTGCGGCGGCATCATCTGTTAGGACGGCATTTGGATGGATTGATGAACTATCCCTTCCGCAATGCCCTCATTGCTTATCTGATGGGGGGCGATGGAGCGGAGTTCCGGGAGACGATGGAGACTCTGCGGGAACATTATCCGCCCTTTGCCTTTTACTCTGCCATGAATGCACTGGGTACGCATGATACCGTGCGAATCCTCACGCAGCTGGGTACCGGTGGCGACCATCGCAGCGACTGGCCTCGTTGGAAGCGGGAGGCTTATCACCTGACTCCGGAGGAACGCAGCCGTGGTGTGGCGCTGCTCCGCATCGGTGCCGCCGTGCTGTATCAGTTCCCCGGGGCACCCACGGTGTACTACGGAGATGAGGCAGGTATGGAGGGGTTTGAAGACCCCTATAACCGCCGTACCTTCCCTTGGGGGAAAGAGGACGCCGGAATTCGGGACTGGTTTGCCGCCTTAGGACAGAGCCGCCGCCACAGCAAGGCCCTTCGGGAGGGCGGCTTGCAGTGGGGGACTTGCGAAGGCAGTGTGCTTTCCTTTGTGCGGGACTGGGGTGGCGAGCTGCAGGGATTGGCCGTCAACTGCGGAAGCGAACCGGCGGTGGCGGAACTGCCGTGGGACAGCATGGGTGCGGTCGAGCTGGATCGGGAGAAATCCCACCTGGCGGTGGACGGTATTCTGTGTGTCAATGTGCCGCCTATGAGTGTCCTTCGCCTAAGCAATACCCCCGCAACCAATCGTTGACAAAAAGAAACGCCCGGATGGTAGTCATCTCCGGGCGTTTTTGCTACAATAGGGACACCAAACACAAGAAGGGGGCGGCAGCGATGACCGTCGGTCAAAGAATTGCACAGTTGAGAAAACAGAATGGTCTGTCCCAAGAAGCCTTGGGCACAGAACTGGGTGTGTCCCGTCAGGCAATTTCCAAGTGGGAAAGTGATGCCGCCCTGCCGGAGATTGAAAAGCTGATTGCTCTGTCGAAGCGGTTTTGTGTTCCGGTGGGCTATCTGCTTGGGGTAGAAGAGAAGGAGCGGATGCCCTCCGAGGTGCAGTCCCAATCTGTGGACGGAGCCACGGAAGGATGCACTGCCGGAGCGGCGGCCCAACGCACGGAAGCGGAGGTGCTGGAGCGGTATCTGCACTCCCTGCCCAGACCAAAGGCGGTGTCTAAGCGGAACAAAATCCTGCTTGCGGTGACGGCTGCTCTGCTGGTGGTGGTTGTGACCGGCCGGATGGTGGAGCTGCGGCGGGGACTGACGGAGGCTGGACAGAAAATTCAGACCCTGCAACAGACGATGGCACAGCTGGAGGGGCGGTTCGATGGGTTGAGCAACGAACTTTCCAATCAGGTGGAGCAGGCGATGCAGCAGGAATACGGTCTGTTGGCCAATTGGGAACTATATCTGACCGAAATCGACTATGATGCCAATTTGGGCGAGGTGGAACTGCGTGCCGTACTGAAACACGGGGTGGAGGATGCCTCGCAGCTGCGGTTCTATGCGGAAGGGACGGATAAAACCATCACAGAGGCGGTGGAACACCAGTGGGATGGGGAAAACTGCATCTATACGGCCAAGGTGCAGCTGCCGCTGACGGAAGCCAATGCGGTGTATTATCTGACCACCCCGGATGGTACGGTCTGCATTGCCGGACAGAACGAACACCCCGTCACCAACTTGGCGGAATTGACGCAGCCCACGGTGGAGCTGTCACTGACACAGACGAGTGACCGCAAGCGGGTTCGCTTGGGGGCCGGTGCATCCGTGTATGTGCCGTCGGGGATGGAAGAAGTGCTTACGCTTGCCCCACCGCAGGTTTCCATGTGGCTGGCCACGGAGCAGGAGCGGCTGTCGCCGCTGCCGGTGCGGTTTGAAGAATCCAGTACACAACCGTTTTTGTATGACATGGGAGTGGAGGGACCGGTCCATTCCTTTGCGCCTTATCAGAACGAAAGGCTGTTTGTGGAGTATGAGATCACCTTCGGCAACGGTTATCAAATCACCGGTCGGAGCAGCCAGACCTGGGCAATGGGGCCGGACGGGATCTGGGGGTATGGGGAAGAACTGCCCCAGATGCCATGATCCGCAGCGGAAAACAAAGCAGCATCCGGAGTGTATCCGGATGCTGCTTTGCTGTGTGCAGGGAACCTTACAGCAGCTGTAAGTGGTGTTTTGACGGGGGGCGTGCTATCCTTGAGGCAGAATACAAAGGGGGTTATCTTATGGAACCGATTCTTTCGATGGAACATGTCACAAAACGATACGGCACCGTGCCAAATCAGACCGATGCGCTGAACGGCATTACGTTTCAGGTGATGCCCGGTGAATTTTTGGGCATCATGGGCAGCAGTGGTTCCGGAAAATCTACCCTGCTGAATTGCCTTGCTACGGTGATCCAGCCCAGCGGAGGCCGTATTGTGGTGGAGGGTGTGGAACTGAACACCTTGAAGGATAAGGCACTGGCGGCATACCGAGGAAAAACCGTGGGCTATCTGTTTCAGAACTTTGAGCTTTTGGATCACCTCACCGGACGGGAAAACATCCTGCTGCCCACCACGCTGCACGGAGTGGCAGCACAGGAAAGCGAAAAGCGACTGGAACATCTGGCGGCCTATTTGGAAATTACAGAAGTGCTGGATAAATTTCCGGCCCAGATGTCCGGCGGACAGCGGCAGCGAGTGGCCGCTGCCCGAGCCCTCATTCTGCACCCCAAGATGATTCTGGCCGATGAGCCCACCGGCGCACTGGACTCCCAGAACGCAAAGAACATCATGGAGAAGCTGGCTGGGCTCAACGAGGACGAACAGGCCACCATCCTGATGGTTACTCATGATTGTACGGCGGCCAGCTACTGCAAGCGGATTCTGTTCATTCAGGATGGAGTTATTTTTCATGAGCTGCGCCGGGGAGAAGCATCCCGACGGGACTTTTACGAGCGGATTTTGAAGGTGATGGCACAGTTGGGAGGGGGGAGCAGCCATGTGCTCTGATTTGGTGCTTCGCAACAGTAAGCGCAGCCGCAAAGAAAACGGCTTGTTTTTCAGTTCGCTGGTGATTTCTATTGTGGCATTTTACATCATCCTGTCCATTTTGCATCAGGATGTGATGGTGTTTCTGCGGAAAATGGAAAGCGATGCTGTCAATAAGCTGATGATGGTGATTCCGGCTTTTTATGTCATGACACTGGGAATTCTGTTCTGTCTCATCTATTTTGCCTGCAAATATCAGTTGCAGCGCCGCCGTCATGAATTTGGAGTGTACCTTATGATGGGGATGCAGCGGGGAAAGCTGTTCGGTATGCTGATGGCAGAGGATTTGGTCAGCAGTGCGCTGGCCTTGGTGGTAGGACTGCCGGTAGCAGTGCTGCTTTCCGAGTTGATCAGCTTGATTACCGCCCGTCTGGTGGGAATGGGGATTGTGGGACATCAATTTTCCCTGTCGCTGCCTGCCGTCGGCTTTACGGTCCTGGGCTTTTTGGGCATCAAACTGGCTGCCTTTCTGATGCTCAGCGGAACCATCAGCCGGCAGGAGATCGGAGCCCTGTTGGAGGATCGTCCCGATGGTGCAAAGCGGGTCAAGCCGAAGTGGGTCTATGTGTTTGCGGCGTTGAGCGGCTTTGTGCTGCTGGCCGCAGCCTGTACACTGGCGATCAGAGGCAAGGCGTGGAGTCGGATGGATTGGATGATGCTGACGCTGCTCATTGGATTCGTCGGAATGCTGCTGTTCTTTTATGGAATGCGGGTGGTGATTCGGCTGTTGGTCGGCACCAAGCGGAGCAAAGGTGCGCTGTCCATGTTCAATTTCCGACAGATCGAAGAAACAGTGGTTCATCAGTCCAACACCATGGCGGTCAGCGCACTGCTGATTTTGGCGGCCTTGTGCTGCTTTGGCGGCGGTGTCAGCATTGCCGCCACCAGCGGCAAGGATGTTCATGTCATCGACTATACCTTTGTGGATCACAAGTTGTACGAGGGAGAAAATCCCACCTTTGCCAATTTGCAGGCAGAGTTGGAAAACCATGGCCTGTCCGACCAATTTTCCAAGCTGTTCCCTATGCGGATCGGTCATATTCATACCACAGAGGAGTACTACGATGTATTCCAAATGGAGTCCGTCATAGATGCCCTGCGCCAGCTGCCGCAATCGGAAGATCGGGATGTGCTGCTGAACAATTTAAGCTATACCGATAAGCCGTACCTGCTCTGCCAGTCGGATTACAACACCCTGCTGGAGGCGGCAGGCAAGCCTTTGCTGCAGCTGGGCGCACAGGAGGCAGCGGTGTATATGGATGATGAAATGTCCACGCCGGTCCGGTTCCAAATGCTGAATACGATTTTCGCCACCCGGCCTGATGCGGAGCTGGACGGCGCGCCCCTGACCGGGGAGGTACAGACCACCGACATCGTGACGGATCGGTCCATCACCTTGTCCTTTGCACTGATCCTGCCGGATGATGCGTTTCTCTATTACACGCAGGGACGATATGATACCTATGTGAACGGAATCCTGGGCAAAAATGCCACCGATGGGATCAGTCTGATGAATGCCATTGCCGCCGTCAATGAGAAGTTGAATGCCACCGGGTTGTTTGGGGATGGGATGAGCTATGAAAGCTATCTGCAAAACATGGGACGGCAGCTCTTTTACATGGTGGCGGCCAGCTATATCACCATCTATCTGGCGCTGATTTTTCTGGTGGTGGCCAACACCGTTCTGGGCGTTCAGTTCCTGATGAGTCAACGCAAGAGTGGACGAAGATACCAGACCCTGGTGCGTCTGGGGGCCACATATGGAACCTTGTGCAAGTCTGCCCGGACGCAGATCAACTGGTTTATGGGGCTGCCGGTGACGGTGGCGGCGGTGACCAGTGTGTTTGGCGTGCGGGGACTGTTTTCCGGTATCCTGCGAAGCGGAGCCATGGAAACTCCGTGGCAGCTTTGGACCATTGCTGCGGCTATGATTTTGGTGCTGTGTGTGGTAGAATGGATCTATATGACCGTGGTCAAGCGGAGCAGTGACCGCTATCTGCTGACGCTGATGCAGCCGCAGCGGGAGGAATAACGGACAGGAACGGGGGGAGCGGAGTGAAACGCATTGCCATAGTGGAAGATGAGCCCTTTATGCGGGAGGAACTGTGCAGCATGTTGGAAAAGGCCGGCTATGCAGTGCAGGCCCTGACCGACTGGGAAACCGTGGGCAATTCGTTGGTGGCTCTGGCCCCCGATCTTGCGATTTTAGATTTGAACCTGCCCGGAATCAGCGGATTTGAGCTCTGCCGTGATCTGAAGCAGAAAACGCCCATGCCGGTGCTGGTGCTGACCTCCCGGGATCAGATGAAGGACGAGCTGCAGGCCTTTTCTCTGGGTGCGGATGAATACCTCACCAAGCCCTGCCGCAAGGAACGGCTGTTGGCTCGGGTGTCCAATCTGCTCAAGCGGTATGAAGGGCGCACCAATCTGTTGGAGGGGCCGGGGTATCTGCTGGATCGCCAGACCTACACCCTTTATATCCACAATTCGTCCGTGGTGCTGCCCAAAAATCAGGGGAAGCTGCTGGAAACACTGCTTTCGGCGGGAAATGCGTTGGTTTCGGCGGAGGTGCTGTGCAATGCACTCTGGGGGACCACGGAATTTGTGGATGAAAATGCCTTGCAGGTCAATCTGACCCGACTGAAAAAGACGATGGCAAATTTGGATATGCACCAGAAAATCGTCGTGGTCCGGGGCGTGGGGTATCGTTTGGAAGCGGAGGTGGCAGAGTGTGCCGACGGATGATGGATGGCCTGCGGCAGCAATGGCCCCGTCTGGTGACGGTGCTGGGCGTGGATGGCTTCGGGATCCTGCTGCTCTGGCTGGCGGAGGCGAAGCAGCTGGGAGCGTTGGTCCGGCTGATTTTGCTGGCCGGTCTGCTCTGGTTCTTTGGCGGTTGGCTTTGGGATTGGACGCATAAGCACCGGCGAGAGCAGCGGTTCCGCCAATTTCTAACCAATCCGGACCGCTGCAATGAGGAACGCCTGTGCGAGGCGGTGATGCGGCAGGAGCGGGAAGCGGTGGCCCTGCTTGGCTCGGTCCTGCGGGAGCAGCAGCGGGTGCAGAAGGAGCTGCGCTCGGATCTTCGGGATTATGAGGAATATGTGGAGGGGTGGGCCCATGAGGCCAAAACACCCCTGTCCCTGCTGACCATGCTGCTGGATAACCACGGGAAAGAACTTCCACCGGACTTGCAGGTCAAGCTGGACTATGTCCGCAGTCAGCTGCAAGAGGATGTGACCCAAATGCTGTATTATGCCCGGCTTAAGAGCAGTACCAAGGATTATTTCTTTGAACGGGTGGATCTGGGGGAGTGCATCGCAGAGGTGCTGGAGGACTATGGCCCGCTGTTGGAAGAAAAACAGTTTACCATCGCAGGGGACCTGTATGGGAATACGGTCTACACCGATCGTCGGGGACTCACCTTTATGCTGGGTCAAATCGTCAGCAATGCCATCAAATACAGTCAGGAGGATCCAAAGATCACCTTCACGCTGCACACCACCTCGTCGGGGCAAGTCCTCACAGTGACCGACTGCGGCATGGGTGTCAGTCCCTATGATCTGCCCTATCTGTTTCAAAAGGGGTTTACCGGGGATTCCACCGACAGTCGGAAAAAGGCCACCGGAATGGGGCTGTATCTGACCAAACGGATGGCAGAGGATTTGCACCTGGGACTGGAGGCTGTTTCGGAGTGGCACAAAAGCTTTTCCATTCGCATCACCTTCCCGGTTCCCGAGCCGCCCCTCGGAGTGGAGTGAACTAGAAGGAGCAAGAGACCGATGGTTTGCCGCATCGCCGGAACGGGTGCGGTGGAACGGGCCCAAAAGAAACACACACCCCGTTGGGGATAAAAGAAACGCACAGAGGAACATTTCCTCTGTGCGTTTCTTGTGTTTGTGAAAAGCAATGCAGTTATCCGCTGCGCTTGTGGAAAAATCAGAATTTTCCACCCGCACTGGAACCGCCGCTGCTCCGAGTGGTCGTGCCGCCGGAACCGCTGGATTTCTGCGGGGGATCGTACACCCGGCTCTGGGTGGTGTGGGTGTAGCGGTCATGCTGATTGGTGAGCTTCAGGCCACCGCCTGCTACAAAGGCTTCTGCCTGCGTGCCGTGGGCCACGGATTTCAGCTGACGCTTCAGCAGGAAGGCCACAAGGACCGCCACAAGCACACCCAGCACGGTGCAGGCGACAATGCCATACAGTCTGGCGTGGGGAGGTGCGGGAGTGTGGTCCACATCTACGGGAGAACCGCTGCGGGCCTCCGACAGCATCTGGTCGCAGAGCTCCTGATAGTCCTCAAAGCCGTCAAACCAGTCGTCGTGCTTGAAGTCATCCAGAAATTCCTTGCTCAAATAGTCTTTTCCGTAGTCGGTGAAGGCGGTGTTGCCGTAGCCGAAGGCGAACAGACCCCAGTCCCGGTCTTCCATCGACAACAGCAAAAGCAGGCCGCTCTGGTTGCTGCCCTCGCCCAGTTCATTGTGGAGATACACTTCCTCTGCGGCGGATTCAATGTCCCGTGCCGAGGTTCGGCGGGTAAAATCGTCCATGGTGACGATGTACACACCGAAATCATAGCGCTCGGAAAGTTCCAATGCGCCGTGCTGCAGCTCGCTGATTTGTTGGTCGGTCAGCAGCCCGGCAAAGTCAGTCACATAGTTCAAATGGGGCGTTGCGGAGGCGGAAAAGCAGACTTGCACCGCCAACAGCAGACCCAAACAAAGTGCCATCCATTTCTTTTTCATCTGTGCCACCACCTTTACGAGAACAGTCCGCCAATCAGGCGGCCCAAAGGTCCGGAGAACAGCAGGCTCAGCACCACGGAGGCACCGACCGCAGTGCCCCAGAACCAGGCATGGAGCTTGCTCTTATCTGCGGGGAGATCGCCCACCATCTTGCCGGTCTGACCGTTCATGGCGAACAGATAGGTCTTGTCCTTCCATTTGGTGGACAGCAGCCACACGGGCAGAAGGGCATACTTCACCTCGCCCTTTTTGAGGGAAATGCGCTTGGTTTTGGTGGTCACCGTAGAATAGCCCTGAACGGTGGCACGGGTGCGGTCTGCTGCCGTGTTGGCGCAGCGGGAATCTGCCCGCTTGGAGGCCGCTTTGGCGTCCACATCGTACTTGTCCGCCAGGAAGCCCGGCAGATAGGCGGTGGAAAACTCCTTCAGATCCTTGTAATCGTAGGGCTCAATGGAGTCCATGTAATCATCCGGCATCTTGGAGGAGCCGTCCACGGGGACCTTCTCAAAGCCGATGGTACCGGAACGCAGGATGTCATAGTGTTTGGTCCGGGTGACGCGGTAATCGCCCTCCCGGGTGGTATGGCTGGTGGTGGCGTGGAAGGTCATGTCCACATCGGCCTCGCCGTCAAAGAGCCAGAAGGGAACATACACACCCTTGATCTCTTCGATATGGTTTTCCGCCGTAAACGCCTTGGGCAGCAGCAGCTTGCCCTTGTAGTGGGCCTTAAGGGCCTTGGTGGCATCTTCGTGACTAAGCTTGAAGGGCAGCACAAAGTCCGGCCGCAGCGTGCCGCCAAACTGACCGGGCACCACGGTGGGGTTGCCGCAATAGGGGCAGCTGGTGGCGGCGGTGGTTTCGTCGCAGATGATCTGTGCACCACAGGACGGGCAGTTGTAAGCACGCATTTTTGCTGCGTCCTCACCCCAGTCGCCGCCTACACCGGACACATCCCATCCCATCTCCTCGGCGGTGGGAGTGCCGTCGGCGGAATCGGCTGCGGATTCCTTGGTTTCGTTTTCCTGATATGCGTCAGCGGCTTTCTGCTCCTGCTCGGCATACATGGCCTCAATTTCCGCCACCTCGTAGGTGCTGCCGCAGTAGTCGCATTCCAGCTTGCCGGAGGCCCCCACAAAGTGCAGCGGGCCGGTACAGGCCGGGCATTTATAGTTTGTCACCTGATCGGGCATCGTTGTCCCTCCTCTGTTTCTCTATCGTTTTGTCGGGAGCATTGCACGCTCTGCCCTGCGCCAAGGCGAGGGCAGAGCCGCATAGGGATGCAGAATCTTACACCAGATCCCCGTCGTCAAAGGGGTCGCCGCATTCCGGGCAGAACTTAGGCGGATGAGCCGGATCTGCCGGCTCCCAGCCGCACTTGTCGCACTTATACTGGGGAATTCCGGCGGGCTTTTTGGCTCCGCACTCCGGACAGAACTTGCCTTTGTTCACCTTGCCGCAGGTGGGGCAGGTCCAGCCGTCTGCGGCGGGAGCGGCGGGCTTGGGAGCGCCGCATTCGGGGCAGAATTTGCCGGTGGCAGTGGCACCGCAGGAACAGGTCCAGCTGGCGGCGGGGGCGGGCTTTGCCTGACCGCAGGCAGCACAGAACTTGCCGGTATTGCCGGACTGACCGCAGGCGCAGGTCCAGCCGGAGGCAGCCGCCTGCTGCGGTGCCTGCTGCGCCTGCTGTGCCGCCTGCTGCTGGCCCATCTGGAACAGGCTCTGGGCGTTCATGCCGCCCATCTGACCGGCCATGTTCATGCCCATGAAGGCCATGGCAGGACCGGCATTGGTGTTCTGTGCGGCAGCCTGCATGGCAGCGGCCTGGGCGCCGACCATATGGGCAGCGGCACGGGTGGGGTCCATAAAGGCGGCGTTGCGCTGCAGATCTTTGATCATCTTCTCGTCTTCTTCGTCGGCCTTCACCGAGGACACACCGAAGGAAACGATTTCCAGACCACGCAGTTCTTTCCACTTGGCGGAAAGCTCCTCGTTGAGCACCTGCGCCAGCTCGGTGGTGTGACCGGGCAGAGCAGAGTAACGGATGCCCATGGCGCTGATCTTGGCAAAGCCGGGCTGCAAAGCGGTCAGAAGCTCCGTTTTCAACTGGCTGTCCAAACGGTCACGGGTGTATTCATCGGCGGTGTTGCCGGCCACATTGGTGTAAAACAGCAGCGGGTTGGTCACACGGTAGCTGTACTCACCAAAGCAGCGAATGGCAATGTCGATGTCGATGCCGGCACGCTCATCCACCACACGGAAGGGGACAGGAGAGGGGGTGCCGTACTTGTTGCCGATCAGCTCACGGGTGTTGAAGTAGTAGACCCGCTGGTCTTTGGGGGCCTCGCCGCCGAAGGTGAAGCGCTTAGCGATGGACTTGAAGGTCTGCATCACGCCCTCGCCCAGATCACCGGCGAAGATGGTGGGCTCGGTGGAGGCATCAAACACGAATTCACCGGGTTCGGCGGCCACTTCCACCACCTTGCCCTGCTCTACGATGAGCATACACTGGCCGTCGGCCACGGCGATGACGGAGCCGCTGGTGATGATGTTGTCACTGCCTTTGTTCTTGTTGCGGCCGGTGATGCGCTTCTGGCCCTTGGCCATCAGCACCCGATCCGGCAGAGCATCGCAATAGAAAAATTCCTTCCACTGGTCAGCAAAAACACCGCTGGCCGACTGCATTGCAGCTTTGATAAGTCCCATAAAAATGTACTCCTCTCATTCCGGGCCGCAGAGCGGCTCCGAGTTGTGCTCAAGGTTGGTCGTTCGTCTGCTCCTTGGAGCCGGGGAACCGGTCCTCCGTCTTGGCAGAGTAAGGGTTGCGGTTGGGGCGGTTCGGAGTCGGGTCCTGCCCGAAGCGATTGCCCCAGAAGACCAGTGCCGTCAGAATCAGGGCGTGAATGCCCCAGAGGGCACAGGTCCCCCAAACAAACAGCCAAGATAGATCCAGCCAAACATGCAGGATCAGCAGAATCAGTGCAGCGATGCCCCACCAAAAGTGGAGCGCCATATTGGCCAGAAAACACAGCACAAACCCTCTCGACGGATCGGCTTGCTTCATGTGAGTCCACTCCTTTCCGAAAAAATGGGTCAAAAAGAATCCCGCCGGATTTTTGGGCAAAAATCCGTATGTGTATGGTTATTATATCGAAAAGAAAAGGAAAATGCTATCCTTTTTTTGAGAAAGATTTCTTTAGACTTTTTAAAGATGTTAAATGCAAAAAAGTGAGAAAAGAGAGCGTGGAACAGGAAATTCGCTTTTTTTGACGGTCAAATATGCAAAACCGGGTGCGGAAGGAGAAACTTCCGCACCCGGTTGGGATGTTTATGAGGGATCAGCGATAGAGGGGACGATCACAGCGGGCGGCGGCATGGAGCAGCCGATAGACCAGCAGGAACATCAGCGAGGTAAACACCAAGAACACGATCCAGGACAGGGTGCTGTCCAGCATGAGGCAGTAGTCGTAAATGCCGTGGGCTGCCACGGGGACAAGAAAGGCCAGCCACTGATTTTTGCGGGATCGAGACCGCTCGCCATGGATGAAGCAGTCACGGGCTCTGCCGTAAAAGACGCCCATGAGGATAGAAAAGCACAGATGTGCCGGCACGGCAGTGACGGCTCGGCCCAGTGCGGTGGCCAATCCATAGGAGAACACATATTTCACATTTTCAATGGCGGCAAAGCCCAAGGACACGAAGGCGGCATATACCACGGCATCGAAGAGAAAGTCGAAGTGGGGGGAGTTCCAGGAAATGCGGCGCAGAAGGAACAGCTTGGTTCCTTCCTCCACACAGGCAACCACCACAAAGGCCAACAAAAAGTGGTAAAGGTAATGGTCAAAGAGGGGATGATACAACAAATCGAGCAGGTGCGCCAAAACACCCTCCAACACAATGGAGGCCGCCACAGCACCGCCGCCGCCCAGTAAAAACAGGCGGGCCAACAGGGCCGGAGGCTCTTTTTCGATTTCATCCTGCTTGTAAATATAGCTCATCAGAAGCAGCGCCGGAAGCAGAGCGGCAAGGGTCAGCAGACGCATAGGAGATCCGTCCTCTCGGTTAAACTTGGATGCGCTCATTATAGCAAGGGTTCGGGAAAAAGTCACCCTCTTTTGCGGCGGACCACGGCGCAGATGTCGCTGAGGGTCTCGGCGGCCTCACTTTCCCATTTGCGGCTGCGGGCCAGATCTCCCAAAGACACCATACCCACCAGTTTGCCCTGCGCCACCACCGGAAGGCGGCGGATTTGGCTGTGAGCCATGCGATGGGCGGCTTCGGTCACGGACTGCTCCGGCGAAACGGTGATGGGGGCGATGGACATAATGTCCCCCACCGGGACTCGGATCGGGTCCTCACCAGCGGCAATGCAGCGCAGCACAATATCTCGGTCGGTCACAATGCCGCAGAGCCGGCCGGAGTGGTCGCAGACCGGCAGCGCCCCTAAATCGTGGCGGCTGAGCAGTCGGGCGGCCAGAGCGGCACTTTCGTCCGGAGTAATGCTCACCACGGAACGGTTCATCAAATCACCAATACGCATAAGGGGTCCCTCCTGTCAAAAAAACACCTTCTCTGAGAGAGTATCTCCCGGAAAAGGTGTTTTTAACCGTCACAGGACGGATCAATTCAGTTCGTTTTGTTCCACCAGTCGGAAGGACAGGTCGAAGGTGTCTCCGTCCCGATAGACGGTGACGGAAACGGAATCACCCACCCGGCGGCTGGACAAGTGGACATCGTTCACGGTGCTGACCGGTGTGCCGTCCACATGGGTGATGATGTCGCCGGGCTCCAGTCCGGCTTCTGCTGCCCCGGAGCCATCCGCCACGGTGACCACATAGAGGCCGGAGACCTCGACCTCGGCGTCGTCGGAGGCGGAAACGGAATAGCAGGTGATGCCCATGACCGGATGCTCCACCTTGCCTTCGGCAGCCAGCGTATCGGTGACTCGCTTGGCGATCACGGAAGGAATGGCAAAGCCCATGCCCTCGATGCCGGACTCCGGATCAATGAGCTTCATGTTCACCACGCCGATGACCTGACCGTAGGCGTTGATCAGCGGTCCGCCGGAGTTGCCCACATTCAGAGCGGCGGTGGTCTGGAGCAGGGTCATGGAGTACCCCTCCATGTTGACGGTGCGGTTGATGGCAGACACGATGCCGTTGGAGAAGGTGCCGGAGTACTCCATCCCCATGGGATTGCCGATGGCATAGCAGTCATCGCCCACATGGATCTCGTCGCTGATGGCAAACTGAGCCGGAACGAGGCCCTCGGCGTCGATTTTCAAAAGAGCCAGATCGGTGTTTTCATCATCGCCCACCAACAGGGCAGGATACACCTTGCCGTCGTGGGTGATGACCTCGGCGGAGTCTGCACCGGCCACCACATGCTGGTTGGTCAGGATGCAGCCGTCCTCGCTGAGCACGATGCCGGTGGCACAGGCCCCGCCGTCCTCTTCGTAGACCAAAATGGAGACCACGCTGGGGATTACCTTGTCATAGATGGCTTGCTTGGACAGGGGAGAGGTAGCTGTGGCGGACAAGGTCAGAGAAAAATCCAAGGGGTCGGAATAGCGGTCGATGAAACTGGGACCAAAGTCGGAGTCCTCCACGGCCTCCAGCCCCGGAGCGAAAGGCTCTTCGGCATGAGGGGGCTTGTAGGCGTTGGACGGAGTCAGATCACTGTCGCCGAATGTGATGGCAAACAGGCCAAGTCGCAGAAGGGCTGCCAGCAGCACCAACACCGGAATCCCCACAATCAGAAACACCCGTTTCTTTTTCGGCTGGACGGTGCGGGCAGGGGCATAGGTGACGGTTGTGCTGCCGCCGTCCGGCGGCACTGCGGTCTGAGAAGAAGCGGAGCGATGCGGCGCCCGCCGTTTTGGATTGGAAGCGGCAGAGCGGTCCCACGGGTCATCGTAAGGGCCGTGTCCACCCCGATAGGAATTCCAGTCATGCATAGGATCATCCTCCGTCAGCTGGCCAGAGCCAGCGTGAAAATGAATTCCGTCACCCCGTTTTCACTGGTGACCGAAATGGTTTCTTTGTGCTGATTGATAATGGTTTTGACAATGTGCAGTCCAAGGCCTACGCCTTCCTTGTCCATGCTGCGGGAGCGGTCGGACTTATGGAAGCGATCAAAAATCATGCCGATTTCATCCGGCGGGATCGTTTCCCCCTGATTTTTGATGCTGATGCAGGCTTTTCTGCCCTTGGTGGTGATGTTGACAGAGATGACCGAGCCGGGGCAGGCAAACTTGGCGGCATTGTCCAGCAGGTTGTAGCATACCTGCGTAATGCCGTCCGGATCACCCCAGACCATCGTCCGTTTGTCGGGAATGTGGAGATCCATATCCAGATGATGGGAACGGATCTTGCCCTCCAGACTGATGACAGACTGCACCATCGTCTCGCAAATGTCAAATTCCACCTGGGAGTTGACGGTATCCCGGGCCTGCATGGCACTCATATCCAGCATCCGCCGGACCAGACGGCTAAGCCGTGCGGTTTCGGAGGCCACCACCTGCAGGGAGTCGTTGACCTTCTCCGGAGGGATGGTGCCATCCAAAATACCGCTGGTAAAGCCGGAAATGGTGGTCAGCGGAGTTTTCAGCTCGTGGGAGATGTTGGCGACAAATTCCCGGCGATCTTCTTCGGCCGAGGCCAGAGAGTCGGCCATGGTGTTGAAGGTGCAGGCCAGTTCGCCGAATTCATCCTTGCGGTTGCAGTCTGTGATACGCAGATCGTGCTCCCCTTGACCGAAACGGCGCACCACATCCGTGAGCTCCCGTAAAGGTTTGGCTTGCTGCAGGGAGAAAATAGAGCTGGAAACAAAGGCGATGCAGAACACCACCACAGCGGTGAAGAAGAACAGGGTGGCCAAGGACCGCCACAGCACCATCAGATCGTTGGCCGAGGCGGTCATAAAGACCATATAAGCCATGTGGGGGCCGTCCTCGGTCTGGATGTAAATGGGCCGTCCGGAGATAAAATGTACGGAGGGGTAAATGCCCAGGTCGGACATACCGGAATAGCTGCCGTCGGCTTCCATAGCGGCGGTAATGCCGGGAGAAATGGTTTTTGTGCTGGTTTCTCCGTAGGCGGAGCAGAAGCCGGTGCTGTCGGCATAGCGGACCACATGGCCCTCTGCATCACAGAGCAGCAGGTTTGCTTGAGAAATGCTGCTAAGTGCGGGCGAGTAAAAGGGGAACCCTTCCTGCTCCGATGTGGGGGAATAGCCCCGATCCAGCAGTTTTTGGGTCAGCACCGCCACATAGTTGATGTTCTCATCCATAGTCTGGGTCCGATCCTGCACCATGTAGCGGTAGCTAAGGGTCATGAATGCCGTGGCCAGTAGAAAGAACGAGGTCAGGATCATGCCGGCAGTAATCAGAAAGTGCCGGCGGAACATGGAATGCTTCATGCGTCTACCAGCTCGAATTTATAGCCGACGCCCCAGACGGTTTTCAAGGTCCAGCGGTCGCTGACTCCTTCCAGCTTTTCTCTTAGACGCTTGATATGTACATCTACGGTGCGGCTGTCGCCGAAGTAGTCAAACCCCCAGACCTCATCCAACAGCTGATTGCGGGTAAACACCCGATTGGGAGCGGAGGCCAGATGATAG
>JARIAU010000028.1 GCA_029257695.1 Oscillospiraceae bacterium
GATAGGCATACATTCCATGGTTCAATGCCCAACGGATCACTTCATCCGACTTTGCCAGTCTATGGAATAAGAAATTGATTGCCCCCTTCCAGTTGTGCTTTATCATCCACCGTACCAATCGCATGGATGCCACTTCTGTGGGTTCTTCTGGTGCCAGCAGAATCTCCTGAAAATTAGGGAAGATACTCCAAGCAATCACTCTGGAAATCCTGGGCTCAAAGGCGGCCGCACGGGGAGCCAGCATTCCACCCAAAGAAGCACCGATGATGGTCACATCGGACAAATGAAATTGGTCTAAAATCGCTTTTACAGGTTTTTCCCATGCGTGGGTAAAATGCTTATTCTGTATCCGCATAACACCTCCTTGACCGGGTCCTTCAAATAAATATACTTCAAACCCATGTTCCGCAAGGTATAGCATAGGGAAAAAGAATTCTTCAAAGTAGCTGTCGTTACCGCCGTGCAGTAAAATCACATCTTTTTTCGGTCCTTTGGCCCGACAGTGCATCACGGGCAGAAAAACATCCTCGTAGGGAACCTGATGCCATTCTACCTCGCCCCGTTCAAAGAAATCCTGATAATATCGATAAAATAATTCGGTTGCCTTCTGATAATAGATTTTTTTATCCGGATCTCCGTCATACATAAAGAATTCGCTCATCCGATAATATCCGATGGCCGGAACCGTGCGTCCCTCGCTGAAGGCACGGTCACCCAATGCAATCAATTCTCGTTTCCAATCCTCACTGGTCTGAATGGAGGATGCGATGGCCTGTACCTCATTCAAATCGCCCCCATCCCACATGATGAGTCGGTTCAGCTGAAAATTAAAGTTACTTTCTTTATTAAGCGTATAAGTCCCTTTTTTGAAACGGATGTTCATTAAAATCCCTCCTTGTTGGCTGTATCATACCGCAGGGAAGGAGTTTGTGCTTTCATTTTTTCGCTAACATTTTCGTCAGATCACCCATATCCCGCACGCTTATGCCAAATTGCTTTTTGTTCACCGCTGCAAAGTGAGAGGAACTGGAAAATCCGGCGTGAATGGCTGCTGTGGTGATCGATACTCCGGTGTATAAGTAAGTATAGGTTTTAGAAAGCCTGGCAAGCAGGATGTATCCGGCAAGTGAAATACCTACTTCCTCACGAAACAGATGTGATAGGCGATCTTTGGATAAAAACACCGTTTCCGAAAGAAAATCAATGGTCCCAGGTCCCAGTGTTTCCATTGTGTCAATGGTGGAAAGCACCGTCTCGATGCGTTCGTCGTAGCGGTTGCGCTGTGTTTTTTCAAGACCCAGTGCGGACAAAATCGCTTCCTCCGGCAAATGCCGAATCTGTTCCACCAGCGTCGAATCCAGAACTACATACGGATTTGATCCAATATAGTTTTCATCCATCTTTTTGGCTCTGTCGCAGGTTTCCTCCATTAGAAAAACCAGAACGGGACCTGAATCAGCCCGAACCGTGTGCAAGACATTGGACTGAATCATGACCCCTGCACATTGGAAGGATTCTCCTGCCACCATGCATTGAAGCACTCCTTGCTCTGCCAAAAGAATGTGCTTTGCAAAGTGTCGGTGTAGATCCGGCGTCCGATAGTTTGCTCGGAAGAAAATATGGTCATAAATTTCTTGCATAGCGGCACTCCTCCTTACAAATGAATTGGGATTCGATAAGAATTGATTGTAGCACAGAAACGCATATCATACCAGACGCAATCTCTTAGACATACGGTATTCAGGCGGTAGAAACCACCCTTTGCATAGCAGCGTTCAAAAACCGTCCTTTGGTATGGACCAAAGGACGGTTTGAATCTTATTCCTGTGCATACAGGGCAGATAACGCCGCTGCGCACTGGTCAACCCCCAAGCGGGTGCTGTCCAAAACCAAATCGTAGTTACTGAAATCGTTCCACTTTTTGCGGCTGCAAAACGAATAGTAATTGGCACGGCGCCGATTGATCTTCCGACACAGAGCGGATACCTGCTTTTCCGGAACGCCGTAATCCCGGATCGCTCGTGCTTCTTTATCTGCATCACTGGCCCGAATAAAGACGCGAAGAACTCCATCTTGTTCTTTCAGTGCCTCCGAAGCGCAGTGTCCCAACAAAATGCACGGACCTTGGTCGGCCAATCTGCGAATGACTCGAGTTTCAGCCACATAGAGCTTCGCTTCCGGGGAGAGTAAATCCGGATCTCCGGTCTGGGACTGAGACATCACAAACATGGAATAAAGGAAACTCCCGGACACGCGTTCTTCGTAGTCTTCCAATGTCTGAATGGAAACATTTTGCTCTCGTGCAACCGTCTCCAGTATCTGATGCCCATAGCAGGGGATACCACAGGTTTTGGCAACTCGCTCTGCAATTTTGGTTCCGCCGCTTCCAAATTCCCGCTCCATTGCAATATAGCGTATGTTCATGTGCCCCTCCTTACTCTGTCCTGTCAAACTGACTGTTGTACAGGTCGCAATAAAAACCGCCCTGCTGCATCAGTGTCTCATGGTCGCCGCTCTCGATCACATCTCCGTCTTTCATTACCAGAATCAGATCTGCATTTTTAATGGTAGAAAGACGATGGGCAATTACAAAGCTGGTACGCCCTTCTGTAAGGGCATCCATAGCCTTTTGAATCACCAATTCCATGCGGGTGTCCACAGATGAGGTGGCTTCGTCCAGAATCAGCATGGGACTATTTGGCAGCATAGCTCTGGCGATGGTCAATAGCTGTTTTTGGCCTGCCGAAATGGTGGTGCTGTCGGATAATTCAGTGTCAAACCCATTCGGCAGGGAATGGATGAAATGCGTCAGTCCGCAGGCGCTGCACACCCGCTCCAAATCCTCCTCTGAAATATGCTTCATATTGTAAACCAGATTTTCTCGCACCGTACCTTCGAATAGCCAAGTATCCTGAAGGACCATGCTGAACAGGTTGTGCAGATTTTCACGCTTGATTTGGTCGGTAGGCACTCCGTCGATTGTAATAGAGCCTCGGTTCACTTCAAAGAAACGCATCAGCAAATTCACCATAGTGGTTTTTCCGGCTCCGGTGGGACCCACAATCGCCACCTTCTGCCCCGGGTGGATTTGCGCAGAGAAATCTTTGATGATGATCTTGTCCGGCGTGTCAGGATAGCTGAACTGCACATGATCAAAAGAAACTGCACCCTTTACCTCGTTCAACGCTTCGGTTTTGTGGCTTTCATCCGACAATTCTTCCGTTTCCAACAGATCAAAAATACGATTAGCCGATGCAGCTGCCGACTGCAAATTCGTCATACCCTGTGCAATCTGGGTGAGAGGTGCGGTAAACAGCCGGACATACAGGACAAAAGAAATAATCACACCGAAAGGGATGGTGCCATTCATAGTCAAAATTGCACCTACAACACAGACCACAGCATAGCCAATGTTTCCCATAACTGTCATCAGGGGCTGCATCACACCGGACAAGAATTGCGATCTCCAGTTCGAGTCGTAAACGGCCTCGTTCAGTTTGGCAAAATGCGCATTCACCTTGTCACCCGCTCGAGAAATACGCAGCACTTCGTGTCCGGAGTACATTTCCTCAACGAATCCATTCAGCGTGCCGATGTTTTCCTGCTGTGCAATGAAGTATTTCTGCGAGCGGCCCATGACCAGCATCAGCAGAAGCATTCCAAAGAAGGTGACTCCCAGTACACAAATCGCAAGCCGCCATTCCGTCACAAACATCATAATTAGGCATCCGAAAAACTGTGCGCCGGCGGTAATGATGTTGGGCATGCTGTTGGACAGTCCCTGCTGCAGGGTCTGCACATCATTGGTGATTCGGCTGAGCACATCGCCCTGTGCGGTGCGGTTGAAATAACTCATGGGAACACGGTTGATTTTCTCGATCAAATCGCCCCGCATCCGCTTGGAGGTATCCAGTGTGATGGTAGCCATAATGAAGTGCTGCGTGAAGGTGAACAGCGCACTTCCTCCGTAAACCAGGATTAAGAAAATGCCCATTCTTCCAATGGCATTTAAGTCCATGTTTCCATACAATCCTTGCTGCATCAGGGTGGTAATATCTCCGATCTTTCCAGGGCCGATGATGGTCAAGACCGCGCCAAAGACCGCCAAAATCATGGCGAAAATAATCATCGGGATTTTACGCTTCATATAGCCGAATGCCTTGCCCAGCGATGCAAACAGGTTCTTTTTCTTCATGGTTATCACTTCCTTTTATTGGGCCAGTTCCGCATCGGAAAGCTGAGACATGGCAATTTCCCGATAGACCGGACAGGTTCGAATCAGTTCCTCGTGGGTTCCGTCTCCAACGATGCGGCCTTCGTCCAAAACGAGAATCTGATCTGCATGGCGGATGGTGCTGATCCGCTGAGCCACAATAATCTTCGTGGTGTTCGCCAGTTCCCGTGTTAATCCCGCCCGCAGTGTTGCATCCGTGCGATAGTCCAGTGCGGAAAAGGAGTCGTCAAAAACCAGAATTTCCGGATTTCTGGCCAAGGCCCGTGCGATGGAAAGGCGCTGCTTCTGACCTCCGGATACATTCCGTCCGCCTTGTGCAATCTTGTAATTGGTCCCGCCGTCCATTTTGCTCACAAATTCAGAGGCCCGAGCCAAAGAAATGGCTCGGTCTATCGTCTGGCTCGTGATTTCTGTCCGGCAAGCACCAAAGGCAATATTTTCTGCCACAGTTCCGGAAAACATCACAGCCTTCTGCGTCCCATAGCCCAACTTATTATAAAGGGCGTCAAAGGTATATTCCTTAATGTTCCGTCCGTCGATCAAAACTTCGCCTTCCGTGGCATCATAGAATCGAGCAATCAGGCTGACCAGCGTGGTTTTGCCGCTGCCGGTTGCACCGATGATAGCCAGTGTCTGTCCTTGTTTTACTTGGAAACTGACATCGTGCAAGTCATCCTCCGCTGCATCGGGATAACGGAGGGAGACATGTCTGAACTCCAGGGTTCCGACCTCTGTACCATCCTCTTTTGTACCCTCCTGAATGGCAGGCTTGGTATCCAAAACCTCATTGATGCGTTCCGCAGATACTTCGGCAGGAGGGAGAAGCATAAAAATCATAACCAGCATCATAAAGGACATAACCACATAGGTGGCATAGGTACTAAATACCATAATATTGCTGAACATCGTCAGTCGTCCAGCGGGATCGGAAACAGGCATCCCACTCAGCAGAGCCGCACCGACCCAGAAAATGGTCAAGGATAAGCCGTTCATACCCAGTCCCATCAGAGGCTGCAGTACAGCGAAGGTGCGCTGGTTTTTCAACTGGGTGGACTTCATTTCCTGATTGGTCTGGTCAAACTTGTGATTTTGGTATTCCTCGGCATTAAATGCGTGCACCACATTGATTCCGGTCAAATTCTCACGAGCGATGCGGTTGAGTTTGTCGGTCAGCCGCTGCACAATTCGGAAGCGGGGCAGGACTGAAGTGACAATCAAGGTGACCGTCACACAAATCACAACCACATAGCCTGCTGTAACCAACGACAGTTCCCAGCTCTTGCCCAGAATTTTCAAAATAGCCCAGACGGCCATCACTGGTGATTTAATCAGGGCCTGAAGGCCCATCGCAATCACCATCTGAATCTGGGTAATATCGTTGGTGGTTCGGGTGATCAAACTAGGCACAGAGAATCCAAGCATTTCCTGCTGACCCAATGCTGACACATGGGTAAAGAGATCTCGGCGCAGAACAAAGGTAAAGCCGGAAGCCACCTTCGCGGCCAAATAACCGCAGGCAATGCACAACACAGCGCTGGCTAGGGTGCAGAGCAGCATCTTTGCGCCTGTAATCCAAACTTCGGAGATAGCGCTGCCGGGGGTCTGAATCAAAACAGTCAATGCACTCATGTAATCCGGCATTTTCAAATCGAAATAAATCTGTCCCAGCAGTAAAAACGAGCAAATCAGGCACATGATAATTTCTCGTCGCTGCATTCGTTTGAGGAGTTTTCTCATTTCTTATTATCCCTCCTGTTGGTTGTTCTGAAGCAAAGCTGCATTGGACTCTACCACTTGAAAGCAATGCATGAAACATGCTAATTCTTCTTTGGACAGGCCTTCGATCAATGCAGGGAAGAACTTTTGGTGCAATGCACGGCCACGATCGAGGATCGGCTGTGCCTGCTCGGTGCAAACCAGACGGACCTTGCGGCGGTCCGTATCTACGCTTTGACGCATAAGATAACCGCTATGAACCAGCTTGTCCACATGGAGTGAAATTACATTTGCTCGGATATTTTTAGTTGCACTGATTTCTTTTGCCGTGAAACGATCCGGATGTTCAGACAAAAACATCAAAATGTCAAATGATGTTTTCGACAGTCCAAATTCCTCTAAGATCGGGTGGCACATCATCTCATAAGCACCTTCGATTTTGGCGGTAAATGCGAGCAAGGTGGATATTGTCACGGATTCATCCCTCCTGAACCT
>JARIAU010000045.1 GCA_029257695.1 Oscillospiraceae bacterium
TTCTTTCACTTCGTTTCCCTGTTCATCATAGAGAATGCACTGGTCAAAATCCGTAATTTCATTCCCTTTTGCATCTTTCGGTACAATAGACAAAAGGCCAAACGACTGTGCGCGAACCGCCGAAAGCATCTGTGCACAATATAGTCCGGCAACTACCCGGTAGGTCTGATTCTCCTGAATCTCTAGCTTCTCCCCTTGTTCATCCAAGAGAGAAACATTGGATACCTTGTTGAATATCATACGATGATTATTCCACTCAAAGGACATACCAGCCAGATGAAGCTGGGCCGGTGCCATCAAAGGAGTTACGGAGGCGTCCACTTCGCAGATTGCCTTCAGTTCCTTTCCGGTCAGGTAGACACTGACCAGCGGATATCCTGCCATACCATCCACACCAATGCCCAATGAGGACATATTGAACACATCCGCCACCGAAATCGGTCCCGGGACAAAGGTATCCCGAATCACACCGGTTGCCGTCAACGCCACCGTGGGAACCTCATTCTGTGGATCTACCTCCCGAATCGCTTGGAGGTAGGCATCCGCAATCAAATCCCCAAGTCCATGCTCTCTGTGTTCCGCATAAACCTGATCGACACTGCTGAACGGAATCGCATTATATCCAATGATCTGATCAAAATCCGAAAAACCATAGGCTCCGAGATAGTCTTCGACTACCAAATCCTTAAATTCTTCGATCTTAGCGGTGATCTCTGAATCTCCCTTTACAGATGCATCTATTGGCACCAGTTCATACTTTTGGACACGCTTGCTTCCATCGTCATTCCAACTGACATCTAGCACGCCCAAATTCGCCGTGTAACAACCAGCAGACACAACCAGTGTGTTTTTGATTTGAATCGGCTGTTCCAACACCGTATGCGTATGACCGGAGATGATGACATCGAGTCCATCCACCTTTTTAGCCAGCAGTTCATCCTCCGATTTTTTCGGGTTCTCAAAGGTGCCCGAATGAGACAGACAGATTGTGAATAACGGTTTTCCTTCTCCTACCTCTGCCCGCATCTGATTTACAATTTCTTGTGCCCGCAGCACCGGATCTTCCCACTGCATCTTCGATTCCGGTGCATTGGAATCTGCTTCCGCTCCCATCACGCCAAAGATACCATAGGTAATTCCGCCTCGCTCCAACAGAAGGTAATCCTTCACACCATAGAGATCCAAAGCCTCCTGCACCAATCGATCTTCCTTCGTGCGGTCTGGATCCCCTTCCGGTCTGGGCAGATAATTGCTTTCAACAATCGGAGGCACCGGCTCTCCGCTTTCCACCGCACTGTGCAGCATAGCCGACAGTCCTGCCGGCCGAAAATCATATTCATGGTTACCGAAGGTCGTTGCATCGTATTCCATCATTCCCATAATACGCAGCTCCGGTGCCTCCGTAGCGTAAATGGACTGGAACAGTGACCCCATCGAAAAATCACCAGCATCTACCAGCACTGCGTCCGGATAATGTTCTCTTTGCTCTCGAATCCGAGTTGCAAGCCGTGCAAAGCCACCGCTTTCTCCCCCGTTCCCGTTGGGAATCGGCAAAAAATGGCTGTGCATATCATGCGTAAACAAAATAGTGGAACGATGTGCCATCTCTTTTTCCGCAGACACCGGCTTTGGAAGGATACCCATCATCAGAACCACCGCCAGAAGCAGCGCCAGAACTCTCGTTTTCTGTTTCATTGAATCACCTCTTAATATGCAATCTAAACTTCATGTCAGCAGACAGTCTTTATTAGTCTACTAAATTCATCCATCGAAATCAAGCAAAATCCCACCCCTCGTAGAACACCGCATTGCATTTGGACTCAAATTTTTCTCTTCTCTTCTCCGCCGACTGTGCTATAATAAACTCGGAGATGATAACCATGAACTTAAACTATGAACCTATAATTCAACTCGTTCTCAATACCAAGGACTTGATCCTCAACACCGAAAAGGCTCACCAGGTCACTGTAAAAGGTCTTGCAGACTATGTTACGCAGGTCGATTTTTCTGTCCAGAACTATCTGGTCAACGCTCTTGCCGACGCATATCCGGACATTCAGTTTTTGGGGGAAGAAGGACAAAAAGACGCATTGGATTGGTCTCGTCCTGTCTGGATTCTGGACCCGGTCGACGGCACAACCAATCTGATTCACGATTATCAAAACAGCTGCGTAGCTTTGGGTCTTTGGAGTGGCACACAGTTGGTTTTTGGCTGTGTATACAATCCGTTCCATAACGAACTTTATCATGCTATTCGTGGAGAAGGCGCCTATCTCAACAATCGTCGGATTTCCGTCAGCGATCGTCCTACACTATCCCGCAGTTTGATTTTAGTTGGCACTTCCCCCTATGAAAAAGACCGTGCTGACGAAGTGTTTGATAAAATTAAGCGCATTTATGTTGCCAGCGAAGACATTCGTCGCAGCGGCTCGGCTGCATTGGATTTCTGCACGGTTGCCTGTGGTCGTGTGGACGGATTCTTTGAGTACAACCTAAAACCTTGGGATTATGCAGCCGGTTCCGTCATTCTGGAGGAGGCCGGAGGCACATTCAGCACTCCCGACGGCAAAACAGTATTCCCCGGCGAAAACGCCGATGTAGTTGGAACGAACGGCCGTATCCAGCAAGAATTGATGGATCAGCTCAACAAATCGGTATAAATGCGTTTTTTCGGCTGCTACGATAATTTCTTGCAGCAAGATTCCGCATATTTGCACTTTTTTCAAAATTATCATTGACACCACAACAGAATCGTGGTAATACTAATGCAACAACTTCATTCCAAAGAAGTCTTTAGGATCGAATGAAACTGAAGACAGAGGAAACTCTGGAGAATCTCGCAAGAGTGCCGAAGGTGCAAGGAACAGTGGGAAACCATGGCTCCGAATCTCTCAGGCAAAAGGACAGAGGCATAAGTCATCCCCCTTTTATTGGGGTTGTCTTTGCGCAATCTCCAGAGCTGTCAGCAATGACAGCTCTTCTTTTTTGGAAAATTTACTAAGGAGTGTGTCTACCATGGAACATCTTTTGAAACTCGTGCAAACTGTCAACGGATACCTTTCGGACTACATTCTTGTAGTACTACTGCTGGCCTGCGGTTTGTACTTCACCTTCCGGACTCGCTTTGTCCAAATTCGGTGCTTTAAAGAAGGCTTAGCGCGTGTATTTGGTTCTTTCTCCATGAATGGTGGAAAGCATAAAAGCGGTATGAGCTCCTTTCAGGCTCTCACCACCGCCATTGCTGCTCAGGTTGGAACCGGCAACATTGTTGGTGCTTGCGGTGCCATTTTGATTGGTGGCCCCGGTGCCATCTTTTGGATGTGGATCATCGCCTTCTTCGGCATGGCCACTATCTATGCCGAGGCCGTTCTTGCACAAAAGACCCGTGTAGTCAATCCAGATGGCAGCATTTCCGGCGGACCTGTTTATTACATCAAACATGCCTTTCAAAATCGCTTCGGCACCTTTATGGCTGGATTCTTCGCCGTCGCTATCATTTTGGCTCTCGGCTTTATGGGCACCATGGTGCAGTCCAACTCCATCGCCGAGGCCTGTAACAATGCCTTTGGCATTCCCGGCTGGGTCTGTGGTGTAGTCATTTCCCTTCTGGCTGCCTTTATTTTCCTAGGCGGCGTCAACCGCATTGCCTCTGTCACGGAAAAACTGGTCCCGATCATGGCTGCAATCTATCTCGCTCTTGGTCTGATCATTTTGGTTCTTCGCATCCAGTACATTCCCCAGACCTTTGGTATGATTTTCCACTACGCCTTTGCTCCAAACGCCCTTTTGGGCGGCAGCATTGGCATGGCATTGAAAACCGCAATCAGCCAGGGCGCCAAGCGTGGACTTTTCTCCAACGAAGCCGGTATGGGCTCCACCCCTCACGCACATGCGATTGCAAATGTCAGCAATCCCCATGAGCAGGGCGTAGTGGCTATGATCGGCGTCTTTGTGGACACCTTTGTTGTTCTGACCATGACCGCTTT
>JARIAU010000066.1 GCA_029257695.1 Oscillospiraceae bacterium
GGTCGGTATAGCGGAGGGTACTATAACCATCACGGTAGAACTGACGAACGGTATGGTCATCAATTTCAACCAGACAGCTTTCACTGGACCACTGTCCAGCATTCTGAAC
This sequence comes from Oscillospiraceae bacterium, assembly GCA_029257695.1. Lineage (GTDB taxonomy): Bacteria > Bacillota > Clostridia > Oscillospirales > Oscillospiraceae > UMGS1766. Next base: position 110 of record JARIAU010000066.1, read on the forward strand.
CGTTTCGGAACGATGCCAAGTGGCTCCCTGATCTGTAGAGTAAATAAAGCTGCACTCTTGCTTGGGGAAGGTATAAGCCGTCAGCATGATGGTGCCATCCTGGGTGCAGAGGCCTGCACCAGGGCCAACGCCATAGAACTTGCTGGTACCCTGTTCCGGACGAACTTGAGGATTCAAAATCATGGGAGAGTGCCAAGTCTGGCCGCCGTCCGTAGACTTGATCACCCACAGATAAGTGGCATCCAACACATGCAGCTGAGCATTGTAGAAAAACACATTCTGCTGTACCATCTTATCGCTGCCAAGCTGCTGGCAGTACATCTTGCCCTTGGACGCATTGTACAGATAATAGTGGTCATCCACATAGAAGGCGGCTTCACCGGACTTGCCATCTCTTGCGTAAACAGGAGCGTAACCATCCTTGAAGTCTCCCACATAGTAAGACCAGTTGTCCTTGGTCTGGCCTGCAATCGCAGTGTACAGAACCAGGCGCTTCTGGCCATTCACTTCCTGATAGCCAGTGGCCTCTTTCGGTCTGCGCGGTGCCGTATTGATGGCAACACCGCCGGGGAACAGGTCCACCATCATGTAGATGGTGCCATCTTTTCCTTCAACCAGCTCCGGATCAATAAAAGCGGTTGCATTCGGGGCATAGGCATTGGTGCTGTCATTGAAGAAATTGGCATAGTTGTAGTTCCAGTTGTCTCCATTGTTGTCCGAATAGCTGACAATGGTATCCAACGCACATGCATCGCCCATGTGATTCCAACGGGCATCAATGGCAGCCAAAACACGGCCATTCAGCTTCCCGTTCTTCTGATGCTTCAGCGTAATCATTGCAGGAATACGGAAATTCTTGCTCTCACCTGTGCCGGGAGCAAAGGGCTGTCCCTGCGTCGTGCCGGGCTTGGGCGCACCGGCAGCAATCTTGTCCGGGTTGGGCTGGGCATTGCGCACGGCCTCGTTCAGCTTCGCCAGAGCGGCATCAATCTGCTCCTGCGTAACCTTGCCACCGGAGAGCAGCTTGGTTGCGGCATCGATTTCAGCCTGAATAGCGGCACGGCCGGCATCGTCCACCGACTCCAGCATATTCTGTGCATTCCGAATCGCATTACGCAGCTCGCCCGTCACAATAACAGGGGCGGTTTCGCCATTCTTGGTGTAAAGATAGATGGGGAAACGGCTGTCTCTGGGGCCCCAGAAGTTGGTTTTGAAATTCTTGAACTGATTCGGGTCACCAGCTTTATTAAAATCCAGCTGGCGGCCAGCGCCATCATTTTTAATGGTATACTTACCAGCAGCAGCACTGACCGTCATATAAACCGGAGCAGTTCCCAGCATCTTATCCTGCAAAGTCAGGTAAATGCTTTCGTTTGCTCTGCTCTTGAACGCATACTGATTGCCATTCTTTTCAAGAATGAAGTGCAGCTTATTCATATCCAGGGCAGTATGATCCTTTTCCCATTCTGCCGTTACAGTCTGGTTCTCCACTTTGAGGTCGCCCACCAAAGTGCCGGCTGTGCTGATGGCATCGCCGCTGGACAGATTCTTGCCGCTCTCATCGGGATACAGCGCATAATACTGACCCTTGCTGTCGCAGCTGACGATCAGGTAATACTTACCGACTTCCAGATTGGCATTGGTGACACGGGTGTAACCGGGGATTTCAATCGGCTCCCCAGCCTTGGCCGGAGCCGCCGCTTTCTCCTGTGCCTCTTCCGTCACGGCATTTTCCGGCACAGTGACACTCTCCGGGGCAGGAGTTTCCTCCTCGGTGGGAGTCTCGGTCTGCTCCGGTGCTGCGGAAGGTTCCGCCTGGAGTTCCGCTGCAACAGTCTCCGGCTCCGCAGGCTCGGTTTCCGGTACTGCATACGCCGGCACAGCCAACTGCACAGTCACAAAAACTGCCATGAACAGAGCCAACATGCGGTTCCACTTGGAAATTCCGGGTCGCTTTTGTTTCATTTTCATTCCTCCTTTTTTGATCTGTTCCCCCTCACAGAGAAACAGGGCCAACCAGACCGATACGGGCCGGTCGGTGCAGTTCAAACTCGCAACGCACAAATTTGACACTACATTTTCCATGCTATCTTATCAAGATTGAAAATCTTTTTCCATTCATTAACTTTATAAAAATATTTTTCTGTTTTTGGTGATTTTGCCTATATCTAAAAATTAACATGTTTTTTAATCACGATCAAGGAGAAACGCTTCCTTTTTTATCTATTTTATTCACAAAAATGACCTCCTTTTATTTTCGCTCCGCTGCTTTCTCCCCCCACTTTTTTCCTTTTTCTAATTCCTCCTGTGTTGTTTGGCGTCCAACTATAAAGATGCCCTGTCCATCCTCCGTTTGACGCCCTCTTCCTTCCCCTGTTTTTTCTTTGCGTTCCATCCTTCACTTGACAAAAACGGTCAAATTTCATAAAATTTATATGTATGTATTTCGGTTGTAACCGGAATAGCATGCATCAAGATTACGACAGATGCGGTGGGCAGAGTTTCTCTGCCGGCCAACTGGGAAACCGGTGCAAATCCGGTACAGTCGCCCCTGCTGTGATGCGGACAAAGGAACATATACACTCATTGGGAGCAATCCTGAGAAGAGGTTCCGGAGGAAGATGCTAAGTCAGAACACCAGCCGCCGATGTCGATGATTCAAGCGTTTCCGGGCGATCAGGAAAAGCGGAACAAAGATGGGGCGTATGCCTTTTTTTGTCATGCTCATTTCTCCGCCACAGGGCGGTTTTTTCTTTTGCTGCATATTGTGCGGTGCAGCAAGATCTCCGCTTCTTTCCCTCGTTCGGAACTCGCAGAGAAGAAAAGGAGATCATTATGAAGAAAACCTTACACAGCCGCATAGTAGCCCTTCTGTTGGCTCTGCTGTTGGTGGGACAATCCGTTCCCGTCATGCAGGTCTATGCTGCGGATGGTGCGGTGCAGGTCCGCTCTGCGGCCGATCTGCCCGCAGACATCCCCGCCGGAGCTACCTATGAGTTGGCAGAGGACATCGTGCTGGACTCCAACCAGACGATTCAATCCCTTGCCGGCATCTTGGACGGCAAGGGCCACACCATCACCCTGAATGGAAAGCCCTTGGCGCAGACCGTCAGCGGCACAATCCAAAATCTGAACACGGACGGCAAAGCCAAGCTTGCAGTCGGCGAGGGCGTCATCGCTGCTGCCATCCACGGCGGTACCATCCAGAACTGTGGCTCTACGGTCACTGCCGATGTGAACGACATCATGTTCGGCGAAGTGGGCGGCTTGGTCGGTCAGGCCTCCGGCGCAAAAATCTACAACAGTTATTTTGCCGGCACCGCAAAAGATATGTTCGGTCTTCCCATCAACTACGGCATTCTGTATGAATCCAGCGATGCCAGTGCTCCCTCGCAGGTGAAAAACTGCTATTATGCCAACGGCAACGGCATGGGGCGTGGCGATGCTTGGAACCGGGACGATCCCAGCAACGGCAAAAAATCTTTGGACGAGATGAAAACACCTGCTTTTGTGGCTCTGCTCAACGCACAGAAGGTCGGCTCCGGCTATGTCTGGGCGGCCGTTGACGGGAGCCTTCCCTCCCTTGTCCCCGGCGGCGGCTCCATTGAATCCGCCAACAAGAAGGCTCTGGCTGCTGCCATTGAAACAGCCGAAAGCAAAGTGGAAGCCAATTATACCAACGATACTTGGGCTGCCATGCAGGATGCCCTCAAAAAGGCACACGCTCTGATGGAGCAAATCGACGCCGCACAGGTCGATGTGGATGCCGCAGAAAAGGCTCTGACAGAAGCCATCGCCGCCTTGCAGCCTCGGGAATGGAAGCACTCTGCGGTGCCCCTCCCGCAGCAGGGCGTGGTTGCTATCCATTCAGAGTCCGAACTGGCTAAAATCAGCGGAACCGATGCCGCTTATCAATTGACCAAGGATCTGGTGATCACGGACAACTTCAACCCCGTGAATCTGACCGGCATTTTTGACGGCGGCGGCCACACCATTATTTTCCGCACCGAAGATGTGCAGTCGTTGTTCCAAACCATCTCCTCCACCGGCATTGTGCAGAACCTGCAAATCAAAGTGGAAAGCAACTTCCCCAATCGTATGGAGTGCGGTCCCTTCGCGGAAACACTGGATGGCGGTATGATCGTCAACTGCATCAGTGAGATCACCGGTCAGCACTCTGCCGGCTTTGTTTGGATGATGACCGACGGGGTCATAGCCAACTGCCTGACGATGGGACACAACCGCCGGGGTGCTCTGGTACATTATCAGAAGTCTACCGATCATCAAAACACCGATGGCTATATCGCCGGCAAATTTTATAACTGCTACTGGGCGGCTTCCAACTCGGCAGAAAATATCCCTGCGGAGCATCTGATCGACTGCGGACCAGTTGGCGACATTGAACTGCGTTCCTCCGGTTTTGTTGCCCGACTCAATCAAACCAAGGGTGATTTCGGGGCCACCTGGGCTCTGGACGCCTCCGGTTACCCTTACTTCGGCAAGGATTGCGGCGAGCATGTGATTGACGGCAGCAAAAACCGTTATCCCGTGCAGTTCGTCCGGCACGATCAGAATGCTGAAACGGTGGAGGGTGGTACGCTGATGGTATCCCCTCAAGCAACGGGCAGCAATCGGTTTGCCGGAAGCTTCCGTCTGGAGGGGGTCCCATCCGACAGCACCATTCGCTGGAGCTGCGAAGACCGGGCAAATCAAGAAATTATGCAGCTGCAGGAAGATGGTCGTCTGTTTGTCTTTCATGACGGCGGCGGCGTGGTTCGTGCCATGGAGCAAAAAGCCGATGGCTCCGAAACCCTTGCTGCCGAGATCCGTGTGGTCTCTTCCTCCGACACCATCGAAGAACTGCGGCTGCTGTTGGATGGTTCCGTCATTCACGGCTCCGCCACCGTTCAGGGCTCTGCCCACAAGCAGTTGGAAATCCAGGCCCGCTATGCCGGAAAACAGGAGTTCCAACCTCTGCCTGCCTATCTGGTGCAGCTGGAAGCCGAACGCACCGATCTTTTGTCCACGGAATATAACACTGCTTCCTTCCATTTCAAAAAACCCGGCACCAGCAAACTCACCGTGACAGATAAGAACGGTACTGCCTCGATCACCGTGTCCCTCACCTCCGCTTATGTGCCAATTACCAGCATCACCCCTGCCATCAGCGGCACCATCAACATTCATTACCGCAACTCTATGGGCTCCGGACAATTTATCAGTCTGCCTCAATCGGTTCTGGTGGAACCCGACAATGCCAGCTACAAAAACCGCTTTACCATGGAGAGCAGCGATCCCACCATCGCAGGATATGGCGGAAATGCATATACGCCCCTGAAAGCAGGCACCGTTACCTTTACAGTGAAAGCGGACGACAACGGACACACGGTGCAAGGCACCAGCGAGGTGACCTTCCAATATGAAAACCCGCTCGCCGCAGTGACAACTTCCAGTCCGTCGCTCACGCTGGAGCCGGGCACCTCCCAGCGCCTTCCCCTCTCCTTTGTCGGACAACCCGGCAACCTCCACACCATTACGGAGCCGAACCTGACATGGACATACAGTCAGGATGGCATCGTAAATATCTACCGTCCCAATCCTCTGGTACAGGTGCGTGATACCGGCGGCCCGGACGATGGAAACTGGGTCGCCTCTTCCGATTTTGAAGTGAAGGCCCTCCGCCCCGGCACCGTAATCGCTACCGGCACTCCGGTGGACACCAGCGGTGGGGCCGCTCCCATTCAGTTGACCATTACGGTAACCGGCGACGGCACCGTGGTGAAACCTTTTGACATCCCCGCTTTTATTGCCGAGGGCAAGGAAACTGCTGCCGCTTATCTGGAAGCACACAACACATACCGTTTTGGCGAAGAATGGGTCATTTACACGCTGCTGCGGGATGGCCGCACTCTGCCCCAGGACCGACTGAACCAGTATTACACAGATGTGGTCAACAATGCACAGTCCTGGGATAAAAACATTCTGCCTACCGAGGTGGAGCGTACCGCTTTGGCCTTGGGTATCCTGGGCAAAGACATCACCGATGTAGGCGGTGTCAACCTCGTGGAATTGATCTGCAATCACCCCAATTTGACCAATCAGGGCAGCAACGCTTTGATGGCCGCCCTGATGGCACTGGATCTGCGGAACACAGAGATCCCTGCCAACATGAAATGGTCTCGTGAGCGCATAATTACCGAACTTCTGACTTATCAGAACGCGGATGGCGGTTTTGGCCTTGCCAAAGACGGCAATTCCGGCGTGGACATGACCGCAATGATTTTGCAGGTGTTGGCCCGCTATCAATCCCAGCCCGAGGTGGCTTCCGCCATCGAGAAGGCCATGGGCTATCTGGCCAAATCGGTCGAGCATTCCCTCAATCTGGGAAATGCAGAATCCATTGATCAGGTCATTCTGGCCTTTGCGGTTCTGGGCAAAGACCTGACACAGGAACCTGGCTTTGGCAACGAAATGGAAAATCTGATGTCGGTTTTGTCGGAATACATGGTTCCCGGTGAAGGCTTCAAGCACAACAAAAGTTTGGATGTGGACAAGATGGCTACCATCCAGTCCATGCAGGCCCTGTGTGCCTACGAACGCTTCCTCAACGGCCAAAGCGGCTACTGGGATCTGAACACTGAAGAAGCCCCCCAGACGCCAGAACTACTGCCGACACCTACGCCGGCTCCGACTCCGGAGGTTGAGTCCGAATCTGCTCCCAGCCAGCCTTCTACGCCCAACACAAGCCACTCCGCTTCCGGCCATCGGAACCCTGCCGCTTCTGCCGGCAGTCAGTCCGAGCAAACAAACAATGTCCCCACTGCCACTGAGGCCACAGCCCATTACATACTCACCAAGGCACAGTTGGAGTCCATCCAGGGCCAAGATAAAAACCTGCGCAAGACCTGCAAGCTGCCGGACGGTACGGAATACACCGTCGTGGTCAACGGTATAGATGTCCACGAAGCACAGGACATGGATGTGACCCTGACGCTGGATGCAGAGCATAAGGATGACATTTGCCGTCTGGCAGAACAGCCGTTCCTCTTCCAGTTTGCTCACAAGGGTGCCTTCCCTGCTCCTCTGTATCTGGAACTTCCCACCGGTTTGGAAGATGGTGATTATCTTCTGCTGCAATACGATGCAGAAGGCCGCAAGGCACAGCTGGTGGAAAAGGTCTCTGTGGTCGATGGCACATTGAAGTGCGTGCTGAGTGATGGGGGAGAATATTTCCTGGCCAAGCACGCCAGCAGCCAGTCTCTGAACGATTTGGACCGGAATGAACCTGCCGACTCTGCCACCGCACCGTCGGCACCCACCTCCAGCCAGCCGATTGCCTCCTCGCATTTTGCTCCCATTGTGATCACGATTTGCGTCACTCTGGCGCTCCTTTGCCTGGTGGTGGCTGTATATCAGCTGCGGAAACGCAAGAAGAAGGAGTAATCCCTTGATGAAACGATCCATCCAACAACTCACCTGCCGCCTGTTGGCCCTAGCACTCGTGCTGGGGCTGACCGGCTGCGGCAGCATGAAATTAGACCAAACTCCCGGGCAGACCCCCTCGTCTGCCCCGGAAACTTCCTCCTACGATGCCGGCACCAGTGACTTTGATGTCAGCACCGCCGAAGACAGTAACAGGGATTTCTCCAAATATGAGGCCCCTTCCGTCCCGGAGGTATCCGCTTCCTCCGGCGAAGCCGGCACTTCTAATGCAAATGCCGCCTCATCATCTGCCTCCGCCGGCACTCAAACGGCTCCGGACACCAACAGTGGCAAAGCCGCCGCTCCGGACACCAATGCCGCATCGGATAATAACGCCGCTCCGGACACTAAGCCGGACACCCTGACCTGCTATCTAAGCATCTCCTGTGCGCAGATCTTGAACAACATGGAACAGTTGGAGGACGGAAAAGAATCTTTGGTTCCCTCCAACGGTGTGATTTACTCCCGCCATGCAGTTCAGTTTCAGCCAGGGGAAACTGTATTTGATGTACTCAAGCGTGTGACAAAGGAAAATCGAATTCATATGGAATCCCGATTTACTCCCGCCTATGAAAGCGCTTACATCTGCGGCATCGGCAACCTGTATGAATTCGACTGCGGTCCGGAGTCCGGCTGGATGTACTGTGTCAACGGCTGGTATCCCAATTACGGCGTCAGCAAATACCAACTAAACGATCAGGATGTGGTGCAATTCAACTACACTTGTGATCTGGGCCGGGATTTGGGCGGCTCGTGGCAGGGCTGATATGAAACGAGACGCCTTTGCCGCCTGCCATCCGGTGGTCAACTTTCTTTATTTTCTTTTGGTGATTGGATGCTCCATGTTTGTGATGCATCCAATTTTCCTGTGTCTGTCCGTGGTGGGCGGAATGGCGTATTATGTCTACCTCAAAGGCAGAAAGGCTTGGAAAACTTCCCTGAGGCTGATGCTTCCGGTCTTTCTTTTGACCGCTGTCCTCAACCCTCTGTTTTCGCACGAAGGCACTACGCTGCTGACCTATCTCCCCTCCGGGAACCCGCTGACGCTGGAATCCATTCTCTACGGTTTGGGTGCCGGTGCGATGCTGGTCTGCGTCATCAACTGGTTTTCCTGCTATCAGGAAGTGATGACCTCCGACAAGTTTATTTATCTGTTCGGACGCATCATCCCTTCTCTGTCCTTAGTGCTGTCCATGGTGCTGCGTTTTGTGCCGAAGTTCCGCATCCAGATCGAACAAGTCTCCCAAGCACAAAAATGCATCGGACGGGATGTGTCCAACGGAACCATTTTAGAAAAAAGCCGCCATGGCATGAAAATTCTGTCCATCATGACCACTTGGGCTTTGGAGAATTCCGTAGATACGGCAGACTCCATGCGCTCCCGGGGTTATGGACTGCGTGGCCGTGTCAATTATGCGCTCTTCCGTTTCGATGGTCGGGACCGGTTTCTGTGCGGTCTCTGCGCCGTCCTTGGATTGGTCGTAGTGGCCGGGATTGCCACGAAAACGGTGTTCTTTCGATACTATCCTGCACCGATGATGAATCCCCTGACCGCATGGTCGCTGCTCGTTTACCTTTGCTACGGCGCACTTTGTTTGCTGCCCCTGCTGTTGAATGTGATTGAGGATCTGAAATGGCACTATTTGAAATCGAAAATTTAACCTTCACCTACCCCGGCGCCGATCGTCCCGCCCTATCCCATCTGGACCTGACCATCGAGGCCGGAGAATTTGTGGTCATCTGCGGAAAATCAGGCTGCGGAAAAACGACCCTCCTGCGGCATTTCAAGAGTGTACTCACGCCGTATGGCAGCCGAGAGGGTGAAATTCGCTTCTGTGGCGAACCGTTGGAATCCGTATCCTTGCGCACGCAATCCAGTGACATTGGCTATGTGCTGCAAAGTCCGGACAATCAGATCGTAACGGACAAAGTTTGGCATGAACTGGCCTTTGGCGTCGAAAATCTGGGACTTCCCCTTGAGACTATCCGTCTTCGTGTGGCCGAAATGGCCAGTTTCTTCGGAATTCAGACTTGGTTCCACAAAAAAGTGTCAGAGCTCTCCGGCGGCCAGAAACAGCTGTTGAATCTGGCCTCTGTCATGGCAATGCAGCCCAAGGTACTCATTTTGGATGAACCAACCTCCCAGCTGGATCCCATTGCTGCCGACGAATTTCTCTCTGCCGTCCGGAAAATCAATCTGGATTTGGGCATTACCGTTATTTTGATTGAGCATCGACTGGAAACCGTATTCCCGATGGCGGACAAAGTACTGGTGTTGGACGACGGCAAAAAACAGTTGTTTGATGCGCCCCAAGCAGTAGGAAATGCACTGGCTGATCACGATTTGTTCCTGGCCATGCCAACCCCTGTTCAAATCTACAATGCCGCCGGCCAGATGGACACCTGTCCGTTGACGGTATGCGAGGGCCGCCGCTGGTTAGAGTCTCATTTTTCTCCGCTCCCTCCGGTTTCAACCGCACCGCCCCCGAAGCCATCCCCCTTGAACCCCCATTTTGCCATTGAAGCCAAGGAGCTTTGGTTCCGCTACGACAAAAATGGAGCAGATATTATAAAAGGGCTCTCGTTGCAGGTCAAACACGGAGAACTGTACTGCATTCTGGGCGGCAACGGCGCCGGAAAAAGCACGACATTGTCGCTGCTTTCCGGCATCCGACGCCCATATCGAGGAAAAATCCGTTTGGATGGAACCGATCTTCGTTCCATCCCGGAATCCAAACGATTTGACCACTTCCTCGG
>JARIAU010000069.1 GCA_029257695.1 Oscillospiraceae bacterium
CTGTTGCCACGATCATATGCTGATACCGGTCCCTCCTCCGCTCCCGGCCGCCAAACAGGACCTTCGCGGCCGCCGTGCGTGTGTTAATTTTTAGTCAATATCGAAATCTGCTTAAAAACCAGACACTTTTCAGTTCTGACAGTACCATATTTTTGACATTTTGTTATGATAAAGGTGTGGATGTTCGTTGTTTTTTGACTATTTTGCAAAAAACTGCTCCTTGGCTGACAAATGTATCACCCGGGTGGCCGTCACAGGGTCTTTTTTCATCCCTGCATTCACCCAGTCGCAGACCATGCCGACGATTGCATGGGCATAAAAGCGGGCCACAAACTCCCGCTCCTCGCCCTGAATATCCAGTCGTTCATAGCTGTCCTGCGCAATCTCCATCAGCCAGTAACGATAATAGTCCACCAACTGCTGCCGGAGCGCACGGGGATTCAAATCCGCCAGCGCATTGGAGTAAAATCCTTTCTCCAGATGCATGCACTCACACAGCATCACCACACTCTGCGCCCATTCGTGCTGATTCATAAAGGGCAGCAGTTTGGGTTCGATGTCCGTCTGGAAAATCAGTTCCATCACATCATACTTATCCCTGAAATAATAGTAAAAGGTGTTGCGGTTGATTCCACACCGCTTTGCAATCTCTGTCACAGAGATTCGCTCAAAGGGTCTATGTTCAACCAAATCCTTCGTCCCCTTGACGATTGCCTGTTTGGTCAAATCAGCAGCCGCCACTTCCTTTTCCCCCTTCCCTTTCTCGTTTCTTCAACAGTTTCATTATACCCAACCAATTCGACCTTTGCAAGTGCACACGGGTTTCCCGGAGGTGCGGAATGCGAAGTGATTTTTGCGCTTTGATTTGTTAATTTTTTGACAATAAAGGTTGACATTCAAGCTGCTGATTTTATTTAAGGAGGAACCCCGTTATGAAGAGAGAGAACCCTGTCAACTGCGGCCGTGCAGACATTCTGATCAAATGGATCATGTTCACCGCCGCCATCACCGGAATGGCCATCATCAGTGCATTTTACCCCATTCAGGGCAATGTCCCGCTGATTGTCCTTCCCTGCATTCTGGTTTTGCTGAAGGCAAAACCCGTATTCTTCGAACGCCTGAAGCTGACCACTCTGCTGGTTATGCGAATTGCCATCATTTTTGCCGCTTTGAAGTTCTTCAATCCGCAGGTCTATGTGGACTTTATCATGCTGGCCCTGATCGTCAACATTCTGGAAGCCACCTTCACCGACCTGCTGCGCTATAAGAAGTACTTCAATGCCGTCTCCGGCTTCGCTCTGGCCATCGGCGTCATCACCCTGCGTGGTCTGTGGCAGTGGAATGCCCCCTTCGGCAACTACTATTTGGCAGAAGGCGTGATCCCCGCCGTCACCATCTTCTACATCATTGCTTACACCATCTGGAACTGGATTTTTGTCACCAACGAGTTCAGCGATTCCGTCGCCCTGATGCATGTCGGTTTCCTGCTGGCCCCCATCCTGGGCTGCATCTGCACGTGGCAGCTGGGCGCCTTCGGCGGCTTCGGTATGTGGCTGCTGCTGCGTGCCAACTCTCTGGCCATTGGCGGTTGGATGCAGATCGGTGCTAAGAACTGGTTTGAGCGGGAATATCACAGCCCTCGTTTTGAAGCATTCGTGAACTGGACCAAGCAGCGCAAGGTTCAGATCGCTGCTATGATCCTCAATGTCGGCCTTATGGTCGCTGCCATTGTCATCACCATGATGAACGGCGGCATCCGCTTTGAGTTCGCCCCCTTCTTCCTGTAAGCAGGAACATCATTCGGAAAGGGCTATTGCCCGGAACAGGAGATATTACATTTATGGAAAACTATGATGTCATTGTCATCGGCGCAGGCAACGGCGGTCTTGCCGCTGCCGCCACTCTGGCCGAAAAAGGAAAGAATGTCATTCTTTTCGAAAAGCACAACATCCCCGGCGGCTGCGGAACCAGCTTCCGCCGTGGCCGCTTCGAGTTCGAGGTCGCTCTGCATCAGCTGAGCCACATGGGCACCCCCGACAAGCCCGGCCCCCTGAGAGAACAGTTCCGCCGTTACGGCATTGAGCAGGAGATCGACTGGATCCAGATCGAGGAGCTGTACCGGGTCAACTTCCCCGACGGCACCGGTATCAGCATCCCCGTCGGCCGTGAAAAGTGTGTGGCCTTCCTGCAAAAGGAGTTCCCCGCCCACTCCGCCAACATTGCCCGTTACTTCGACACGGTTTACGCCTTCGCCGAGCAGGCCGCTGCCTTTGCCGAGAAGAGTGCCCAGAGCACCGGCGAGCCCGGTGCCATGAAGAAGTTCATCATGAAGAAGGGCTTCCCCAAGATGTACCCCGTGCTGGCCCAGTACGGTTTGAAGAGCTCCCAGGAGGTTCTGGATGAGTTCTTCCCCAACTGTCCCAAGCTGCAGCTGGCACTAAGTGTCTACTGGTGCTTCATGGGCATGAGCCCCGATCGTTTCCCCTGGTCCATTCTGGCCAAGTGCACCTACATCTACATGGAGGATAAGCCTTACTATCTGCGCGGCACCTCGATGATGATGAATCAGGCCATCATGGAAGCCGTGAAGCGGATGGGCGGCGTGGTGCAGCTCAACTGCGGCGTGAAGAAGATCCTGGTGGAAAACGGCACCGCCGTGGGCGTCATCGACGAGCATGGCAACGAATACCGTGCCAAGAAGATCATCTCCAACATCTCCCCCATCGCTACCTATGGTGCTCTGCTGGACCCCCAGGATGTGCCTGAAGCCGCACGGGAATACCTGAAGCCCTACACCGTGGGCATCTCTGCCCTGACCTGCTTCATCGGTCTGGACTGCACCCCCGAAGAGATCGGCTTCACCACTTCGTTCACTCTGAACTACGAGAGTCTGGACGCCAACAAGGACTTCCAGTGCGCTTACGATCTGCTGCCCGAGACCGATCCTCTGGTCGCCACCTGCTACACTGTGGACGATCCCGAGGTCTCCCCCGCCGGCACTTCCGTCATCACCGCCGGCACGCTGAAGTACGGCGCCGCTTGGGAGAAGCTGTCCCCCGAGCAGTACTATGAGATGAAGTACGAGGCCGGCCGCCGCATCGTGGCTCGTCTGGAAAAGATGTATCCCGGCTTCACCTCTCACATTGAGGAGATGGAGGTTGCCACTCCTCTGACCCACATGCGCTATCTGGGCCACCCCGGCGGCGCCATCTACGGCTATGAGCAGGATTTGCGCCAGTCGGTCTTCTTCTTCCCCACGGAAAGCAAGCTGCCCGGTCTGGAATTTGCAAGCGGCTGGGTCAACGCCTGCGGCTTCGGCCCGAACTACACTTATGCGGACAAGGTCGCAACTCAGGTTGCGCAGGAGGTATAACCATGGCAAAAACGATCAAAGAAACCCTGCTGGGCACTCTGGTGCACGGCGAAGAGATCCTTCAGGAAATTGATGTGCTGCGCACCGTCTCTCCGGATCCCATCCAGCCTGTAGATCCGGCGGCGGCCGGCCTGAAGGGACTGCACCCCAAAGAAGTTCATCTGGTGGTGACTGCCATCCATGACACCGGCAAAAACGCCAAGGTGTTCCGTCTGTCCGGCAAGGACGGCTACCTGCCTCCCTTTGAGGCCGGCCAGTATCTGAACGTGTTCACCGAGATCGACGGTGTGCGTACCAGCCGCCCCTACTCTATCAGCTCCTCTCCCCGTCAGCGTGCCTACTACGAGATCACTGTGGCCCGCACCCAGAACGGCTTTGTCTCCGATTATTTCCTGGACAAGGTCAAGGTGGGCGACGAGTTTACCGCCTCCCGTCCCGCCGGTGTATTCCGTCATCAGCCCGTGTTCCACAGCAAGAAAATGCTGATGCTGGGCGGCGGCTCCGGCATCACTCCCTTCATGAGCATGATCCGGGAGGTGCTGGATGCCGGTCTGGAGCGTGACATGGTGCTGCTTTACGGCTGCCGCAATGCTGAAGCCGCTCTGTTCCACGATCAGCTGACCGGTCTGGCCGCCAACTTCGCCAACTTCCGCTATTATCTGGTGGTGTCCGACGAGGACGCCGTTTGGGATGGTCCCCGTGGCTTCATCACCGCCGAGCTGATCCAGAAGCTGTGCCCTGACTATGCAGATCGAACCGCTTATATCTGCGGTCCCGAAATCATGAACGAGTTCTGCGTCAAGCAGCTGCAGTCTCTGGGTCTGGCGCCCAAGCATATCCGCCGTGAAATGTTCGGTGCTGCCAAGGACATCACCAAAGAGCCCGGCTGGCCCAGCGAGCTGACCGGAGATGAAATGTTTACCGTCACCATCAACGGCAAGCAGCAGATCCGTGCCAAAGCCAACGAGCCGCTGCTGACCGCACTGGAGCGTGCCGGCGTCCGAGTCAATGTCTGCTGTCGCAGCGGCGAGTGCAGCCTGTGCCGTGTCCAGCTGGCCGGCGGCAAAGTGTTCCTCTCCAAGGGCATGATGCTGCGCAAAGCAGATGAGAAGTACGGCTACATTCACTCCTGCAAGTCCTACCCCATCTCGGACATCTCCATCGTACTCTGATCGGGAAAGGATGCAATTATGGGATTCTTTTTTACCGGTTATAACCTGACCACGGTTCTGGCCTTTGTTGCACTGGTGGCGGCACTGATCTTGCTCAACGAGATCAGCCGCCGCAGCAAGGCCGCATCCATCCTGATGTATGTGGTCGTCCCTGTGGTGCTGTTTGCCCTGATTGCCTTCGGTGTGGTGGGCAGCCCCTCCTCCAAAACTTGGTTTGGCAATGTCAAGACCCTCTCTGCTTTGATGGGTGTCTGGGGCTTCCTGCTCATCCGCCACACCAAGCTGGGCAGCACCAAGTTCGCCCAGTTCTTCCCCGTTGCCATTCTGGGCATCAATATCGCCGAGGCCGTCTATCGTGACATCGAGGTGTTCCTGACCTACAAGGAGATGGTGGTGGACGAAGCCAATCTGGTTCAGCTGGGCGGTTACTGGAACCTCTTCAATGCCGCAGCCGGTGTACTTCTGCTGATCACCATGACCGGCTTCACCGGCATCCGGGTGGCCAAATCTCCTTCTCGGGACATGGTCTGGCCCGATCAGGTCTGGTTCTGGATTCTGGCCTACGATGTCTGGAATGCCGCCTACTGCTATAACTGCATTTCCACCCGCAGCATGTACTCCGGCATGGCTCTTCTGGTCTCCTGCACGCTGGCCGAGGTGCTCTGCAAGCGTGGTGTCTGGCTGCAGCACCGTGCCCAGACACTGGCCCTGTTCGGTATGTTCTCGCTGGCTGTGGATTACAGCAGCCTGCCCGCCTTCTCCATCGAAGCCAGCTATCGCCCGGCTGCATGGAGCGCATTGAGCATCGCCGCCTTTGTGGTCAACCTGGCTGTGTTTGTCTATATGCTGATGCAGATCAAGAAGACCAAGCGCAACCCCTATACCGCTGAACTGTACACGGACAGCAAAGCTTACCAAAAGAACCTTTCCGCAAACGGTCTGGCTGATTAAAGGGTCCTCCCTTCCCTGCCTGTTCGTTGGCCGACCCGGTTTCAACGCCCCGGTTTCCTTGTGAAATCGGGGCGTTTTTTTATTTTTATTGACGAACGGCCAACACCACGCTAATATGAAACAGTCCCTCTGCGGTGCAATTCATCGCAGACACCCATCCTCGGGTGTTTGATCCCCGTTTTTTCAGGAGGTTTTATGATCCCATCTATTGCACACATCGGACTGACTGTGTCCGATTTGACTCGTTCCATTGCTTTCTACCGGGATGTGCTGGGTCTTTCCTATGTAGGCGAAATGTCCATGGGTGGTCCGGAATCCGCCGCTCTCTTCCGGCGCCCCGGCTGCACCGCCCGTGTGGCCTATCTGCAAACCAAAGACAAGCACGCGCCTCTGGTGGAGCTGATCCAGTTCACCGACCACCCTTCCGCTGCCGCTGAATCCAGTCTGTTCCAGACTTCCATCTCCGAGCTGTGCTTTTCCACAGATGACATTGATGCAGAGTATGCGCGTCTCTGCCAACAGGGGGTTTCCTTCCTGTCCGAGCCCCAAACCTTCGACAGCACAGCCTATGGGTTCGGAAAAAGCCGTGCAGTCTATTTGCGGGACCCAGACGGCAACATTCTGGAACTGATCCAGCCGCTGGATTGACCCGGTTCCCCGCTCCATTTGACAATCGGCCGCCGCAGGCCTATGATACTACTATTCTGAATTCTATGGAGGCTGCTATGTTAGACGAAATCAAAGTTGAAGCGAAACAAGTCATCTGCGAGCTGATCGAAGCCGCAACCCTGACCAAGGGCGACCTGTTGGTGATCGGCTGCTCTTCCAGTGAAATGATCGGCAGCCGCATCGGGGAAAATTCCAGTCTGGAGGCCGCCGAAGCCGCCTTTGCCGGCATCTATCCGGTGCTGCAGGAGCACGGCATCCGTCTTGCCGTCCAGTGCTGTGAACATCTGAACCGTGCGCTCATCGTGGAGGAAGAAACGGCGGAGCATTTTGGCTATGAGGTGGTCAATGTCCGTCCCCAGCCCAAGGCCGGCGGCTCCTTTGCCACCACCGCATGGAACACCTTTACTCATCCGGTCGCCGTGGAACATATCCGAGCCAAAGCCGGCTTGGACATCGGCGGCACCCTCATCGGGATGCATCTGAAGGAAGTGGCGGTCCCCCTGCGCCTGTCCCGCTCCAGCATCGGCCAAGCGTCCATTCTCTGCGCCCGCACCCGCCCCAAGTTCATTGGCGGCGAGCGTGCCTTCTATGTAGATGAACTGAAATAAGCTCAAAAAAACTGCAAACCCGCCTCCCTCTGATGAGGGGAGGCGGGTTTTTTATTGGCAGTCGTACCTATTCTTTTATCACTTTTATGCATCACTGTAACAAAACTTTTTTTGTTTTTTAGATAAAAATTCTCTTTTTCTTTCCTCTAATGTGTGCTATACTTGGAAAATAATCTATATTTCGACAAAGTGGAATAAATTTGGCTATGGTGTGCCGTTGCGATCCCGCTGTGTCGGAAGAATAGATCCTTTTGCCCCTGATGCGCCTCCGGCAAATCGGAGCAAAGAGAGAGAACCAAAATTGAAGGAGATGTAGTTATGAAACTTAGCAAACGGAATCTTTTGCTCATCAGCTTTATGCTGTTTTCCCTGTTTTTTGGTGCAGGAAACTTGATTTTCCCCCCGTTTCTTGGCCAAAACGCAGGCAGCCACACGGTACCGGCCTTGATTGGCTTTTTGGCTACCGCAGTTATTCTTCCGGTGCTGGGTGTCATTGTCGTCTCTCAGTTCAGCGGTCTGGATAAGCTGGCCAATCGGGTCAATCCCCGATTTTCCATCGTGTTCACTGTTCTGATCTATCTGTCCATCGGCCCCGGTCTGGGCATCCCCAGAGCCGCCTCCGTCCCCTTTGAAATGGCAGTGGCCCCCTATCTGCCGGAAACGGCCAACCTTCCGGTGTTTATGCTGCTGTATTCTCTGGTGTTTTTCCTGCTGGCTGCATGGCTTTCTCTGAACCCGGGCAAGCTGGTCCGGCGCATCGGAACCATCTTGACGCCCAGCCTGCTGATCCTGCTGGTCTTTTTGTTCGTTTCCTTCCTGTTCCGTGGCACCGTAGCAGTTGCTGCGCCCCAGACCGCTTACGAATCCACGCCTCTGCTTACCGGCTTTTGTGAAGGCTATCAGACCATGGACACCATCGCTGCACTGAACTTCGGTTTGGTGATTGCCACCACGCTGCGTGGATTTGGTCTGAAGGAGGACCGCTCTGTCCTGTCTTACACCGTGAAAGCAGGTGCGCTTGCCGGCGCCATCCTCTCCGGTGTCTATCTGATGCTGACTTACATGGGCGCCTCCAGTTCCGGCGTCTATCCCATCCAGGGCAACGGCGCATGGACGCTGCGCTGCATCGTGGCCCAGCTCTTTGGTGAGCCCGGTGCCATCCTGCTGGCCGCCATCTTCACGCTGGCCTGCCTGACCACCTGCGTGGGCCTCATCACCTCCATTTCCCAGTTCTTCACCTCCCTCCTGCCCAAGGTGTCCTACAAAACCCTTGTGCTGGTGATTTCCCTGTTTTCCTTTGTCATCTGCAACCAGGGCCTGAACACCATCCTGAGCATCTCGGTCCCGGTGCTGAATGCCATCTATCCCATGTCCATCGTGCTGATCCTGCTGGGTCTCACCGATCGCTGGTGCCGCAAGCTGCCCTGCATCTATCCCCTCACCATCGCCGGCGTGGGTGTCATCAGCGTGCTGCACGCGCTGGACACCCTGCATGTGCCGATGGGCTTCCTGAGCGATTTCCTCCACCTGCTGCCTTTTGCCAAGCAGGGCTTTGCCTGGGTCTCCGTCGCCGTGGTGATGGTGCTCCTCAGCGCCGTACTGAAGCTCTTCCTGCCGAAGAAGTCCAACTAAATATTCATTTCACCCCTCTGTTTCCTGACAGAGGGGTGTTTTTTTCCAACTATTGGGGCAAACTGATGGTATCTGTGAAAGGAGTGTTTGCTATGATTGAACAGGATACCATCAAACTACTGCGAGAATGCGATTCCGGAATCAAGATGGGCGTCTCCGCCTTGGATGAAGTCATGGATCAGGTGGAGGATCTGCATCTGCGCCGCCAGCTGACCCAGTGCCGTGCCCACCACGAAGCCCTGTCCCACAAGGCGCAGTGTCTGCTGGAGCGCTATCAGGACGAAGGGAAAGATCCGCCTGCCATGGCCAAGGGAATGTCCTGGCTCAAGACCAACTGGAAAATGGCGGTGGACGGCTCCGATCATGCCATTGCCGACCTCATCACCGACGGCTGCAGCCAAGCCGCCAAAACGCTGGTTCGCTATCTCCATCAGTATCCGGCCGCCGATCAACCTTCCAAAGCCTTGGCCGCAGAGCTGGTGGCACTGGAAGACGAGTTGGTGAAAGAACTCCGCCCCTATCTGTGATGCACAGCGGACCGTATTTTGAGGGCTGGTATTGCAAATGCCGCTCCTGTGATGGTCGCTCCCTGGCCCTCATCCCAGCCCTGCACAGGAGCTCCGACGGCGCCGTCTGCGCCTCCCTTCAGATCCTGACCGAACACCGCTCCTGGTGGGTCCCGCTGCCCGCCGCAGGGGTACAAGTCCGGCACACCCCCCTTCGGGTCCGCTTCGGGGCCAGCCTTCTTACCACCGAAGGCCTCTGGCTCAATCTGCAGCAGGGCATCCTGTCCTTGCAGGGAACCCTGCGTTTCGGTCCCTGTGCCGAGCTGCGCTCCCCCATCATGGGCCCCTTTCGTTTTCTGCCCGGCATGGAATGCTCCCACCAAATTTTGAGCATGGGCCATACCCTGTCCGGCATCCTGTCCCTCAACGGCGAACTCGTGGATTTCACCGGCGGCACCGGTTATTTGGAGTCCGACCGAGGTCGTTCCTTTCCCCGCACTTACCTTTGGACACAGTGCAGCTGGCCGAAGGGCAGTCTGATGCTGGCCTTGGCCTCTGTCCCAGTGCTGGGGCACACCTTTCCCGGCTGTATCTGCGCCATCCTGCATCACGGGACAGAATGGCGGCTCGCCACCTATCAGGGGGCGGTGGTGGAGCATTGGTCTCCCCGACAGGTTCAGGTGCGGCAAGGCCCGCTCCGTCTTAGAATAGACTTGTTGTCCAGCGATCCCTTGCCTCTCCGCGCACCGGTCTGCGGCCAAATGAAGCGCATGGTCCGAGAGAGCCTACGCTCCTCCGTACGCTGCCGTCTTTGGATGAATGGTACCCTCCTTTTGGATGAAACCGATGCAGGCGCCGGCTTTGAATGTGCCGGTTCCGGCCCAACTCGCTCCTGACTCCAGCGGTATTGGCAGACCCATCTGCCAATACCGCTCTTTTTGTCCTCGTTTCCAAATTGCGAACTTTTTGCAAACCCAGTCCGGCCCCCATTGACAATTTATCCCGTTGGATTATACTGAAAGCAGAAAAGAACTATAACAGGAGGTAATCCCCATGAATTTTGAACAGAAAGTTGTGATTGTCACCGGCGGCAGCCGTGGCATTGGTTTGGCTACGGTGGAGGCCTTCCTCAAGAAGGGCGCAACCGTTGTTCTGACCGCAAGCCGTCAGGAGAACGCCGACAAGGCGGTTGCCGGTCTGAAGGAGCGCTATCCCGAGGCCACCATCGGCGGCATCAGCCCCGACCTGTGCAGTCTGGCCAGCGTGGAAGAGGCCTTCCGTGGTGTGGCCGAGCAATACGGCCGCATCGATGTGCTGGTCAACAATGCCGGCGTGTCCGAGCGCACCCCCTTTGAGGAGTACACCGAGGAGACCTTCGAGAAGGTCATGGATCTGAATGTGAAGGGTGTCTTTAACTGCACCCGTGCCGTGGTGCCTTATATGGTGCAGCAGGGCGGCGGCGCTGTGGTCAGCACCTCTTCCATGGTCAGCATTTATGGCCAGCCCAGCGGCATGGCCTATCCCACCTCGAAATTTGCGGTCAACGGTCTGACGCTGTCCCTGGCCCGTGAGCTTGGTCCCAAGGGCATCCGTGTCAACGCCGTGGCTCCCGGTATCACCGAGACCGACATGATGAAGGCTGTGCCCAAGAGCATCATTGATCCCATGATCGCCCAGATTCCTCTGCGCCGTCTGGGTCAGCCCGAGGACATCGCCAACGCCATCTGCTTCCTGGCTTCGGAAGAGGCCGGCTACATCTCCGGTGTGGTCCTGCAGGTGGACGGTCTGGCCCGCTCCTGATCTTTAATCTGTACAACTACCACCCCGCTGTCCGGCCCTCCGGACGGCGGGGTGTTCCACATTCCCCCTTGCATTGCCACAAAAAAGCACCCGCCGGAGAAGGATTCATTCCATCGTTCCCCAGCGGGTGTTTGTAGTTCTGACTCAATTCACTGTAAGCCTGTGCTGTTGTTGAGCAACAGGGTGCTGTACAGGAACAGGGTATCCTGTCCGTGGAAGTCCACCAGTTCCCCGACCAAATCCGACCGAAGATAGCGGATGTCCACCAAGGTGATTTTGCGATACCCCTCTGCCAGCAGCGGTGCGAGGCTCCCGGCAAAGGAGTCCCGGAAAACAATCAGCTC
This sequence comes from Oscillospiraceae bacterium, assembly GCA_029257695.1. Classification (GTDB taxonomy): domain Bacteria; phylum Bacillota; class Clostridia; order Oscillospirales; family Oscillospiraceae; genus UMGS1766. The sequence goes on from JARIAU010000069.1 coordinate 11,056, forward strand.
CCGCTCCGTGTCGGCGTTGGGATTTTCAATGGTCACCAGCGGATTATTTCCTCCGGCGAACATCTCATACGGGTCTCGGCCCTTGGCCCGCTCCAAATCATAGAGTGGGATCGGTTTCCCTGTGCCGGACGCATATCCCGTCACGATACACTCCTCCAGTACAGGACTGGTAAGATAGTGCAGCGTGTCCGGGTGCAAGGGCAGCGCCGACTGCCCGACATAGACACCACGGAAGGGCTGCTCCACCGTTTCCACCGTGTACCCGCTGCCGGGCAGCGTCACCCCCATCTCCTCGGCCAGATATTGCGCTATCGGCAGCAGTCGTTCCTGCCGCCAATGGGTGTCCGTGTGGTAGTAGTCCGCCAGAGACAGCCGTTTGGTCAAATCAATATATTCCATGTCCTTGCAGGACTGCCGCACCGTATCAAACAGCGTGTCGTAATCCATGGTCAGGTATCCGTTGGACGGAGCCAAATAGTAATTCTTGTCGGGAATCACCGCAAGGTAGACCTTGGCCCCATGAGGCTTCAGATACCGCTCCATCAGAACATCAAACCGCTCCAACGCATGGTCCAGCATAGGCCTGCGCAGAGGATATTCCAGCTTGGACACATAGCCCTCTGCCAGATACAGGCCGTTATTGTCCCTCTTTCCCAACACATACAGGTTGGTCATCGCCTTCAGCCGGCGCATCCCATCCCGCAACGGGAATTGGTCTTGGGTGTATGTTTCGAACTGTTTGGTAAATTCGCCTGACCGTACCGTGTCCACGCTGACCTTTGGGAAGGCCGCCAGCACCCGGCGCTCACTGTCCGAGTAGGAATCCACCGGTTTGAACCAGCACCAGATGGACAACCCCAACAGCAGGATCCCCATGATCCCCACCGTAGCATACGCTCGAAGTTGTTCTAATTTCATTCTGCACACCTCCTCAGAACCGGAAATAAAGGAAGGGATTGAAGGAACCATCCACAAGATAAGCGGTCATCACCAGAAACAGTGCCGCCAGCGCCACCGGCTCCAGTGCGCCGAGGACCAACTCGCCTCGCTCCGTCCGCCGAATCCGTTCCACGCACCGCTTAGGCAGCGGTGTGGCTCCCACCAGTGCCAGCAGTAAAAGCACAGCATAGCTGCGCAGATAGTAAAGAAACTCGTGGCTGATGAGCGGCACCTCCCCGGCTCCGAACATGGCCCCAAGGTAGCGTCCGGCCTCGCCCAAATCGGTCGCATTGAACAACACAAAACTGAACATCACCAGCAGCAGCACATATCCATGCCCCACGGCACGGTGCCGCTCCAGCCAGCGCCTCAGCCAGACCTTTTCCACTCCCAGCAGCACCGCAAAGTACAATCCCCAGACAACGAAATTCCATGCCGCACCGTGCCAGAATCCGGTGAGCAGCCAAACCACCAACAGGTTGCGGAGCCATTTGCCCCGGCTCACCCGATTGCCGCCCAGCGGAATATAGACATAATCCCGAAACCAGGAGCCGAGGGAGATATGCCAGCGGCGCCAGAATTCGGTGATACTGGCAGCGCAGTAGGGATAACGGAAGTTTTCCAAAAACTCAAATCCGAATAGTTTACCCAGACCAATGGCCATATCGCTGTAACCGGAGAAATCGAAGTAGATATGCAGGGAGAATGCCACTGCATAAAGCCAATAAAACAGAACAGCCTTATCCCCACTGGCACGAAACACGCTGCAAAGCTCGCCCAAAGCGTTGGCAATGAGAATCTTTTTGGCCAGTCCCAAGGTAAAGCGCCGCACACCCAAGGCCGTCTTGTCCCATGTGTGGGTGCGCTCCTCCAGCTGCTGCGCCACATCCTTGTAACGCACAATCGGTCCGGCGATCAGCTGCGGAAACAGGCATACATAGGTAGCCAGATGAATCAAATTCCGCTGGGCCGGCACCGTCCCACGGTATACATCCACCGTGTAGCTCAGGATCTGAAAGGTGTAGAAGCTGATACCGATGGGCAGAGCGATTTTCAGCAGCGGCACCTGCAATCCGGTCACCGCATTGAAATTGGCCAGAAAGAAGTCCATGTACTTAAAATAGGCCAAAAAGCTGACGGAAACCGCCACCGATCCAACCAGAGCAGCCTTTGCCCACGGAGTGCCTCGGGTCCGCTGAATCAGCAGGCCGAATCCATAGCCGCAGAGAATGGACACCACCATCAGGACCACATACTTCGGCTCTCCCCACGCATAAAAGAAGAGGCTGGCCAGCAGCAGCACCACATTTTTCGCCGGTTTCGGTACAATGCCGTAGAGCAGCAGCACCACCGGAAGAAAATAAAACAAAAACGGGATGCTGGAAAACAGCATTCCAGTTCACCTCCTGTAAAAAAGGCGGGCGCAGTTTCCTGCGCCCGCCCAATCCCACTTAAATTACTCGGCATTCTCCATGGACTTGGGGCACATCAGGAAGAACACGGTGTTGCCCTCCTTGGCCGTCACCATTTCTTCCGCTTCCGTGCAGACATTCCAGCGCAGATTGGCCTTTGCTTCCAAATCTGCCACAAAGGCATCCACATCCGCACCCTCTTCCAGCTCGAAAATGTAGCCGATGAAGGGAATGGTGCCGATCACAGGGCCAAAGGACACGCCGCTGCGGAACCCTTCAATGTCCGCATCAAATCCCATCAGGAATCCGGGCTCCACCGGCACAACCATGCCGTCCAGAGCCACCGCAGGATGCTCCAGAATCAGCTGCCCCACCGTTTCCGGATCTTTGTCTGCATTTTCCTCAAACACGGTCTTGGCCGCCTCACCCATCGTGGTGTTGGAATTTCCCTGGCTTCCGCCGTGATTGTTGTCCTTCCCGCCACAGGCAGCCAAAGCCATCATCATCGCTGCTGCCAGCAGCAGGGCAAACATTCTCTTGTAGTTCTTCATACTTGGTTCCTCCTATTCGTTCTTCGGTGTTTCGGTCATTTGGGCGATCCAGCCGCCCTGTGCCTCCGCATAACTTAGAGTAACGGTCTGACAGGTCCCTCCGTGGTGCAGGTCCAGCTGATACTTCGGATCCCCCGGTGTCGGGTCGATCTCCCACAGCACCGTCACCCTGCCTTCCAGTGCGGTCCAGTCCTCCACACTCTCGCCGTCCCGCAGCACCGTAACGGTGCCGCCGACCGTCTCCAACCGGGTCGGTTCATCCAGATGCAGCTCCAACTCCACCACCAAAGGAGCCGAGCCTTCCGCCTCACCGGCATACCGTGCCGGACCGGCCGCTCCGTCTGCCATCCGGACGACGCTCCCCTCCTTGAGGGTCTGCCCCATCACCAGCACCTCCGCTCCCTTCGGTGCGTTCAACCGCAGACCGAGCACCAGTGCCAAACAAGCTGCCAGCGCTGCTGTTCCGGCCCACACCCTGCCATGCCGAGGGCGGCGCCGTGCTGCTTTGACCCCCTGCATCACCTGCTGCCGCAAGGCTTCCGGGGCCTCCACGCTGCGGTAGGCCTTCACTTGTTCCTGGTCAAACATGGGGTCCCTCCTCCCATTGGGTCTTCAGCTGAACTCGTCCCCGCCGAAGCCGCATCTTCACCGCCGACGGTGAAATCCGCAGGATACGGGCGGTTTCTTCCACAGAGAAGCCCTCCAAATCGTGGAGAGTCAATGCCGCACGGTATTTCTCCGACACTTGCCCGAGGCAGTCCAGCACTTCCCGGGCTGCATCGGAAACCTGTGCCGGCAGATGGGTGACTTCGTCCAGCGGGACCGATGCCCGCACACTACGGCGGCGCAGCAGATCGCAGCTGCGGTTGATGGTGGCCCGTACCAGCCATGCCCGCTCATGCTCCGCATCCCGAAACGCAGGGGTGTGCTCCACCAGCTTGATGAACACATCCTGCACCGCATCCCGGGCATCTTCATCGCAGTGCAGGTAGCTCAGGGCCAGCCGGTAAAGCATATGGGCATGGCGGTCATAGAGTGCGCCCAAGTCCGGCTCTCGGCTCTGAAACAGGTGCATGGCGTTACCCTCCTCACTTAAAACACGCAGCACAGGCGTCTTTGGTCACATTCGCTGCAAATATTTTTACAAAGTCCCATTATAATCGGTTTCCCTTTCTCTGGCAACGCTTTGCGCTCACAGCACACAGCGCTTCAGTTCGTCGATCACAACCCTCAGTGCGGTGCTCATCCATTTTTCCCGGTGGTACAGCAGCTGTGCCCAGATTTCCACCGAAATAGCATCCACCTGAAGCTCCGTCAGCGTTCCCCGCTCCACACAGCTGCGATACGCAAACTCCGGCAGGAAGGCCACCCCTTCCCCCTGTTCCGCCAGATTGCACAGCAAATCGGTGTTGCTGCTCTCCAAGGCTGGCTGCACTGCGAAATCACACAAGGCAAACGCTTCCTCCAGCAGTCGGCGGTAGCTCATCCCCTTTTCGGTCAGCAGCAGCGGATAGTCCAGCAGTTCCTGCGGCGCAATGTCCGACCGCCCCGCCAACGGATGCCCCGGTGCGGCAACAAATCGGGCTGGAATGCGCTGCTCCTGCACGATCACATAGTCCGGGTCCCGAATGGGGCTGTCCAGTGTGTACAGCAGATCTGTTTCGTTCTGATCAATGAGCCGAAACAACTCCCGGGTCCCGGCGGTGGTGATTTTCAGCGTGACCCCCGGATGCTCCTTTTGCAGCTTCGAAAAAATCCGGCCCACCGTCGCCACGCACAGAGAATCCGCAGTGGCCATACGGACTTCTCCCACCGCTTCTTCCTCCGTCTGCTGAAATTTCATCACAATATCCTCAATTTCATTGGCACACTGAAGCAGGCGCATCCCTTCCCGGGTCAGCTTTACCGTATGGTTGATGCGTTCAAACAGTTTGACCCCCAGCTCTTCCTCCAGCTGCTTGATCTGAAAGGAGATGGTGGACTGGGAATAACCCAGCCGTCCGGCCGCCTTGGTAAAGCTCCGCAGCTCCGCCACCTGCACAAAAGAAGTCAGATTTTTCAGATCCATCTTTGCTCCTCCTTTATCGATATTTTCGATTATACTTATCTTTATTATCTGTTTTACAAATACATATATCTACTGTATACTAAGCATCACTGAATTGCAAGTGAGGAGTTTTGTTCCGATGAAGTTATTTTACGGTCTGTTTGACCTGCTTTGGGGCGATTGGATCCCCCTGCCCACCCCCGGCGGCGGAACGCTGGGCATTTCCCCTTTGGTCGTTTTGCTTCTGGCCACCGGGCTGTATCTCACCTTCCGCACCCGCTTCCTGTTCCTGCGGCTGTTTCCGGATATGCTCCGGATCACCAAGGAGAAAAAGGTCGGCAAAGATGCCGGAAGCATCACCGGATTGCAATCCCTGATTGTGTCCACCGCTACCCGAGTGGGCATGGGCAATCTGGTGGGCGTCGTGGCTGCCATCTCCGCCGGCGGCGCCGGGGCCGTGTTCTGGATGTGGATCACTGCTTTGCTGGGCACCTCCACCGCCTTTGTGGAAGGCACCTTGGCCCAGATCCACAAGCAGAAGGACCCGCTGTACGGCGGCTATCGGGGCGGTCCCACCCGTTATATCCATGATTTCTTCTGCAAAAAGAAGTCCAAATCCAAAAGCGTCATTGCCGTCCTGTTTGCTCTGTCCGGCCTGCTGTGCTGGTGCGGCATCAGTCAGGTCATCGGCAACAGCGTATCCTCTTCCATGCACAATGCCTTCCGCATCCCGCCGATTTGGACGGCGGTGGTGTTGGTTTCCCTTTGCGCCCTGATCGTGCTGCGAAAAAACGCCACCGTCAAGGTGCTGGACATCGTAGTTCCCATCATGGCCGGCTGTTTTTTCCTGGTGACCCTTGTCATCATTGTGAAAAATGCAGCTCTGCTCCCCTCCGTGTTCCAACGCATCTTTGCGGAGGCCTTCGGTCTGCGGCAGGTGGTAGCCGGCGGGTTCGGTGCCGTCCTGATGAACGGCATCAAGCGTGGTCTGTTCTCCAACGAGGCCGGCAGCGGCTCTGCTCCCTGTGCAGCGGCCGCCGCAGATATTGATCTGCCCGCCAAGCAGGGCCTGCTGGAGTCCTTCGGTGTCTTTATCGACACCATGCTCATCTGCACCTGTTCCGCCATGATCATGCTGCTGGCTCCGGCGGATGTGGTACAGGGTCTGGAGGGCATGGACCTACTTCAGGCCGCCATGAACTACCACCTCGGCCCCTTTGGTGTGGTCTTCATTGCCGTGACCCTGCTGCTGTTCAGCTTTTCCACCTTCATCGGCATCCTGTTCTATGCCCGTTCCAACATCGCCTATGTCTTCGGCGACAACTGGTGGAGCCAGACCGCATACAAAGTGCTCTGTCTGGGCATGTTGGCGGTGGGTTGTCTGGCCGCCTACACCTTCGTGTGGGATCTGGGCGATTTGGGCATCGCTCTGATGACCGTGTTCAATATGCTGGCCCTGATCCCCCTGTCCGGCGAAGCCATTCAGGCCTTGCGGGACTATGAACACAGCAAGTAATCTCTTTCTTCTTTCCTTGATAAAACCACATCCGGGGAGGCGCCCTACGGTGCCTCCCCGGATGTGGTTTTTGCCCGCACCGCAGTTCAATGCCCCCGGTGCTTGGCCTTTCGCTTGCTTTGCCGCCGAGCAAACCGATGCAGGTCCGATGCAGCCTTTCGTTCCCGATCCGCTTGCTTACGCTCCTGTTTTCGCTGCTCTTGCTGCAACTTGAGTGCCTGCTGTGCCTTGGTCCCAACGCCCTGCCGCAGCTCCCGCTGAACTTGGCGCTGCATCCGCTTCGGGTTCCGGACCGGCCGGCAAACCGACTCCTCCTGTGTGGACGGACGGAAGGGAAGTCGGCCCCAATTCCGAAGTAAAAACTCGTACACCTCGTAATCCTTGGGTTCTGCGCCGAATCGGATTTTGCAGAGCTCTGCTCTGCCATTCCAAGTCCGTTCGTACACCCCCACCCAAAACGGGGCCTCAAACCATACGGTAACCCTTGCAGTTCCTTTGTCCATGCCAATTCCTCCTTTTGTCTTTCCACACAGAGAACGGACAACCAAGGAGGCAGGTTACTGACGGCATACGCCGTGCCCGGACTACCGACCGGGCCGTGTTTTTATCTCTGCACCGCAAGAATCGCACAAAAGGGCAGCTGTGTCAAGGCACAGCTGCCCTTCTCATTCATTTTTTCTGTTCCGCACTTGGAAACCTGGCTCGAACTGCCTGTGCCAGCAGGCGGGCGGTCTCTTCCACTCCAAAGACCGCCGTATTCACCGAAAGATCCTTGTGATGGATGCTTTCCGGCAGATACCCGGCATAATTCAGCTGATAGGCCTTGCGCTCCTCATCCTTTTTGGTCACCAGTCGCCGGGCGGCACTCTCCTTCATCTGCAACTCCTCCACGCAGTTACGCACCCGCACCTCATATGGAGCATAAAGGAAAATCCGAATGACATTTTTGTACTCATCCAATATAAAATCGGAGCAGCGTCCCACAATAATACAGCTCTCATCGTCTGCCATCCGACGGATGATCTTGCGCTGCGCATCAAAAATCATGTTCTGGGTCACATTGGTCCGGTCCCCCAGCCGACGAAACATCGGGGACAGATATTCATCCACAATGCGGCGGGCCCGTTCCTCATTTTCGTCCACGATCTGCGCCGACAAATCCAGTTCCTCGGCCGCCGCTCGCACCAATTCCTCATTATAGCAGGGAATATCCAGCAGCTGCCCCAGCCGATTGGCCGTCTTGCGGCCCAGACAACAAAACTGATTGGTAATCGTGACAACATAGTTCTTGGGTTCCATAAGCTCACTCCTTCCCACGATTTACATGACATACCCTGCAACAAAATATCCAAGCAGGGACAGTATAGCAGCGATCATCGTGTAGGGCAACTGAGACATGGCGTGTTCCATGTTGCTGATGCCGGCACTGTTGGCCGACAGGATGGTGGCATCCGTATAGAAGCAGGCATGGCTGCCGAAGGTGCCTCCGGACACAATGGCGGCCATCGTCAGCACCGGATTGGCCCCCAGTGCGGCGCACATAGGCAGCAGGATGGGGGTCACTACGGCACTCATGCCCCAGTTGGAGCCGGTGACAAAGGCCAGCACCCCCAGCAGCAGGAAGGACACCGCCGGAAAGAGATGCGGCGACAGAATGGGCTGTGCCACCGCCACAAGGAATTGGGTCAGGTGGAGCAGGTCGCAGACCTCCTTTAGGGTGAATGCCGCCACCAGCATGAAGAAAATGCCCATCATATCGGTAAAACCGGATACGGTCAAATTGAAAAACTCCTCCATATCCATCTGTTTCCGTGGGACATACAGCACCAGACATACGAGAAGTGCCGTCACGATGGCCAGCAGAATGTCCAATGTCGCCACTCCGATGACCACCAGAACCAGCATGGGGATCAGAAAATTCCACACATTTCCTTCGGCATCGGGGTTGTTTTCCTCATGGTTGTATTTTTTGCTGGCTTCGCTGTATACACGACCGGTTTCCTCCACCCGCTGATAGGCTCGCTTCATGGCCCCCAGCTTGGGCATGATGCCCAGGGTAAACAAAAACACGATCAACAGCGCTAAAATGGGATAGAAACAGAAGGGAATGGCGTGAATATATGCATCCATTGCAGAGGTGTACTGGCTGGAGATGACTTCCTGTTCATAAAACAGAGAGCCAAAGAAGATGGCCCATGTGGAAATGGGCAGCAGCACACACACCGGTGCACCGGTTGAATTCAAAATAAAAGCAAGGGACTCCCGTGGCAGCTTGCGCTTGTCATAAATGCCCCGCATACAGACACCAATGGTCAGCACATTGAGGTAATCATCCACAAACAGCAGAATTCCCAACACAAACGAGGTGAACAGCGTCCGCCGGTCATTGCGGCACACCTTGGCAATGATGTTGGAGAAGCCAAAGGTCCCCTTGGAGGCCTGAAGCAGGGCAATCAGGCTGCCAAACAAGCCGCACACCAGCCAAAGCCACGCATTGTCTGCCACGACCTGCGTGATCAGCTGACACCACTGGCTCAAGGCCTGTCCGTGATAAAGATAGACACAGCCCAGCACCGAGCCTAAAAGCAAGCATTCCGTACAGCGGCGGGTAACGATGGCTCCCACCACCAGAAGGGCAATGATTATAATAGCAAAGAGTCCGTCCGTCATGACTGACCCCCCTCTCGGGTTTCTAAAGCCGTTTATGCCCGGCTCCGGCGTCATCTGCCCAAAAAAGCGCAGAAAAAAGTCCTCTCAATGACTTGAAAGGACTACTTTTAGCCGATCCGGTGACAAAGGGCGCACCGGATCGGCTTTGTTTGGTTATGCAGAGGAGCGCACACCCGCACCATCCAAAGGTGCAGGGCGCCGGGTCTGTCGAAGGGCCGCAAAGCGAATGCGGAGCCGAGCGTCGCAGGGATTCTCTGCCGTCCGGCGATGATTCCGATTTCGTTCTACGCCCAGGTTCAACAAACCAACTCACTCCTTTCTGTTTGTTTTCTTATAATTACAGCAGGTCACGCTCGGTCATGAAGGCATCCAGCTCTTCCTTGACGGCGGCCTTCTGCAGCTCGGTGGCTTCCTTCTGATAACGGGTGAAGTACACCAGCAGGCCACGCATAGCGGTCAGGC
>JARIAU010000089.1 GCA_029257695.1 Oscillospiraceae bacterium
TTATCTATTATAGCAAACTGTTTTTCATCTGTCAAGCACTTTTTTCAACTTCTTTCGAGGTGTTCCACTCGAGAACTTGTTTTTTCGTGCCCGCCGTTCGAAACAGCTTGTCTATAATACCAACTTGCATCGCATTTGTCAACACTTATTTTCCTCTTTTTTCATTTTTTGAAATGGTTGCAAACAGCTCTTTCTTTGTGCCCTTTTTCGGATGTCTCGCAGCCATCTACTTTCTTTTCCATACTTCTGCAATCCGTTGGGCCGCCGTTTCCAAATCGACCACACCCAGAATTCCCAATTCCTTGCATAACGCACTCACATATGGTTGCTCCAAATCCGCCCTGCGAAGCAATTCAAAATCCCAAAAAACTTCCTTCGGTTTGCCTATATACAGTATCTTCCGCTCCGACATAACCAGAACCTTTTGAAACCGGTCAGCCACAAATTCCATATCATGTGTAATCATCAGCACGGTTTTTCCTTGTTTCTTCCACCATTCCAATAACAAGGCAAGCCGTTGCTTCCCATGCAGATCTTGTCCGGCCGTCGGTTCATCTAAGATCAATATCTCCGGGTCCGTCGCCATTACCGCTGCAATCGTAACAAACTTTCGCACTGACAACGGCAAGTCAAATGGATTCTTCGCCTCGTATTGATCCATACCAGTCATCTTCAGTGCTTGCTGTGCCAGTATTTCTCCTTCCCGCTTCGGACGGCACTTCTTTATCCCATACCGCACTTCTGCCCCAACGGTGGCATGAAAAATTTGTTCATCCGGATTTTGAAACACATACCCAACCTGACGAGCGATTTGCGCCGTGGTATGTTGTTTCGTGTCTTGGTCTCCAATCCATACTGTTCCTTCCGACGGCTTTAGCAACCCATTAATCAGCTTGGCCAAAGTACTTTTCCCCGCTCCATTTTGACCAATGATTGCGATTTGCTCTCCTGAAGTGATCTTCAATGAAATCCGGTCCAGCGCCTTTGCTCCTTTCGGATAGGTATAACTCACACAATCCAACACAATGTCTTTCATCCTTTTGTCCTTTCTTAGGTGATTTCTCGTCCTAACAAAGCCCGAATCATCTGAATCGCCTGTTCTTCCGTCACAGGCACTTGCTCCAAGGGAACCCCCAGTTCCTTCAATCGTTTCCCCAATCGAGCAATATGTGGCACTTCTACGCCTAAATCCTCCAGCGATTCATCGGTAAATAGATCCGTTTTCTTTCCCTGTTTGACCAAACACCCTTTGGAAAACACTAAAATTTCATCTGCATACTCTGCTATCAGATCAATTTTGTGTTCCACTAACACTATAGTCTTTCCGCTCGCCTTGAGTCTTTGGATAATGTCAAACACATCTTTTGTTTCTCTTGGGTCCAGTTGGCTCGTTGGTTCGTCAATCACAAGGATCTCTGGGTCCTGCACCAAAACTGAAGCGAGTGCCACTCTTTGAATCTGACCACCAGAAAGCTGCAGCGGATTGCGCATAGCAAAATTCTCGATGTTGGTCTGCCGCATAGCTTCTACAACTCTCGGTTCAATCTCTTCCACCGGAACTCCCATCTGTTCCAGTCCGTAGGCCACTTCCTCAAAAACCGTCTCTTTGATTCCACTTAGCTGAGTAAACGGATTTTGAACTACATAACCGATTTCTTTGGCCAGTCCACAACCATAATCCTCCAGCGGTTTCTTGTGCAGTCGCACCTCTCCTGTGTATTCTCCCCCGTAAAACCCTGGTACAAATCCACGCAGCAAGGCACAAAAGGTAGTCTTTCCTGCTCCATTCGGTCCAATGACCCCGTATAGTTTTCCCCGCTCCAGTGTTACAGAAAGTTCTGTCAACGCCGGGCGCTTACGCAGAGGATAGAAATAGGTCACATGCCTGCATTCCATTACCACATCCATAGCATCACTCTCCCCACAATTACCAACAGAGTAAGTACCGTTGCCAGCAGCAGAGCCCTTTGCTCGTATCCATTCGGCTTGACCTCCAACAAATGGGTTCGCGTCCCTTCCATCAAAAACCCTCTGGTTTCCAAAGTCATCGCCTGTTCTTCCAGACGAATCACCGCCGTCAGCAGCAACGGCAAAATCATCGGTACAAACGCTTTGAGGCGAACCAACAAATTTCCCTCTGTTTCCACTCCTCTGGATTTTTGAGCATCCATGATGCGTTTGCTGTTTTGCGCCAAGACATCAATCATACGAAATGCGGACAGAATCACATATGCCGTCTTATAGTTGATGCCAGATTCCTCCAATGCCCGTGTCATTTCCGTTCGTTCGGTGGTCTGCACCAACCAGACAAACATCCCCGCAATGTTCATTACACCAAACGAAAGCTTAATGGCTGAATCCAACCCTTGAGCACAGATTTTAATCAGACCAACCTGTACCAACACATCTCCTCCAGGAACCAGAAATGCCTGTACCAAAAAAATAAACAGTGAAAAAGCACCCAATTCCTTCAGCGTTCGGAATCCCGTTCGAGAAACACCGCTTTCCTTGCAAAGTAGTGGTATCAGCAGAAATTGCGGCACCAAGAGCAGCGACAGTCGTGCAGGTGTCAATTTGATGCTGCCAATCACCAGTGTACACACAACATACATAGCCGTCAGCAGCAACTTTGTAGTGGGATAGAGTGACGCAAACCGGTTTGTCTTATGAATCTGAATCGCTTCTGTATAGCTTCCTCCCATGCCGGTTTCTCCTTTCTTTCCGGTACGCCCTCTGCTCTGTCAATCTTCCAAGGTTTCCTTCTGAATGTATTGCCCTCCAAGCGGGAATTGAATGAGCACTCTGGGCGGAATACAGCCAATCACCCGTTTGCAAACCATCAGCGAAAGGACTCGGTCCAACACAGTAAACACACCTTCCGTCCCTATAAAAGCGGTCCATATATTCGCTCCGGCGGCCATCGCCATAGCCGTAATGATTGAGGTTCCGCCGCCCGTGATTCCACCGTACAGCAGCACAACAATTGGAGCTGACACCACGATGGTAAGAAGCGAAATCACTCCAGTCGCCACCAGGCACCTCCACCAACCACAAAACCACTTTTTCTTTGCCAGCAGTCCAACCGCCCATCCCACGCTAAGATTTACCACAAAAAACGGCAATCCCGAAGGATTGATTACCCCTGCAGCCAAATTAGACAAACCTCCGGTCGCCGCACCGACCCACGGGCCGCACAGCATGGCCACTAAAATGGTGCCGATTGCATCTAAATATACCGGCAGCCGCAACAAAGCTGCAATCTGCCCGCAGATTACATTGACAGCCACTCCCACCGGAATGATCAACAGTGCAAGCATCGTAAAATCTTGCTGAATCCTACTCACTTTCCCATTCACCGCTTCCTCATTCCCTTTCTTCTCCCCTCGCTAAACCAATATAGTTTAACGGCCGTCCACTCTTTGCTTTCTGAATTCTGTACATTTTCTTGTGCCGAATCAGCACTAATGCCCAGTTTTTTCATACTTTCTATTTTCGTATCTGTTATTTTAGCACAAGTAAAGCGCCAAAAAATGACAAGTGTCATCTTTTGGCGCCAATTTCAAAACTTTTTTAAATGGTCTTTTCAAAAGAAGAAAAACGCAGAAAGCACACTTGTCCCTTGTATGCTTTCTGCGTTCTATGATTCCCTTCCGCTGC
>JARIAU010000052.1 GCA_029257695.1 Oscillospiraceae bacterium
GGATACATTCAGGTAAATATGGTGACGCAAGAGGCGGATTTGGTTCGTCTGGAGGAGGGAATGAAATATTCCACAGATGAGCATTTTGGACGCAATGTACAGCGCCATCTGCGGTTCCAATATCCTACCATGATGTTTGGCGATGTAAATTTTGAAATTGACGAAGAAGGAACCCCTTGGTGGGTGTGTTCTCGTGTGGTTAAACGCATCGGCCTGTTTGGCGGAACGGACATCAAAGGTGCAGTTCTGATGAATGCCATTACCGGCGAAAGTGCGTATTATGAGGAAGTGCCCAGCTGGGTGGACCGTGTTTACGATGCGGATACATTGGTGTAGCAGTATAATTATCACGGCACTCTGGTCAACGGCTGGGTGAATTCCTGGCTGGGTCAGAAGGGAATCACCACCACCACGGAGGGATATAACTACATTGCAATGATCGATGATGTTTACCTCTATACCGGTGTAACTTCTGTCGGCAGTGATGATTCCAATGTTGGCTTTATTTTGGTGAATCAGAGGACGAAGGAAGCAAAATTTTATGCAGTGACCGGTGCTACCGAGCGCTCGGCCATGTCTTCGGCGCAGGGGGCAGTGCAGCACCTGAACTACACATCGACCTTCCCGATTTTGTTGAATATTTCCGATCAGCCCACTTATTTTATGGCACTGAAGGATTCGGCACAGCTGGTCAAGATGTATGCCATGGTCAATGTGGCAGATTACCAGATCACGGCCACTGGTACCTCCGTGGCGCAGTGTCAGGCCAATTATGAAGCACTGTTGGCCGACAACGGCTACGAAGTGACAGATCCTGTGGAAGGAGAAGGTGAGGACACGCAGGATGATGCAGCAGTGTCTGGCACCATTGCGGAAATCCGTAGTGCAGTCATTGACGGCAACACCGTGCTTTATTTCAATTTGGGTGAGGAACCCTTCTATGCCGTGAAGGCCTCTGCTTGTCCGGAAGCGATCCTCTTTGATGTGGGGGATACCGTCACGATCACCTATAAAACCGGCGATGGAGCAATTCTTACAGCGAGTAAAGTGGAATAAGACCATTGGGGCGCAGCGGGTTGCTGCGCCCCAAAAGAAAAATGCAAAAAAGAAGAAAAAAGGGTTGCATTTATTGCGAAACTATGCTAGAATATCATCTGTCGTTAAGAGACGAACAGAAATCCGGGTGTGGCGAAGTTTGGTATCGCGCTTGAATGGGGTTCAAGAGGCCTTGAGTTCGAATCTCAACACTCGGACCAACCGAAACACTTTGATCGAATCAAGGTGTTTCGGTTTTTTTCTACTCAAAATGAAGATGAAGATGAAGTGCAGTAAGGGGACAAGAATATGGCTGCGAAAACGATAATTGATAAGCGAAATCGAGAGAAAGAGCTTGTTTCGCAGATGATTGCGTTGTACTGCAAGAAGTGCCATCACACCAAACAGGGACTGTGTGAATCCTGTAAGGAACTGGATGAATACGCCAGAAGACGAAGTGATTTGTGTCCGTTCATGGAAACGAAAACATTTTGCTCCAACTGCAAGGTGCATTGTTATCGGCCCGAGATGCGGGAGAAAATCCGAGAGGTTATGCGATTTTCTGGTCCTCGTATGATATTTCACCATCCGATTACGGCGTGCAGACATGTGTATGAATCGAAAAAGGAACGGCGGAGATTGAAACGAGAAGCAGAAACACAAGACGGAGTGTGATGGGGCCAGACAAGGACGATTTGGCAGGTGGGAGCAGGACCGAAAAAGAAAAATGTAAAAAGAAGAAAAAAGGGGTTGCATCCTGCGGAGATCTGTGTTATTATAAATCTCGTCGCTGATAGCAAGTCTGTCATGACGATAAAATCCGGGTGTGGCGAAGTTTGGTATCGCGCTTGAATGGGGTTCAAGAGGCCTTGAGTTCGAATCTCAACACTCGGACCAAAAGCTGTGAACGAAAGTTCACAGCTTTTTTTTGTCCTGTCCTATGCATTGTGTAGGAGGAATCGAGAAAAAGGAATTTTTCGGAGCCTCTTTACTTTCACACGCTAAAATGATAGGATACAGATATTCGGAACAATCGATCCGTGTGGATCAACTGGGAGGGATTATCAATGTCAAAGGCGTCCGATAAGGTGAATAGTCAGGAACTCTATCAGGCCATTCTTGCGTTGAAGGACGAAGATGAGTGCAAGCGATTTTTCAAGGACTTATGCACCATTGCGGAGTTGCGTGCCATGGAGCAGCGCTATGATGTGGCTGTGCTTCTGGAGCAGGGCATGGTGTACAGTGAAATTCTGTCGCTGACCGGAGCCAGCAGTGCAACCATCAGCCGTGTTAACCGTGCGCTGAATTATGGCGAGGACGGCTACAAGGATGTTCTGGCTCGGCTGAAGGAGAATCATTGATATGGAAGCGTATCAATCCTTGGCGCACTGGTACGATCAGCTGACCGTGGATGTGGATTACAGCGGCTGGGCGGATTGGTTGGAGCATCACTTTGCAAAGAGTAAAGTGCCGGTAAATCTGGTTTTGGATCTGGCCTGTGGAACCGGAAGCCTCTCCTGTGAACTGGCTCGCCGGGGGTATGGTGTAATTGGCGTAGATTTGTCCGGAGAAATGCTGATGGAAGCGATGGACAAGGCGGCGGATCTGCCGGAGGAGCAGCGCCCCATGTTTATGTGCCAGAGCATGGATGAATTGGACCTCTACGGGTCTATCGATGCTTGTGTGTGCTGTTTGGACAGCGTCAATTATGTGACCGAAGCAGCAACGCTCAAGGAGGCGTTTCGTCGGGTGCATACCTTCCTGATGCCGGGAGGAAAGTTTATTTTT
>JARIAU010000040.1 GCA_029257695.1 Oscillospiraceae bacterium
ATCATTTGACCCCATCCTTTCCTCATTGCATACCATTTTAGTCCAAAATCATGCTTCCGTCCATCCTACTTTTTGTGTAGATAGTTCTTAGAAACGGATGCCAAGAGTGTTCAATATACACTTTTCATGTACACAACCAAAATTTGTAGATTATGCAATCCTATTTACGCCGGTCTGTCCCTTTGACAGGCCGACATTTGAGAATAAAATCAAAAACATCTTTTATCCATTCTTTGCCATTTTAATATTATTCTCAAATTGCAAGAAATATTGTTGTAGATTCTTTTAACTCCATGTGCTATAATTGGTAAAAATCAACAAAGAAAGGCGATGGAACCTATGTTGAACGAAAATCAGAAAAAAATGATTCGGCGGTACTATCTTTTCCCGATATGGGCTAAGACCTGTTTCTTTACCGCTCTTTTGCTCGGAATCCCGTGGATTTTGTGCGAAATGATTAACGATTTGGTGTTTATGGGCGTTTCCAAAACGGACACCGGACCGTTTCTCTACCTTGCATTTACTTCCCTTTATACCATCCTGGCCGTGATCTTCTTCCTGATTCCCCGCATGGGCATGACCAAAAAGCCTTGGCTTGATCTCGTTGAAAAAGCCAATGTCTCATTGGAAAATGGAGATTATACCGGATCCATTGCCATGCTGCTCGGTACGAGAGCGGCTGGCTCTCTGCTGGGGCATGCCAAAAACGAAGCCCTCAATAAAGCCGGTGCTGCCTTCGATGCAGCAGCGGTCGTAGGCTCTGCGGTGACTGTCCACCAGATGACAAAGGAAACTTCCCGCAATGCCAAAGTGGTGGCAACGGTGTTGGATGTTTCCTTGCCCAAAGCACGCAACTCCGTTCTGGCGTATGTGTTGATTCCCCTGCTGTTGGTCATTGGCGTCTATATCCCGAATTATGCCTCCGCAAAGCAAATTGTGGATGCTCAGACAGCTCAAGCCTCTCAAGCCGTTGAACAAATGGTAACCACACTGGAATCTGGATGTGCTTATGTTTACTCCGATGACCCGCAGGAATCGTATCGCTCGTATGGCTACTCTGTATCGGGCCATTTGTATGAACGGGATACCAATTTTGACTCTTATATCAGCATCAAGATCGACAATGACGGTAAAATCTATGAGGTAAACTATTCTATTGATGTGGATATCGAGGCCGACAAAGAAGTCAATTTGGAGCATATTTCTTCCGATTTGGCCACTCTGAACCAACTTATGACACAATCCGGTGTTTCTGCCTCCTCTCACTTGTTGAAGACTCCCCTGCTCCCCGATGACTTTATTGCCGCTTTCACTGAGCAATCCTACTATGAGGACATTTCCGTCACCATTGACGATACCACTTCCCTCCGGTACAACACCGATTCAAAGGAAGATTACAATCAGTACAGCAGTTCCTACATTTTCTACACCATCAAGGACCGCAACAACTGATTTTCCTCCCCCTCTCAAGCAAAAAACGCACCATGAAACCTTTCTGATGATAGAAAGCAGGTATTATATGAAAAAGTTGAAAAAAGCACTTGTCTGCCTTTTGTCCGGTGTCCTCGTTCTGGCTCTGATGACCGGCTGCACCTCTTCTTTTGCCTATACTTTCCGCATTGACAATGGAGATTCCATCAAGATCTCCTTGGACACCACGGATAAGTTCAAAATTTCCTCCCAAGTTCCTTTTACGATTTCTCAGGATGGAACGGATCTGATGCACGGCAGCTTCATCCGTGGCGACGCCTACGAGCAGTGTCTGGACATCATCAAATCCGACGAGTCCAATGTGATCACGGATTCCGGTGTCAAGGATGGAAACACTTACACTTACTGGATCAGCAACGGAACCTCTTATAACTATGTAATTCTGGTGAATGGTTCCAACACTGGCGTGGTGCTGGAAAACCACATTTCAGAAGAATCTGCAAAGGAATGCTTCAACCGTCTGACGATCACTGCTGAGCATTGAGTTTCCGGGTGGATTTCATCAATTCTCACCGTTTACGAACAAAAAGCAGCCTATCGGAAGATAGGCTGCTTTTTCATAGACAACTATGAACTTCATATTTACTTGGGTTGATGAGCAGTGATCCAGGCAAACACATCCTGAAACACTTCCTCATAATTGATTTCATTCATCAATTCATGGCGAGCATCCGGATACAGCTTCATCGTCACATCGGAAACTCCAACTTCCTTCAGCCGTTGATACACCGTCTTTACCCCGCTGCCGTAATTTCCCACCGGATCCATATCACCGGAAATCAGAAGCATAGGAAGTGCGCGGTCTAAACTCTTATACCAATCCGCATGGTTTGCCTTCTTGCTCAACTTGGAAAGTTCCTCATATCCGCTGGCGGTAAACAAAAACATACACTTTTTGTCCTGCCGATACTGGTCAACGATGCTCTCATCTCGGGTCAGCCAATCCTTATCCGTGCGTTGGGGTACGAATTTTTTATTGAAGGAACCAAACGCCAGTCGATCCAGCAGCTTGCTGCGGTGCCTGTCTCCACGCACCTTTGCTACCAGACGACAAACCGGAATCCCCAAATTAGACATAGGATTCGGGCCGCCAGTCCCGCAAATAATCACACCGGACAATTCATAGGCATATTTGCTAAGGTACAGACGAGTCACAAAAGATCCCATGCTGTGGCCGAACAAAAAGCACGGAAGATCCGGATGGTCTTCTTTCACCAATCCTGTCATCGTATGCAGATCCTGAACCAAATTTTTGTGTCCTTCCTTTGGTCCAAAATATCCATAATCCTCCGGTTCGGAAGAGTCACCGTGGCCAATATGGTCGTGACCGCATACAATATATCCCTTAGCAAGCATATCCTCAATAAATCGCTGATAGCGACCGATATACTCGCACATACCGTGACAAATTTGAAGAATGCCAACGGGCTCTACCATCGGAGTGTAAATCCAGCCAGTCACATAACGCTTGCCATCTGCACTGGGGAATCTAATCTTTTTCGTATTGTAACGCTCCATATGATCCTCCTTTTTTGCGAAAAACGCATGATACAAAGAGGAGCAGAGCATCGCTCTGCTCCTCTTTGTTGTGTATGGATCCCGTTGCCTGCATCCAGTCAAAATAGGGACTTAGGACTCAGCGGCAATCGAATCCATCTTGTAAATAAACTTAACGCTGCCCTCCATCTGATCGGCAATGCCGGAGAAGTTGGAGTAATCCTGGCTCATATCTGCCATGGCAGAGACACGGTCCGTCAAATCGGTCAGGTCATTCTGGGCCAAATCCACGATCTTCTGGATACCCTCTTCCATCAGCTTGGTGAGACCCTCGGAGAGCTGAGCGGAGCCATCACGCAGCTGCGTAATACCGTCGATCAGCTTGGGGGCCTTCTCCTGCATGGTCTTGACGCCGTCATGCAGCTGGTTCATACCACCGTTCAGTTCCGTTGTGCCGGACTTGAGCGTATTCAAGCCAGCCAGCAGACTATCTGCGCCGGAGGCAGCCGTGCCAACACCAGCGGTGTATGTCTTCAGGCCAATATAGAAGCTGTTGTAGCTGTCCAAAGAGGACTTCAGGCCAATCACAGCCTGGGCGCCGGCAGCAGCTGCTTCCAGCTTCTTCTGGACCTCTTCCGAAGCCATCGCCTCGGAAATCTTTTTCTGAACCATATCTTCCACATTCTGGGCAATCGTAGCACGGATGTCCTCCGTCTGCATCATGTTGTCCGTGTTTTCCTTGGTCAACTGCTCGATCTGAGCCTTAACCTCTGCACTGTCCATCTGCTGCTGAACCATGGTCTCCACCGTAGCAGCAATGTTCTGCTCAATCTTGGTCTGCTGCTCCGCCGGGATCTTACCGGCTTCCACCGCAGCGTTGTAGTCCTCCACACTCATATGCAGGCCATCTTCAATGACCTTTGCACGCACCTTAGGTTCCACCTGTTTCTGAACACCGATGCGCACCTGCCCAACAACCGTTTCACGCACCTTGGGTTCCACCTTTTCCCGCACGGCAGCGGTGACACCTGCTTCAATTTCAGGGCGGCGAGCCTCCACCTGCTTGGTGACCTCGGCCAGAGCCTGCTGATACACATTGGTGGCATCCAAAGATTCAATCACTCCGTTCAGGACGGAAGCATAGTTATCGATCGTCAGCGTGGGGACCGTCAGACCTGCCTTAGACAGCTCACTGTTTGCCGTGTTCAGCAGCGTCTGGAACACAGCAGTTGCACCATTATTCAGCGCAGCGCTGTTCTCGTTCAGCTTGCCAAGTCCCTGAGAGAGCTGGCCTGCGCCCTCGCACAGCTGGTTCGCACCAGTCTGCAGGGCATCGGAACCATTTTTCAGCTGGTCTGCACCGGTGGCAAGCGTATTGATGCCTTCCACCAGAATCTTGGACTGCTCCAGCAGCGTATTCAGGCCCTCATGCAGGGCATCGGAACCATCCATCAACTGATTCATTCCGTCGCTGAGCTGGTTGGCGGAATCAGACAAATCGCCCAAATCCAGCTTATCCGTATCCAGGTGATCAAACAGAGCCGTGGACACCAGAGACATCGATGCATTCAGCTCGAATTTCTCGACATCCGCCGTAATTTCCAGATAATTAGGAATCTCATAATCATTCTTGCTGATATTCAGATTTTCCTGCATACCGGGGAAGGTCAATCCGACCACAGCAATCTGATTTCCCATATTTTCGGTGATACCATTGGAAACGGTCACATTACGGAAAATATCGGTATCCAGCAGCATTCCGGTGATCACGGTAAAGGGAGCATACATGGTTTCCTGCTTGCCATTGACCTCCATCTGCTGGGTGCGATGGTTCGTAAAGTCATACCGAATGACCACCTTACCGCTCTGACCGGCAAGCTCCTCCGGAGAAACTTTCTTGCCATTCAGAGTATAGCACACAGTCATGTCCACGGGAAGCTCTTCTTCCGAAGTTCCCTGATAATAAATGTCCTCTCCCTTGGCATCCCAAGTCAAGGCCCCATTGGCTCCCTCCGTGAAGGCCTCGTCGCCCTTCACATTGACAATGTCCTTCAGATTGGACTGGTCCAGCAGCTGGTCGGCCTTATCCGTGTTCTGAAGCCAATCATTGACCAGAATCTTCTTGGTCGTTCCATCGGCTGCGGTAAAGACATAAACCGTCTCGTCCTTGAACAAACCCTCCGCATTTCCCTGCATCTGGATGCTGGTCGTTGCGGTATTGGCGGTATTGGTATTGGTGTTGCGGTTACTGGTCGCATAGGCTGCAGTTCCCACGCCGCCCAGCGTCAATCCGGCGCAAAGCACCGATGCAATCACTTTTTTTGCTGTATTCTGTTTCATACTGCAGTTCCCTCCTGTTTTTTCGCTGCGTCACGAACCTTTCGCATATCGAGCGTCGTGGCACAAATCAGTCTGTCGCACAGCGTAAGCAGCGCAGGCAGAACGAAAATGACACAGATCATGCTGATCACAGCACCTCTTGCCATCAGCATACACATGGACCGAATGATGTCGATGTTGGAATAGAGTGCAACGCCGAAGGTGGCGGAGAACAATCCCATGCCGGACACCAGCACGGACGGAATGGATGCGGCCAATGCCGTCCAGACAGCCTGCTTTTTCTTTGCCCCCAGAATACGCTCCGATTTATAACGGGTCGTCATCAGGATGGCATAGTCCACCGTTGCGCCCAACTGAATGGTACTGATACAAATCGGGGCAATGAAGGGCAAGCTCTGTCCCAGATAATGCGGCAAGCCGAGGTTGATGAAGATTGCCGTTTCAATGACCGCAATCAAAATAAAGGGCAGCGAGAGACTCTTTTCCACGATTGCGATAATCACAAAAATGGCAAGGACAGATACTGCATTGACCACTTGGAAGTCATGGGCCGTCGTTTCGATCATGTCCTTCATGCAGGGGGCTTCACCGATCAGCAGTCCGCCCGCATCATATTTCTTCAAAATGGAGTTCAAAGTATCAATCTGATGGTTCACATCATCACTTGCAACCTTGTATTCCGAATTGATCAGCATCAGCTCCCACTTATCGCTCTTCATGATGCTCATAATGGACTCCGGAATCATTTCTTCCGGAATGCGGCAGCCAACCACAGATTCCAGTCCCAACACATACTTAACACCATCGACCTGTTCCATCTCGTCGACCATCTGGCGCACCTGCTCGGTGGGCACATCCCGATCTACCAGAATCATGTGGGTGGTTGCGATGTCAAAGTCTTCTGAAAGCTTGCTGTTTGCAATCACATACTCCATGTCCTGCGGCAGGCACTCACCCATATCGTAATACACTTCTTGGTTGGTCTTGCTGTATCCGAGGAACGCAGGTACCAGCACGATCAGGAACACAATCAGAAGAATCACATAGCGCTTGACAATGGATTTAGAGAACTTTACCATGCTGGGGATCAGCGGCTTATGCTTAGTCTTAGCCAGCGGGCGGTCCAGCAGCAGGATCAGGGCAGGCAGCACTGTCACGCAGCCAAGCACACCCAACAGGACACCCTTCGCCATAACAATACCCAAGTCACGGCCCATGGTAAAGGTCATGAAGCACAGCGCAATGAAGCCGGCAACCGTGGTCACAGAGCTGCCAATCACGCTGGTCAGGGTCTGGTGAATGGCCAACACCATCGCATGGTTCCGATCCTCACAGCGAACTCTCTGTTCACTGTAGCTATGCCAGAGGAAGATGGAATAGTCCATGGTAACAGCCAGCTGCAACACAGCAGACAGAGCTTTCGTAATATAAGAGATCTGACCCAAGAAGTAGTTGGTTCCCATGTTCAATAGGATCATGGCTCCAATGGAGGCCAAGAACACAAACGGAACCAGCCAGTTATCCAGGAACAGAAGCATGGCCACACAGGCCAGCACAACGGCAAGACCCACATAAATTGGCTCTTCCTGTTCGCACAGGTCCTTCAAGTCCGTCACCAGTGCAGACATACCGGACACATAGCACTGCTTACCGCAGATGGACCGGATGTTTCGGATGGCATCCATGGTGGCATCCTCGGAAGTGGCCGTATCGAAGAAAACCGCCATCATGGTGGCATCCTCCGTATTGAATTCCTTCCAAATATTCTTGGGAAGCAATTCCATCGGCACATCAATGTCCATCAGAGAATCGTACCAGACCACCGTCTCCACATGGTCCACGGTTTCGATCTGGCTTTTCAGCTTGGAAACATCCTTATTTGGCATATTTTCCACGATAATAAAGGAAAATGCACCTTTGCCGAAGTCATCCATCAGCTCGTTCTGGCCGATGACCGTATCCATATCCTCCGGCAGATAATCCAGCATATCATAGTTGATCCGGGTATTGACCATGCCCAGACAAGCCGGGATCATCAGCAGCACCGTCAGAATCAGGATCGGGATCCGGCATTTCACCACCGCTTTTGAAAATCGCATCTCAGCATACAACCTTTCATTCTAAAATCGCTTGTTCCGTGCTCCTTAAAAAGGAAACCCGTCATCCATGGCATGGCGATCCGTGACTCGAAGAATTTTAACCGCCGTCAAAACCGTGATCAGATTGAGGACGCCTTCTGCCAGCAGCGCAACACCGATCAAGGTCATGATGGCATTCACACTCTCATACGGACGGAAGATCAACAGAAATCCGATCACGCCGGTCACGACCGCAGAGGTCAGGATCATCCACCAAGAGTGAAGGCCGAACTCCTTCGCAT
>JARIAU010000053.1 GCA_029257695.1 Oscillospiraceae bacterium
TGCCACCCTTACCGTATTGGAGGCTGCGACGGCACAGTGGAGCGAGCAATTAGAAGAAGAAGGTCGTGCCCTGCAGCAAGCGTCTGCGAAACTGGCTCGGTTGAATGACGCACTGGCCCAAGCCGCAGAAACCAGACAAGCCCTTTCCGTTGCGGCAGAAACCGCAAAAGCCGATGCCCAGAGCGCACAATCCAAACTGGACATTGCCGAAACCCAGCAGGCCGGTCTTCTGCTGCAAAAAGAATATCAAACCAAAGAAGAAGCTTTGGAACTGCGCTTCAAGGCAGAACAAGCCAAGACAAACGCAGACAACGCTGCCGAAACGGCCCATCAAATGGCGCACCAAGCACAGACGGCCAAGTCCTCTGCCGACGCTTTGATTCAGCGTTATCAGGCGGAGCTGCCTGCCCAGATGGCGATGATGACCCGACGGGCAGACGCATATGAAGCTCTGCGAACAGAAAAAGGATTGACCGAGTCTCTTTGGAAGGACTTGATTGCACGGCACACCAAGGATGAAATCGACCGGATGCAGGCAAAACTTCATGCGCATATGCAGAAGAAGTCGGCTGCCGAAGGTGCCCTCCACTCTGCCACGCAGGCAGTTGGGACCCAGTGCAAACCGGATTTGGACCAGCTGGAGACCGTTCTGGACGAAGCGACCAAGCGACTAACGGCACAGCAGGACGCACTGGAACAGCTAAACGACCTCTACAAGCCAAATCGACAGGCACAAAAGGCGCTCACCCCAATTTTGACGGATCGGGCCGTTCTCTTACAGGAGCAAGTCAAGCTGGATCAACTCTATCAGCGGCTGGCAGGAAAGGTCTCCGGCGCCCGTATGGACATTGAAACCTATGTGCAGCGCTACTATCTCCAGCGGATTCTTGCGGCTGCCAATACGCGGTTTCAAGAAATGTCTGCCGGAGAGTTTACCCTCCGCATGGTGGATGAAACACAGGCCGGTGACGGCAAGAACCGCGGTCTGGATCTGATGGTGTACTCCACCGTCACCGGAAAGGAGCGAGAGGTCCGAACCCTATCCGGTGGTGAATCCTTCATGGCCGCACTATCCTTGGCTTTGGGTATGGCCGACCAGATTCAGCAGACCTCTGCGGCGATCCATCTGGATATGATGTTTATTGACGAGGGCTTCGGCTCACTGGATGACCAGTCCCGAAACCAAGCGGTCCGTGTCTTGCAGGAGATGGCCGGTGGATCTAAGCTCATCGGCATTATTTCCCATGTTACGGAATTGAAACACGAAATCGACGATCAGCTTTTGGTTCACAAAGACGATGCCGGCAGCCATACTCGCTGGCAGCTCAGCTGACCCCCCTTGTCGGATGAAGTTCACTCTCATAGCAAACCTAATACGACACAATTCGAAGTTTTCCACACCATGTGGAGAAGTGGAGCAGCCCATGACCATTTCACAAGCCTTGCAGCGTTTACAGCGCTCCTCTTTCCGGTCCAAATTTCATTTAACCGACCGGGACACCGCATATATCCGAAAAAAGGGCCTTCCGGTGATCCGTCAGCACGCAGAGTCGTTTGTCCGGACCCGTCTGGCCCCAGCGAACCCGCCCAACGACGGAAGACAGACTACCATGCGGGGACACCCCGTTTTCCTCGCTCAACACGCCTGTGCCTGCTGCTGCCGTGGCTGCTTGGAGCAATGGTACCACATTCCCCGTGGTGTACCTCTGACTCCAGAGCAGCAGGATGGTATCGTTCGGCTTCTCATGGCATGGATTCAACAGGAACTGAACCAAAATCACTGATGCACTTGTTTGCATTTTTTACCAGTAGATAATTCGTTCAAAATCATGAAAAAAGCTAGACGGTGCCTTGTTTTTACGATAAAATAAAGAAGAATATCGTTCTGTATTGGAACCGTACCATCTGTACAGAAAAACAAAAAAATGGAAAGGATTGGATTATGAAACGAATATTCTCTCTTCTGACCTGTGTGCTTTACCTTACCTTTTCCTTGGGCGCACTCCCTGCGTATGCAGTGAACGAGTCAGCGTCTGTCCACGCTGCATCGGAGTCGCTCACACATGCTTCGGAGCCTCGTGCACAAAGCCAGCTCCCCGAGGTGTATGTCAGCAGTCAGGGCGCTCCGGATGCCTCCGGCGCAGACGCCGACCATCCCATCCGTGATTTGGATGCCGCTCTGACCGCCGTCAAGAACTTTGGCGTTGTGTATCTGCTGGACGACATCACCGTTCCCGGCGATCTTGTCTTTCCCAACAAAGCCATCACATTGGACGGCTCTCATACCGCCGACGGTGTCCACAGCAAACTGGTCACGCAGGGCAATGTGATTTTCCAGAACATGATCACCTTCAAGGACATGGAGTGGACCACAGCCGCCCCTTCCGCTGACAGCGTGTTCATCAACGGCGCCCTTGTGGAACTGAAAAACTGTGCTCTTTTGGGTTATCCCAACATCTACATGGGTGCAAAGGACCAGGATATGGACGAAAACTCCCACAGCTCCTTCCAGATTCACAACACCTCCGGAATCAAAACGGAAATTGAGAACCTGACGATGGGTGGTTTCAACGGCCACACCATCACCTCTTCTTCCACGGAATTGCAGAATGTCACCATTCGCGGCACGATCAGCGGCGCATCTGTATTGGAAAACAGCTATGTGACCGTGATGGAACAGTGCACCATCCCTACCATCGATCAGGTGTCCAGAATTATTCTCTCGGACCACGCCACCCTGTATGTGCCTGACCACATCCGTCAGGTGCGGGAGCTGTATGGCGACCGTTCCACCCTGAAACTGAATGAACATTCTACGGTTGACATCTCCTATATGTACGGTGAAATGGGACTGGAATTTGAGGGCAACAAGGTAAAACCCGGTACGCCTATCGCCTGTATCACCTTTATCGGTGACTTCTTCCTCCCCGATCCGCTGATTCGGGAAGGCTATCGCATCACCAGCGTCAAAAGTGACGGAAAAACCCTGCTCTATTTGGATAACCCCGTGAAGGGCACGATGAAAACCAATTTCAAACCCTACATCAAGCATCCCATGGCTTTGGTGATTGTCCAGGGCGCGACTGCGGACCTCCGTCTTGGTGTCAGTGCATGGGACTACGAGGACGGCGATCTGTCCACGGAGATTGTATATCCGAATGACGATCTGACTCGCCTGCCTGTAGGCCAGCATCCCATTACCTACCAAGTAACAGACCACAGCGGAAACACCGTCACTTCCGTGCGAACGGTTCATGTGATTCCGAGCGGCGGACCTTCCATCTCCGGTGCAGAAGATCTCGAGCTGAAGCTCGGTCAAGTGGCAGCCTTCCAGCCACTGGAAGGCGTAAGTGCCACCGACAGCAGCGGGAAGCCGCTCACGGTTACTTATGAAGGAACCATCGGCACTCCTACCCCCGGAACGCAAGAGGCATACCAGCTTGTTTATCATGCCACGGACAGCAACAACCAAACGGTCTCTGCCACCCGAACCATCACGGTTACCAACTACATGCCGGAAATCAAGGGGTTGGATGATGTGGAGATCATTCAGGGCGATTCCTTTGATTTTATGAAGGGCGTCACCGCTTCGGACTATGAGGATGGTGAAGTCACCCGCATTGAACTGGAACACCCCATTGACACCCAACAGAGCGGTCAGTTTGATTTGGTTTATATCGCCACAGACAGCGATTCCAACGCCACCCGGGCAACCCGTCATGTGACCATCCGAGGCACGGTGGATTGGAGCGAGATCCTCCCCAGTACTCCCGTGGAACCCCCCGCACCTCCGGAACCGCCTATGCCTCCGGAGCCGCCTGTTCCTCCCACGCCTCCCACGCCTCCCACGCCTCCCACGCCCCCAGATCCTGCACCGGAACCGGAACCTGTTCCTACAGGTTGGCAGCACAACAGTGCCGGCTGGTGGTATAACGACGAAAACGGGAATTATGTGACCGGATGGCAGCAAATCAATGGTTACTGGTACTATTTTGCCTCCAACGGCTATATGCAGACCGATTGGCAGGTCATCAACGGCTACTGGTATTACTTCTCTCCCTCCGGTGATATGCAGACCGGTTGGCAGGTCATCAACGGCTACTGGTACTATTTCTCCCCCTCCGGCGATATGCAGACCGGTTGGCAGATGATCAACGGATACTGGTACTATTTCTCCCCCAGTGGCGATATGCAGACCGGCTGGCAGTGGATCAACGGTTCCTGCTACTACTTCTACCCCGGCGGCTGGATGGCCACCAACACTTGGATCGACGGCAGCTATGTGAACAGCTCCGGCGCTTGGGTGCCTTAACGCATCAAAATTTGTACAAAAAATTGCCCTCACCCGCTTCAACGGATGAGGGCAATTTTATATTTTTATTTCATGACCAAAACCGATTGGTGACCTCTAATCGTTTCTGTGATATTGGCATTGCAGACAGATCTCCGCACGCCTTTCGTTTTCTTGGACGATCACCGGGACTGTCCTCGGTGGAGCGCACCCCTCTGCAACCATATGAATGTCGAAACACAGTCCGTCATCAATCATACAGTTCATAAGGGGACACATTCTATCATGTTCCATTTTCTTTCGCATCTCCTGATTTTTTCGACTGTATCGTCCTGTTCGTCAGCCTTCAATCTTTTTCATGAGCGGGAGCTCATGGCGATGGGCAGGCGGAAAGAAATCTGCCACCTGCTTGCCGTCCTTGGTCACAAAAGTAGATGAAAAGTCCGGCACTTCTTTTGTTTCGGCATTTCGAACTCCGAAGACCCACTTATCAGGGAGCTCATACACTTCTGAAATTTCCAAATCCGGGGTCATGGATTGCAGTGCCAGCTGCTTTGCTTCCTCCAGTGAAATCATTTTCGTCTCTCCTTTCCCCTGTCACATCCTTGCTTTTTCGTTTTGATTGAGGCGCAGGGGAGGTTTCTCTCCCCATTATAGATCATCGCACAGAAATGTGTGCCATACTATGCCATTGTGTGCCATGTTTTCAAATTTCAAGCAGATCTTCCATCGTGCAGTTCAGCGCCTGTGCCAGTTTATACACGGTCAAAGCCTCCGCCTTGTTGATGTCTTTGGCACCCTGCTCATAGTATTGCAGCATACGCACATTGACCTCTGCGGCATTCGCAAGTGCGGACTGGCTCATCCCCGCCGCTTTTCTCCGCTCCTGTAATCGGCTCACTGTTCTGCCCTCCAATTTCTCAAGATATAGATAATCACATACAAGTTCGCCACTGCCAAAATACAATTAAACGCAAACTTTACCCATTTCATAGCAATCATTCCCCTTTCACTTGACGCATCCTTGCTTTTGCGCTATGATGGAGGCGCAGGGGAGGTTTCCCTCCCCGCTCTCCTTAGTCAATCAGCATTTTGATTATTTCGCCGATTGTCTTTGGGAGGTTGAGAATTGCGGTGATGAAAGTGATGGTTTGGATGGCTGTGCTTTTATCACCGTTTTTCTTTGGCGCCTCTCGCTTGCCCGTTTTGATTACCTCCTTCCCTCCTGAACTGATTATATCATATATCCACAGTCATATAATGCCAATACTTTTTTCTAATTTTTCCATTTTATAGCTACAAAAATGCCAGACTGACAATAAGTCAGACTGGCATTTTTGTATTTTTCAGCACTCAATCGAGCCAGTGCCGCACCATGGATGCGATGCACCTGACGCCACGAATAATGCGCTGCCGTGCAGATGTCCTCGTAACACCTGCTTTCTACTTATATGGCATAGTGTGCAATTGGCTCACTCTCCCACAGGCAATTGACACGCAGTTACAAGTCGTTCCAAAAACCGATCGATGGATGTTCATAAGTTCCAGCGACTACACCAAAATACCAAAATGCATTTCGTTCTTCACAATAGGTTTTATGTAACAGTGCGCAGGCATGGCACGCAGCTAAGTTCAGAGCGTTACATTCTTGCTTTCTACAATAATATGAGAATACTTTTTCTTGGTCGACCTCTCGATTGCCGTTCCAGCAATCTCAGCCCTGAGTCAGCTATGTGGCTGCCTCAGGGTTTTTTTATAACCCGACTGCGTCGGGCGGGTGATAATTTGAAATAAAAGGTGCAGGAAGGTATCCTGTATCCCCTTTTAAAATAATTATCATAAGGAGAATAAAACGATGAAAAACGAAATGCAATTACCCTATACAGAACTCGCCATGAGACTGGCGGGGCAACTCATCAGCACCTGTATTTCAGTACCCCTCAAGGAGCAATATGAGATTTATGAACAAGTCCCTGGTTCTGCTTTCCGACGAAATGGAGAACCCTTGACCGAGGCCCAGTGCAGCACCGTGGCCAAAGCGGATATCGTAATCTGCAAAGGTGGTAAAGCCTGTATGGCTGTGGTGTCTTACCAGAGTCAAGAATGGTTCCACACATGTGCTCCGGGTCTGTGCCTTCGGGTGACTTTAGGTACACAGTCTGTGCAGAACATCCTCACTGATCTTCAGATTGCAGAACAGTTGACAGAGATTGCCCCACCACAGAACACCTATCGTATTGATGCGATTATGCTGTGTAAGACCAGCTGTAAGGGTCTTGCAGAGTTGGAGGAAGTACTTTCCTCCCCGGAAGGTAAATTGGAGTTTGGCGTCTTTACGCAGAGGTGCAAGGACAACAACGGAACAGTGTCCGGACCGGTGCCTGTAGTGACCGGAAAAGCGCTGTACCGGCTGCTCAGCAAGTTTGTATGGAAAGACACCGCCGTCCGGGAAACCAGCCTCATCGAAAAGATGGAGCGTATAAAGCGGAATCTCCCCAGTGACGAGCGATACACTGCTGCACTCACAGGCTGCCTGCAGACCCTGAGGGAACTGCCTCTTACCGAGTATTTTAAGACCTGCCCCCAGAAACTTGAGATGCTGACTTGTATGTTCCAGACCGCCTGTGTGGTGTGTGAGAATGAAGGCTACAGCCCCCTTCAGGGGAAAGAGGAAATTCTCACCTATCAGGATGCCGTGGAGGTCATTGCCTTTCTAAGGCGCTGCACATGTGAGGAAGACCATCGTGGCCTATGTGAAGATATGTTGGAGGTACTCTGTCAGCCTGTGCTGCAGTCCGTCACCCATAGGGTAAATGCAGATACCAGTGAACCGCTCTCTTTGGAAGAGCGTCTTGGCGTCGGAGGTGGCAATCCAGCATGGAATTTCCGGGCCTTCTGGCTGCCTATCCCACATTACTTCTATGGAGTGTGCCGGCTGAAGCAATCCGGCCTGGGAGATTTCATCTACCGTACCGAGATATATCCGATTTTCGATCTGAAAAGATACCGTGCTATGGATTGCACTCCTGTGTCATTGTTGGACTATGCTCTGCAGGAAAGGATCGGCAGAGGATTTGGAGAGAATATGTTACCCATTCTTTATAGCCTTATGGTTGCTCCCTTCGCAGAAAACTAGTCTTCTACCCCTGCCGATTATGCTTCGGCAGGGGCAGAGTTTACGGATGCTTTCAGCATCCCGGGTGTGATTTAAAGGCAATTACAAAATATAAAAAGGAGTATAACTATGTACCAATATGAAAATGTCAAAAGAGGACAAATTTACTTTATTACAGACACCAGCGGACGCACACCGACCGGCAGCGAAATGTGGTCTGACCGTCCAGGGGTTGTGGTATCCAACGATGTAAACAACTCCCATAATTCCGTTGTTCAAGTGGTATACCTCACCACTTCTACAAGAAAGAGATATATGCCTACCCATGTGCCTCTTGTGTGTGAGGGTAAGCGAGCAACTGCTCTGTGTGAACAAATCCATGCTATAGATAAGAGCCGACTTGCAGAACTTATGGGTGAAGTCACTCCGCAGGTCATGCAGGAAATTGAAGCCGCCCTGCTCATCAATTTGAATCTCATCCGCAGTGATGGTCATATGCAAACTGCATTCCGAAAATGGGAAAACTACATCATCCACTATCGGTTGGATGATATGCAGGAAATCAATCACCCGGATGCTGCACCCGATGTGCAGTTACTCAAGCAGCTCAGCAGAGACTATCGCTCTATCTTGGCTATGTGTGAAACAGGAAGTCGTAAAGTAAGCCAGCTGTTGCAAGATGCCGGCTTTGGACTGTAAACAGAAAGGACAGATTACCATGTATGAAATTTGTGAACCTACAATTATCAAAGAAACAAGCTCCGGTCTGGAGCACTATTCCATTCGTGACCAAATGCTCTCATGCAGACAAATTGAGTGCATCGGAGAAATTAACGCCCAGGCAGTGAATTCTCTCATCAGACAAATTCTGTATCTGGAGCGGGAAAATCCTGTTGCGGAAATCACTATTTACATCAACAGTCCCGGTGGCGAGGTAGCCAGTGGTCTGGCACTCTACGATGTGATGCAGGCGGTCAAGTGCCCTATCCATACAATCTGCATCGGAACTGCCGCCAGCATGGGCGCAGTGCTCTTTGCCTCCGGCGACAGACGGGACATTCTGCCCCACGGAAAGGTCATGATTCATGACCCGCTGGTGGTGTCCTGTCCCGGAGGCAGTGCCCTCAGAATGAAATCCTTCAGTGACAATCTGATGGACACTCGGGAAATTGTGGGGCGCATTCTGGCAGAGCATACCCACCACTCTCTGGAAGAAATTTACGAAAAGACCGCAGAGGACAGCTACTTCTATGCAGAGGAAGCTGTGGCCTTCGGTCTTGCAGATAAAATTATAACCGAAATCTGATAGGAGGTACTTATGATGAAACAAGACACCTACCGCATCTTGGCGAAGAGCGTGTCAGCCAACAATAACACCCACAAGACCGGTGTCAACAACAATGACCTAATTATCGGCCCTTCAGGGGCCGGTAAGACCCGTGGGTATGTGAAGCCCAACATTATGCAGTGCAATGAGTCAATGATTATTGCAGACACGAAGGGAAATCTCCACCGTGAAATGGTTCCTCTGCTGAAAGCCAACGGCTATCGCACCATGCTCATTGACTTTGCAGACTTGGGGAACTCCTATGGATACAATCCCTTGGACTTCATCCGATGGAATGAAACACAACAGCGATATTGTCCCCAGGACATCCGAACCATTTCGGATGCCCTCATACCTGTTACCTCCCAAAAAGAGCCGTTCTGGGAGCAGGCAGCTAAGCTGTATCTGAATGCGGTCATGGGCTATGTCATGGAGTGCCTGCCGGAACGCGAGCACAACCTGAAATATGTGGTAGACCTGTTCTGCGAGATTGCAACGGGACGCTTCCGCACACTGATGAATGAAATGAAAATGGCTCAACCAGACAGCTTCCCAGTACAGAACTACCGCTTGTTTGAAACCCTGTGTCAGTCTGAAAAGACGGAGGCCAGCATCCTGGGTATTCTCGGCGAAAAGTTGAACGGGCTCAATGACTCAGAGGTCTTCGACCTGTATAACCGAGCAGACCGCATCGACTTTGCCACTCTGGGACGAGAGAAAACTGCTGTGTTCCTCACTATTAGCGACACCGACCGCTCAATGGATAGAATGGTAAACCTTTTCTACACCCAAGCCATTCAGTGTCTCTGCCGCAGTGCAGACCGTGACTATGCCGACAGCCGCCTGAAGGTGCCGGTACGATTGATTCTGGATGACTTTGCCACGAATGCGGTGATTCCGGACTTCCACAACATCACATCTGTCATCCGTTCCCGTGAGATTTCTGTCAGCATTATTTTGCAGAGCATTACCCAGCTGGAAGCCATCTACGGCAGGGAGAATGCGGCCACCATTGCCAATAACTGCGATAACTGTCTGTATCTGGGCGGGCAGGATGTGGACACTGCCAAATACATCGGCACCAAAGCGAATCTTCCGGCAAGCACCGTGCTGAATATGTGCCTGAACGACGCCTATCTCTTTACCCGGGGGCAGAGACCTCGCAAGGTGGAGAAGTTCGACCTTAAGACACACAAGAATTATTCGGTGTTGAAAGAGGCAGCGTTTCCTTGTGAGGAACTTCTGTTCGAATGCAACACCGAATCCGAGAAAGGAGGTGACAGCTATGGGCTTTGACTGGGATGAAATCCTGGGCGACGGGGACCTGCAGGAGCTGTACGATGACCACATCTGGGACCCTGAAGATGAATTGTACTGCTCCAGCTGCAGCTACGGCGCCGACTTGTACAATCTTCCTTGTACGACTGCCATCCTGCCATACTTCGCAAATGGTGGTGACATCGGTGACGAGGACGACCGTCCATCCCTTTACGATGACCTTCCGTTTTCTGACAACGAAGAGCTGCCGTTCCATGATTGAAGTTCTGTGACTTGAAAGGGTGCGATGCAAAATGCAAACTGAACCGCTCCGCCGGGTTTGTTCCCGGCGGAGCAGAGCCTGCTTAAAAGCAGGCGAGCGAGAGAACGTTGGAAGCATTTGTTGTTTTCTAATCTATAAATTCTATTGGAGGTATGTAAAATGACTAACTACGATGAAGAAGGCTTGAACAGAGTGGGTGTGGAGGAAACTCCGTCTCCTCTGACCTTGGCACTGCTCCGCAAAATCGCTCAGCAGGAAAAGAAGCTGAAGCTCTTTAATAATGTGCCTCTTAAGTGCTTTTCCTACAGCGGGCTATTCTGGCCCAACAAAAACAGAAATCTCAGCACGCTTTCTGGAAAAGAGCTGGTCTGCCGTTTTGACCATGTGGTTTGTGAAGAGGAAAAAGTCGTTCTCTGCATCACCACCGGTGAAAGCAGCGACACCGGTGGTTATTATGACCGAATCTTTGCTAACTATCTGCCCGGGGTTCCCCATTTCAGTGTTCCTTTTGCTATGCATGATGATCATACCGTAGACTGGGATGGGGTTGTAGGCCAAATGTGGTCCGACCTTGGTGACAGCTTCAGTGGCTTCACTCTGGAACCCGTCCTCGTCCCTCATTCTGCAGAGGACCTTGCGGATATCAGTTTCTTTACGCTTGCAGGATTTCCCACGCCCTATGCCACTGCATGCGGTTTGTTTCTGCAGTATGCAATGACCGACGACGGTCCTCAGGAAACGGTGGTCACCACGGGCAGATTCCGGAAGGCACTCATGGAGAAAATCCACTGGTACCACGACCCAGGAGAGGATGTGATGCAGGCACTCTGCTATCTGGAAGACATGCCTGTACGCTGTGTGCTCGCTGACGATGAGGTTCAGACACTGAAAGACGGATACGAACAGGTAAGCGAAGGGCTGACCTGTCCCGGTTGTGTGTCCTCTTACGGCGCAACTGCCAGATTGCATGACAGCATTCAGTACTACTGGCATTGGATTTCGGCACGGGAAAGCTGTATGACGGAAACTCTGCACCGAAATATTCTGCTGTTGGCAAAGGCTTTGCTCAGTTCCGGCTCTAAGCTTCTGGATATGCCGGTCCGAACT
Source organism: Oscillospiraceae bacterium (assembly GCA_029257695.1). GTDB lineage: Bacteria > Bacillota > Clostridia > Oscillospirales > Oscillospiraceae > UMGS1766. The sequence continues at coordinate 11,381 of JARIAU010000053.1, forward strand.
CTCTTTGAGGCAGCTGCTTTCCAGCGTAGAAAGTATCGTCCGCTTTACATCTATGAGCTGAATCTGGAAAGCGCCCTCAATCTGCAGGATTTCAAGGACGAGGACATCACGCTCTCTGTGGTTATCAACGAGCTTCTTGCACGCAAAGATGATATGGACGAATATGATGCGAAAGGAATTTACTCCAATCTCTACGATCTGCTGGTTTACCCCTTTGTCTAAGGTTCGGTCTTGTCACCACCGGACTGTAAACGGCAGAGAGAACCCCGCCCTCACTACGGTGAGGGCGGGGTCTCTTTTTCGGCTTATTAAGTTGTCATTTGGATGCGGAGTTAATAGGTATTTTTAGCAAGTAAAAAATAAACCTATTAACTTCGTATAGTTTATTTAATACCGATACAAATCACAAATAATTAACAATCAAAAAAGTTCTACATTCTATTTATATTGATCAATATATTTTATTTTAACAGCAATATCTATTCATATAAAAGTCATTTATGCCTCGATCAAAAAACATTATTTTTCACAGCTAAAACACTATATTTATAGAACACAAACCTAAAAAACATCTGTAATCGCATTATATTTTTTGATTTTTTCAAAAACCTTTGATTTTTCCACCCGAAAAATCATCATCCTTTTTTGCCTTTTCTAACGATCTTAAAGGGGTCTGCAGGCTTGGTCAAAATCGTAATGCAGTCGGTACCATCCACTCTGAAATTCTGAATATACCCGATGGATTGATAGTACCGAAGGACGGCCTCGGTGTCCTCCCGGACGGAGCGCAGCTTGTTGCTTTTGGCTGTTTCAGAGCTGTAAGACCGCTTATCCAAATCCAGCGCTTCGTAAATTCCGCCGCCGGCATTGCTGCTGCCGAAGTGAATCACATTCATCCGATAGCGCTTGTGAGAACCACGCATTACCTCCAGCTTTCGGAGCAGATACCGCTTCAGCTGGATCATATCCCAAGTGTTGGACATGACTCTGCCCGGAGTTCCGTCGACCTTAACCTTCCGCACATGCAAAAGTTCCTTGGGGAATGTCACCACCTGAGAAGTGTCGGCCATATAGCGGAACATGGGCATTTCATTTCTGTCGGCAATGGTATAGCCGGGAACTACTTCCAAATCATTCGGTGTTTCGTCCAGATACCGCTGCCCCTCCGTTTGGAGTGCCAGCATGGGGCCGCAGTAAATCCAGATGTCCTCCGGACCCACAAGACCCCGCTTTCTGATGCGCATTTCCTCGGTTCCGTCCAGAAGAATATCTGTGGTGGCCAGCTTTTGCAGGCTTTCCTGAAGCTTCCGTGCCTTTTCCTTGGTCAGGGTCATACTCTTCTCTCCGGTCAGCTCCTGCAGGATCTGGGGCAGAGAGAAGGTACAGGGAACACCCTCATGACGGCAGTAAGCGTAGACCGCATCTGCCACATCACAGTCGAAGCAAGTGAGTTTTCTGGAAAGCTGCTGCATCAGGCCGCCCAGAAGGACCTGCCGTCTGCGTCCGCAGGCGAGAATGGGCTCGGGAACCGCCACGCCTGTCTTTTTCCATCGCTTGTCCGGTGCCAGACAGCGGTAGAGGAGCTTCCCGATGGCGTTTCCGTCCTCCGGTAGGTGTCCGGCTTCCTCCCAACAGGGGGTCAGCTTGTCGATGAGCACTTCTCCGGTTTCCGGGTGGGCTCTGAACACCGGGAGCAGCTCCGGAGCCATAGCCTCCAAGATTTCCTCCGGGTTCTGAATCCGGATCTTCTGCATAAATGCCTCTGCCAGAGCAGAAAGGTCGCCGGTGTCGATGTAAGGCGCCGCAATGCGATAGGTATCTTTGCAGATGGCCTCCAGATTCTTTGGAGTCAGGGCAAATACACCGGAGCCGCTACGAGACCACCGGATTTCCTCCGCAAGGCTGTCGCTCACCATGGTAATAAGGCGCCGTCTGGTCTCCGTGTCCTCTGTATGAGCCAGCACGCCTGCCACAGGAGGAATGAGCTCCGACAGGAATCCCACGGCCTGGGTCCAAGTAAGCCGTGGCATCACCCGGTAGGAGGTAAATACCTTGTCCCGTCCCTCATCCAAGACATAGCACTTCCTTGTCTCATAGACACGGACGCCCTTTCGAATCTCGTTTGCCACATTTAGATTGTTCATAAAGCTCAGGTCACGAATGGGCATCTGGGGCTGTACGGCATCCTCCTTGAGATCCTTTGCATCTTCCTCAGCCGTATGCTCTGGGATTTCCTCAAAGCAGTCGAAGGGAGCGTAATAGCGATACCTTACTTGCCAGCCGGAACTGCCGAAGCGCTGCTTCATGCAGGAAATTTCCATCTCTCTGGGATAGTGGAGCTTTTCCTTGTTGGGATCGCAGCCGTAATCCCTGCCATTTTGGGGATTTACATAGTGGCAGGCCGTATACTGCAAGCCCATAAGCACATCGGCGGAGTATTCAATGCCGCCGGTCTCTTTAAAGGCATCCATCTGCAAGGGCAACACTTGTTCGCCGCTGTAATTGCCACGACTGAGGGAGCTGATCAGAAGCACCGGGAAGCCTTCCTCGGTTCTGCCGGAGCCACGGTTACCGTCGGCCAGACCCTTGAGGATTTCCAGACTATGCTCCACGATCTGCTTTTCGTTGACGAACTGCTTCCGCACGGAAGGATCTGCCGCAAGAATCTGGAGATAGTCCACAATGATGAGAGGTTTTGTATAGGCCCGGCCTTCGGCCTCAGCCTGCTTGGCAAGCTCCCGATCCATCTCCCATACCGTCGTCGCCAGCTTCTCAGCGGAGTATTTTCCCTCCAGAATGTAAAACCGCCGGAGATTGCCCACATCAGCAGAGGCATCCGCATAAGCCTGTCCGTGCTCCCGCAGCACCATCAGGGCCTTGTCCTCGGAGAAAAAGTCATCGGCGGTGATATGACGGCTCAGTGCGTCCTTTTCCTTGTAAGAGCCATGGTTAGGGTCCTGCAGGAACATATTCCGGCTGAGCATTTTGGCTGCAATTCGGTCGTCTTGCATCTCCAAAGAGAAGAAAATCACCGGAACGGTGCCCTCGGAAATGCGAGAAATATTCTCTGCCAGCTGCAGCACAAAGGTGGACTCTCTAGTGCTGGGGCCTGCGCCTAGGATCATCAGTCCCGGATAAAGACCTCCGCCCATAAATTCATCAATCCGAGGAAATCCTGTCCGAATCCGAGGCTTTCTTTTTTGGAGCATTTCAGTGCTCAGCTTGGATGCAATAATTGATTTTATTAAGTACTGTTCGTTTTTCATACGATCCAATCACTTTCATGGAATCCCTCCGACATGTCAGCCGGTGCGGACACCCAATGTTTTCCTTTCATTGTTTAACACCTAGATTGGTGTAAATACTTCTGCTGTTATAGTTGTGGTCACACGCTAAGGTTCGAACTCTATATACACTTATTCATTTCACATTCTACATTACTTTTGATATCATTTCAACAAAACAAACAGCGATGCAATGTTGCAATGTTGTTGGAGGGTAAATTTAGCCTTGCAGCGTGGTGATCTGCCCCTTCAGGTCGGCAACATCCACGCCCTCAAAGGCTTTCAAGCCACTCTGAGCGGTCTGAAGGCTCTCCTGGGCCTGTACCAGCTTGTCATGCTGCTTCTGATAGTCAGCAATGGTCTTGTAGTTGTCGGCAAATTCTTTCTCAAAATCTGCCTGCTTGTCCTCCGGAATCCGGATGCCAAATCCCGTCAGAATGTCGGTAATGTTCTTCATGCATATCCTCCTTAAAATGACTTGTATACCGGTCTTTCTCCGGTAGGGATTCGCCCCTTTGTACGCTGGGGCCTGCGTAAGGGTATGAAAAAAGCAGCCCTGCGGCTGCTTCATCATCAAAATGGGTGTGAAAAAACCACCTTCCGAAACGGTTGGTGGTTTTTAATAAATTCTTTCAATTTCAACCTGATCCAATACATTCTTTAACGGCTGTCCGTCAATGCTGTACTGATTCATCATAGAATCTACATCTGAGAATTCTAAAGCATCTCCATATTTTAATCCAATAACAACAGAATCGTCCAGAGGAATTACACTATACCTCTTTCCGAATAAACTAAATTCAATGTCATCACCATTCTCAATCAGATCCTTTAGTTCCTGGTACATGATAGTTCTCTCCGGCTTTTTGCTCTTTTTGCTCTTTTCGTTCTTCCATAAGCATCAGACCCATCATGAAACGCCTGTTCAACCGCTGGCTGTATTGCGTTTCATAGGCAACTCGCCGCCCACAGGGCCACTTAACGAACGATACTCTCTACCTGATCATCCGTGATAAAATCTGTCGTCGTACTTCCATCCTCATGGTCAATATCTGCAAGATACGCTTTCCCATCTTCCAGCACTTCCACAATGCAGGCAGGCTCTCCGGTTTTCAGTTTCACACAAGTATATTGCTTCATTTTAAGCCGCCCTTCTTTTTATCAACATATGCACTCACAAGCCGCATTTCTCCCGTCTGTTTGTCGTCGATCCATGCTGTGATGACCTTTGCGGTTTTACCATTGGGTCCCGTCAAATCCATTCGAACCTCGTACTGCTTCCCATATCCTTTATCGCCTTTGTCGATTGCTGGGAAACGCTTCAAATTCGTTCTGATATTCTCAATCAGACTGTCGCTATTGTCCATATTATAGCCAAGCGCCTTTAAAAAAGCAACCGCCTTATCTGGCGCTTTTTCAAGATTCAATGCATATTCTGAGAACTTTTCCTTCGGTATCACAGCTGTATTCCACCTCGGCAAG
>JARIAU010000085.1 GCA_029257695.1 Oscillospiraceae bacterium
TCCATGCCCTGCCAAAACCACAGTGTATCACATTGGTCGCATCGCTCGCAGCTGTTGACCTCGCTTTGCAGACAGGTGATTGGGGCCAGACTGCCTTCCACCGCACGCAGAATCTCCCCAATGCTGCAATCTTTAGGGGCCCGAGCCAGCTTATAGCCTCCCTGTACCCCCCGGATGCTGTGCAGCATCTTGGCCTTATTCAGCTTCAGCACGATCTGCTCCAAATATTTCACACTGATATTTTGCCGGAGGGAAATCTCCTTCAGCGAAACCACCGCCCCTTCTCCCTGCCGGGCAATGTCCAGCAGCAGGCGGAGTGCATAGCGTCCTTTGGTGGAAATTTTCATTCTGATCACCTCATTCAATGCCTTCATTGTAACCGCCGCTTTCAAAAAAGGCAACTCTTTTCTTATTGCTTTGGATGTCCGTTTTTTTCCTCTTTTGCTTGCTTTTCTGTTTTTATTGCCCTATAATCAAAGAAAGAGTGGCCATATTTATTAGGAGGTGTCCGTATGGATTCGTCCCTGCCGTTTGAAAATAAGATGCGTTTGGTGCAGGAAACCGTGCCCGGCAAACAGATCACACTGGCCCATGTCATTGCAAATCCAGACCCTGTGATCTATCGCAAACTGGGTTTGGATCCCAATGTGGATTATGCCGGATCGGCCATCGGCATTATGACCGTCACCCCCAGCGAAACCACCATCATCTGTGCCGATCTTGCCATCAAATCCACCGGTGTGGATCTTAGTTTTGTGGACCGTTTCAGCGGCACACTGATTTTCACCGGACTGGTCGCACAGGTGGAGCAGGCCATGACCGATTTGACCGACTATTGTCGGGACCGTTTGGGTTACACCGTGTGTGACATCACCAAAACATGAAAAAGATCGTTTTCATGGGGCGCAGCGGCTGCGGAAAAACCACCCTCAAGCAGGCCCTTCGGGGCGAGGCGCTGCACTACCACAAGACACAAGCCATCCATTACAGCGACGCCATCATTGACACTCCCGGTGAATACTGCGAAAGCAAGCACTTGGGGCGGGCATTGGCTCTGTACGCTTACGAGGCCGATGTGGTGGGCTTGCTGATTTCCTCCATCCAGGAGTTTTCCTCCTATTCACCCGGTGTGGCCGCCTCCTGCAACCGCGAGGTGGTGGGCATTGTCACCCAAATCGATCGCCCGGAAGGGGATCCGGCCCGTGCAGAGCGCTGGCTGCGGCTGGCAGGATGCGACACGGTGTTTCATGTCAGCGCCGTCACCGGTGCCGGTCTGGACGCTTTGACGGAGCACCTCAAAACCGAAGAAACATTTCCGGCGGCACCGTAACTTCGGCGCCGCCGTACTGCATATTATGCCAAATTCAGGGCAAACTGATGCCGACCAAACTTAAGGAGGTATCGCCATGTTTGACCCCACCTGCTGTGGTGCCCGTACCACGCAAGAAGAAAAGAATCCCTTCCAGATGCTGTCCAAATGGACCGCAGAGCTGCTGGAAAAAGCCCCCTCCCACCCATTTCCGGTGGATGTGGAGGATCTTCCGGAGCTGTATCAGCTCACTGCCGAGCTGCCCGGTCTGCGCAAAGAGCAGCTGCAAGTCCAATTGGATGAGGAACAGCTCTCCATCACTGCACATCTGACCCAGGATCAGCAAGAACACCGCCAGTGGATCCGTAAAGAACGCCCGCACCACACGCTGCACCGCACCTTTGATATTACCGGAGTGGACACCAGCCGCATCCGAGCCCATTATCAAAACGGTCTGCTCACCCTGACTCTGCCCAAGCTGCACCCCAAGGAAGCCTCCGTCCAGACGGTGGAAATTCATTGTGCCTGCGAAGAAAAAGGAAAAGCCAACTCCTAACCTGCGTACAGGCGGCTCCCATGTTCTGCGGAGCCGCCTGTCTTTCGTTTTCATTGCAAACCCTGTGGAGAACCCTTCCAGTTCCCTGAAATCCACCCACATTCTGCAAGGGCTCCCTTTCTTTTTCCACAAAAGCGTGGTATATTGTTGCAAAGTATATCCAAAGGAGAGGCAAAAATGAGCACAGGATCTGCCAGAAACACCAGCTTATGCTATCTGGAGCAGGATGGAGCCTATCTTATGCTGCACCGGGTCAAAAAGAAGAACGATCTGAATCAGGATAAGTGGATCGGTCCCGGCGGAGGCTTTGAGGATGGGGAAAGCCCGGAGGAATGTGCCCTTCGGGAAGTGTGGGAGGAAACCGGACTCACCATGACCCACTATGAATACCGTGGCATTGTCACCTTCGTGTCCGACCGGTGGCCCACCGAATATATGCATCTCTTTTGGAGCGATCAGTTGGAAGGCACCATCAAGGAGTGCGATGAGGGCGTGCTGGAATGGCTGGACAAACAGGAACTGCTGCAACAGAATCTCTGGGAGGGCGACCGAATCTTCCTCCGTCTTCTGGAGGAGCGGGTCCCCTTCTTCTCCCTGAAGCTGGTCTACGAGGGAGAGCATCTGGTCCAGGCCATACTGAATGGCACTCCGCTTGCCCTATAAAGCAAAACAAGCAACAACCGCCCGGATTGCAATGCAATCCGGGCGGTTTCTTCCCGTCACCAAATCAGGGTGGCGAAATAATCATCGGGGGTTTCCGCTCTGCGCATCTGTTCCACACGCCCGTCCTCCCGCAGCAGCAATTCTGCACTGCGCAGACGGCCGTTATAATTGTATCCCATGGAAAAACCGTGGGCACCGGTGTCATGGATCACCATCAAGTCACCCATCTCGACCTCTGGCAGCATACGATCCACCGCAAACTTATCACTGTTTTCGCACAGCGAGCCCACCACATCATACTTGTGGTCGCAGGGCTGCGTTTCCTTTCCCATCACGGTGATATGATGATAGGCACCATACATGGCAGGGCGCATCAGGTTGGCCGCACAGGCATCCACACCAAGGTATTCTTTGTAGGTGTGTTTCTCGTGGAGCACCCGGGTCACCAAATGACCGTGGGGTGCCAGCATAAACCGCCCCATTTCCGTGTAGATGGCCACATCTCCCATACCGGCAGGCACCAGGATCTCCTCATACTGCTTGCGGACCCCTTCGCCAATGGCAAAAATATCATTGGGCTCCTGGTCCGGGCGATAGGCCACACCCACACCGCCGGACAGATTGATAAAGGACACCTTCGCTCCGGTCTCCCGCTCCAGCTCCACCGCCAGACGGAACAGCTGGCCGGCAAGGGCCGGATAATAGTCATTGGAAATGGTGTTGGAGGCCAAGAAGGAATGAATGCCGAACCGCTTGGCTCCCTTGGCCTTCAGCACACGGAAGGCCTGGAACAGCTGCTCCCGAGTCATGCCGTACTTGGCATCGCCGGGGTTGTCCATGACCTGAAACCCCTCCTTGCTCTCTCCCAACCGGAACACACCGCCGGGGTTGAATCGGCAGGAAATGGTCTCCGGAATACGGCCGATGGTCTGTTCCAGAAACGCAATGTGCGTAAAGTCATCCAAATTGATAATGGCTCCCAGTTGATCGGCCAAGGCAAATTCTTCGGCCGGGGTGTCGTTGGAAGAGAACATGATTTCCTCCCCCACAATGCCACAGCGCTGGCACATCAGGAGCTCCGTCTCCGAGGAGCAGTCCATACCACACCCCTCTTCGTGCAGAATCTTCAAAATTCCCGGGGTCGGAGTAGCCTTCACGGCAAAATACTCCCGAAAGCCCGAATTCCATGCAAAGGCCTGATTCACCGCCCGTGCAGTGGCCCGGATCCCAGCCTCATCATACAGATGGAACGGGGTTGGATAGTCCTTGCAAATTTCTTCCAGCTGCTCCTTGGTGGCAAAGGGCACCTTCTTCACTGTAATCACTCCTCACGGGACAGGCCCGAATGTTCTTCCGTTCATCATAGCTTATTCTGTCGCTTTTGACAAGCAAAGTTCTGAATTTCACCGCTCTCACCCCTATTTTTTGCGTTTTTCTTTGAAAGATTCCCGCTTCTTCTCTCCACCTCGGTCCCTATGTTCGGTCCTATCCGTCCACTTTTTTGCATACCCTTGGGGAATAGGAGGTGCTGACTTTGAATGATTGGAACCATTTGCTTTGGAGCGCCGCTCTGCCGCTCCTACTGCTCACCGGAGTAGTTCTCACGCTGCGGAGCCGGGGCTTTGCTCTGCGGCACTTGGGCACCGGAATCCGTCTGTCCGGTCGGGCCGCCGGCTCCGGCAGCAGCGGATCTCCCTTTGCCTGCCTCTGCACCTCTCTGGCCTCCACCATCGGCACCGGAAACATTGCCGGAGTGGCCTTTGCCCTCACCGCCGGCGGCCCCGGTGCGTTGGTCTGGATGTGGATCACCTCCGCCCTCTGCACCGCCGTCAAATATGCGGAATGTGCCCAAGGCTCTGCCTATCGCCGCCGCATGGCCGATGGCCGCCGCCTGGGCGGCACCATGGTCACCCTCACCCATCTGCCCTTACCCAGACTCGGCCTGCTGTTGGGAAGTCTGTACGCCCTGTTGGAAGTTTTTTCCTCTCTTTCTGCTGCCAATTTGGTGCAAAGCAGTGCCATTTCCCAGACCCTGTGGACTGCACATTCCGTGCCGCCCATGGTATCCGGCCTTCTGGTGGGCGGGCTGACTCTCGCCATCCTGCTGGGCGGCTCGGACTCTGTCACTCGGTTTTCCGCCTGGATCGTACCCACGATGATCGGTTTATATCTGCTTGGCGGTCTTGCGGTATTGTTTACCCACTGGTCTGCCCTGCCGCAAGCCATCCTTTCCCTTGTGCGGCAGGCCTTTGATCTGTCTGCCGTGGGAGCCGGAGCGTTGGGAAACACCATCCGCATTGGTGTGATCCGCTGCTGTTTTTCCAACGAGTCCGGAACCGGAAACGCTGCCTTCTCTGCTGCGCTGTCCGACGCAGATCCGGTGCAGCAAGGTCTCATCAGTGCCACCTCCAATCTGTGGGACACCGGAATCATGTGCTCTGTCACCGGCCTTTCCATTTTGGTGTCCGGCACCCTGTCCTCCAACCTGAACGGCATCCCCCTGGTCATGGAAACCTATGCCAGCGGTTTGGGACAGGTCGGCCGCTGGATCGTGGCCGTCTGTCTGATTCTGTTTGCCTTCTCTTCCCTGCCCGGGCTGGCCTTTCAGGGGGAAAGCGCGCTGCTCTTTCTCTGCGACGCCCCGCTGGCCCGTTGGCTCTATCGCTTGAGCTTTGCCGGATTGTCCGCCGTGGGCTGTCTGTTCTCCACCGAGCAGGCTCTGCTCACCGCCGACTGCTGCAACGCCCTGCTGATCTTTCTCAATCTGATTGCCCTGTGGTGGGTCCCCGTTCCAAAAACACACGAAATTTAGCGAACTCCTGTCGGACCCTCTTGTTTCCCGAACATAGGAATGCTATAATGAAGCAAATTATGGCATGTGTCCGAAAGGAGTCAATTCCATGACTTATAAAGAAGAATTTATTACCTTTATGGTGCGTTCCGGCGTGCTGACCTTTGGTGATTTCACCACCAAGTCCGGCCGCAAAACCCCTTACTTCATCAACACCGGCAACTACAAGACCGGCGCTCAGGCCGCAAAGCTGGGCGATTACTATGCTGCCTGTATGCAGGAGCATCTGGGCGAAGATGTCACCGCTCTGTTTGGCCCCGCCTACAAGGGCATCCCTCTGGTCGTGACCGCTTCCGCCTCCCTGTATCGCAATTACGACCGTGACCTGCCCTACTGCTTCAACCGCAAGGAAGCCAAGGACCACGGCGAGGGCGGCAGTATGGTGGGCTACAAGCCTCAGGACGGCGATGTGATCGCCATTGTGGAGGATGTGGTCACCGCCGGCACCGCTGTCCGTGAGAGCATCGAGCTGTTCAAGCAGGTGGCCGATGTGAAGATGGCTTACCTGTTCGTCTCCGTGGATCGCATGGAGCGTGGCACCAAGGAGTGCTCCACGCTGGATGAGCTGCGGGAAGACTATGGCATCCGGGTCTGCCCCATTGTCACCGTTCGTGAGATCATCTCCTTCCTGCATAACCGTCCCATCGACGGCAAGGTCTACATCGACGACGAGATGAAGGCCCGCATGGAGGCATATCTGGCTCAGTACGGCGCTAAGAACTGATTCTTTGATTCCGGCAGGAGCACCGCAGCGTGCTCCTGCCCTTTTCGTTCAGGAGGACTCCTTATGTCGATTCACCAAGGACATCGTGCCCGGCTGAAACAGCAGTTTTCCCAATTCGGTGAGCGTGTGTTTGACGATCATCAGCTCTTGGAACTACTGCTGTTTTATGCTGTGCCCCAAGGCGATGTGAACCCACTGGCCCATCGGCTGATCAATCATTTCGGCAGCTTTTCTGCCGTGTTGGATGCCAAGCCGGAGGACTTGAAAAAAGTGAGCGGTGTGGGTGACCATGTGGCCATCTATCTCACCATGCTGCCCCAGGTGCTGCGCCGCTATGAAATCAGCCGGGTCAACCACGATTGCCGCATCACCTCCACCGCCGAGGCCGGGGAATACCTGCGTCATTACTTTGTCGGTGCCCGCAACGAACTGGTGTATATGCTTTGTTTGAACACCAAAGGCAAGGTGTTGTGCTGCAGCCTGCTGGCCGAAGGCGGCTTGGATCGGGTTGGTTTAGACCCCCGCAAAGTGGTGGAACTGGCTCTGGAGCATCAGGCCTCTTCCCTCATTCTGGCCCACAACCACCTCAACGGCATTGCACTCCCCTCCGAGGCGGACCGCACCTTCACTCTGGCGCTGCGCCCGTTGCTGCAATCGTTAGGAATTCAGCTTTTGGACCATATTATTGTTGCCGACGGCGATTTTGTGTCTATGGTGGACTGCGGACTGCTGCCCTCCTCCGACCAACCTCGTTGACATCGAACATTTGTTCCTATATAATAAACCCACACCAGAAAAGGAGGGTTCGCTGTGCCGAAATTTGAAGTTGTCAGTCCCTATCAGCCCTCCGGCGATCAGCCGGAAGCCATTGCCGCACTCAGTCAAGGTGTGGAATTGGGGCTGAATGAGCAGACCTTGCTGGGCGTCACCGGCTCCGGTAAAACCTATACCATGGCCAAGGTCATTGAGCAGGTGCAGCGCCCCACGCTGGTCTTGGCTCACAATAAAACACTGGCCGCCCAGCTGTGCAGTGAATTTCGGGAATTTTTCCCCAACAATGCGGTAGAATATTTTGTGTCCTACTACGACTACTATCAGCCAGAGGCTTATATCCCCCACACGGACACCTTCATTGAAAAAGATTGTGCCATTAACGAGGAAGTGGACCGGCTTCGGCTCAGTGCCACCGCCTCCCTGCTGGAGCGGCGGGATGTGATTGTGGTTTCCTCGGTCAGCTGCATCTACGGTCTGGGCGAACCGGAGGATTTTGCCTCTATGATGGTCACCCTCACGGTGGGTGCCACCATGCAGATCCGAGAGCTGCTCAATCGGCTGATCAGCATCCGTTATGAACGCAACGACATCGCCTTTGAGCGCAACATGGTGCGGGTCCGGGGCGACACGGTGGAAGTTTGGCCGGCTTACTGGAAGGACAACGCCATCCGCATCGAATTTTTCGGGGACGAGATCGACCGCATCAGCGAAATCAATGCCCTGACCGGAACCCCCATCCGCCGTCTGACCACGGTGCCGATTTGGCCGGCCACCCACTATGTCACGCCCAAGGACAAAATGGATGCCGCCATTGCACGCATTTACAACGAGATGGAGGAGCAGGTCCGGTATTTTGAGTCCGAGGGCAAGGCCATTGAAGCACAGCGCATCAAGCAGCGCACCCTGTACGACATTGAAATGATGCAGGAAATCGGCTATTGCTCCGGCATTGAGAACTATTCCCGGGTGATCGACAACCGCCCGGTGGGCTCCGCTCCCCATACCCTGTTGGACTTTTTCCCCGATGACTTCTTGATGTTCATCGACGAGTCCCATGTGACCCTGCCTCAGGTGCGAGCCATGTACAACGGAGATCGGGCCAGAAAAACCTCCTTGGTCAACTACGGCTTCCGCCTCCCCTGTGCCTATGATAACCGCCCTCTGAAATTCCCCGAATTTGAAGACCGGGTCAATCAGGTGATTTATGTATCCGCCACCCCCGGCGAATATGAGCAGACCCGCTCCGGCCAAATTGTGGAACAGGTCATTCGTCCCACCGGTCTGCTGGACCCCAAGGTGGAGGTGCGCCCCATCGAAGGGCAGATCGATGACCTCATCGGGGAGATCAATGCCCGTGCCGCCCGTTCGGAACGGGTGCTGGTGACCACTCTGACCAAAAAAATGGCCGAGGATCTGACGCAGCACTTTCAGAAGGTGGGCATTCGAGTGCGGTATATGCACCACGACATCGACACCATGGAGCGGGTCCAGATTATCAAAGACCTGCGTCTGGGCAACTTTGATGTGCTGGTGGGCATCAACCTGCTTCGGGAAGGTCTGGATATTCCGGAAGTCTCCCTGGTTGCCATTTTGGATGCAGACAAGGAGGGATTCCTCCGCAGCGAGACCTCTCTCATCCAGACCATCGGTCGTGCGGCCCGAAACGCCGACGGACAGGTACTGCTTTATGCAGACAAAATCACCCCCTCCATGCGCCATGCAATGGACATCACCCAACAGCGCCGGGAAAAGCAGGACGCCTTCAACCGCGCCCACGGCATCGTTCCCACCACCATCCGCAAGGATGTTCGGGCTCTCATGGAGCCGGTGGACGAGGCTCCCCGCTCAACCAAGGCGATTAAACAGATGACTAAGGCGCAGAAACAGCAGCTGATTCACAAGCTGGAGCAGCAAATGAAGGAAGCCGCCAAGCTGTTGGAGTTTGAGCTGGCTGCGGAGCTGCGGGATCAGATCATTGAGTTGCAGGGACAGGCAAACTGATGCTGTGCCGCTCCTTGCCCTCCCAACGAATGAGGTAACGACCAATTATGCAAGATCACATCTATGTCAAGGGCGCCCGTGCCCATAACCTGAAAAATGTGGATGTCCGGATTCCCAGAGACAAGCTGGTGGTGCTCACCGGCCTCAGCGGCTCCGGCAAGTCCAGTCTGGCCTTTGACACTATCTATGCCGAGGGCCAGCGCCGCTATGTGGAAAGCCTGTCCTCTTACGCTCGTATGTTCTTGGGCCAGATGGAAAAACCGGATGTGGACTCCATCGACGGACTTTCCCCCGCCATTTCCATTGACCAGAAAACCACCAGCAAAAACCCCCGCTCCACTGTGGGTACGGTGACGGAGATCTACGACTATCTCCGTCTGCTTTGGGCCAGAGTGGGTACCCCTCACTGCCCCAAGTGCGGCAAGGAGATTCAACAGCAGACCATTGACCAGATCATCGATCAGGTGATGGACCTGCCCGAAGGCACCCGCATTCAGGTCATGGCCCCCATCATCCGAGGCAAAAAAGGCGAACATGCCAAGATTTTTGAGGATGCCCGCCGCAGCGGCTATGTCCGTGCCCGTGTGGACGGCAGTCTTTACGAACTGACCGAGGAAATCAAGCTGGACAAGAACAAGAAGCACAGCATTGAAATCGTGGTGGACCGTCTGGTAATTCGGGAGGACATCGCCCAGCGTCTGACCGATTCGGTCGAAACTGCCTCCGGTCTGACCGGCGGAATTGTGCTCATCAATCTGGTTCGAGAGGACCAAGATCTGGTGTTTTCTCAGAACTACGCCTGTGAAGATTGCGGCATCTCCATTGAAGAGCTGGCGCCCCGCAGCTTTTCGTTTAACAACCCGTATGGCGCCTGCCCCACTTGTACCGGCTTGGGTTTCCAACTGAAGGTAGACCCGGATCTGATTCTACCCAACCGGGAGCTCTCTCTTCTGGACGGAGCCATTACCGCCCCCGGCTGGAACAACATCAAGGGCGATGGCATCTCTCGAATGTACTTCGACGCACTGGCCAAGAAGTACAAATTCAAGCTGAACCAACCCCTCAGCAAGCTGTCCCCAGAGATCATTGATCTGATTCTCTACGGCACCAAAGGCGAGCCCCTCACCCTGACCTACGAAAACGCCCGGGGCAAATCGGTCATCAAACAGCCCTTCGAGGGCATTGTCAACAATTTGGAGCGGCGCTACCGGGAAACGCAGTCCGACGGTGCAAAAAAAGACTTGGAGGAATGCATGAGCTTCTCCCCCTGTCCGGACTGCGGCGGACAGCGGCTGCGCAAAGAAGTTCTGGCCGTCACAGTAGGCGGTCTGTCCATCCACCAGTTCTGCCAGCTGCCCATTGGGGAAGCATTGGACTTCATCGAACAATTGGAACTTTCCCCTCAGAAGCAGCTGATTGCCAATCAGATTTTGCGGGAAATCCGCAGCCGACTGGGCTTTTTGCAGTCGGTCGGTCTGAATTATTTGACTTTGGGCCGCAGTGCATCCACCCTGTCCGGCGGTGAAAGCCAGCGCATCCGACTGGCCACGCAGATCGGCTCCTCGCTGATGGGTGTACTCTATATTTTGGATGAGCCTTCCATCGGGCTGCATCAGCGGGACAACGATCTGTTGTTGGGCACGCTGCAAAAGCTCCGGGATCTGGGCAACACCCTGCTGGTGGTGGAACACGATGAAGATACCATGCGCGCGGCAGACTATATCGTGGATGTGGGCCCTGGGGCCGGCATTCACGGCGGTGAAATCGTGGCCTGCGGTACAGCGGAAGACATCATGGCCTGTCCCAAGAGCCTAACCGGAGCCTATCTTTCCGGACGCAAAAAAATCCCCGTTCCTTCCGTCCGTCGAGCAGGCAACGGGCATGTTCTCACCGTCCGAGGTGCCTGCGAAAACAACCTGAAGAACATTGATGTGACCATTCCTCTTGGCACTATGACCGTAGTGACCGGTGTATCCGGCTCCGGAAAGTCCAGTTTGGTGAATGAAATCATTTACAAAAAGCTGGGCGCTGAATTGAACCGCATCAAGGTGCGCCCCGGCAAGCATGCCGGCATTGACGGCTTGGAGCATCTGGACAAGGTAATCGCCATTGACCAGTCCCCCATCGGCCGCACGCCCCGCTCCAACCCCGCCACCTACACCGGCCTGTTCAACGACATTCGGGAGCTGTTTGCCTCCACACCGGACGCAAAGGCCCGGGGCTACAATGCCGGACGCTTTTCCTTCAATGTCCGAGGCGGCCGGTGCGAAGCCTGCGCCGGTGACGGACTCATCAAAATTGAAATGAATTTTCTTCCTGATGTCTATGTCCCTTGTGAGGTGTGCAAGGGCCACCGCTACAATCGGGAGACCTTGGAAGTGAAATACAAGGGCAAAAACATTCACGATGTACTGGAAATGACGGTGGATGAAGCTTTGCCCTTCTTCGAAAACCACCCCAAAATCTACTCCAGACTGAAAACCCTCTTTGATGTGGGTCTGGGCTATGTGAAGCTGGGCCAGTCCTCCACCACCCTCTCCGGCGGCGAAGCACAGCGCATCAAACTGGCCACGGAACTGGCCAAGCGCAGCACCGGCTCCACCATCTATATACTGGACGAGCCGACCACCGGACTGCACGCTGCCGATGTCCACCGTCTGGTGGAGGTATTGCAGCGACTGGTGGATGCCGGAAACACAGTGCTCATCATTGAGCATAATCTGGATGTGATCAAAACCGCCGACCACCTGATTGATTTGGGCCCGGAGGGCGGCGATCAGGGCGGAACGATCGTCTGCACCGGTACACCGGAGCAAGTGGCTGCCTGCCCCGGCAGCTACACCGGCAAATACCTGAAGCCCCTGCTCACCTGAGTCTTTGCTCCGGCATAGGATGACCCGGAGGCGAACACTATGGCTCTGGAAATCCTAATCACTCTTTTTGCACTCATTGGCGTGGCCGCCTGTGTCCGCTTGGTCATGGGCGTGCTGCTGTATCCCGTACAAGGGGCATGGATCCTGCTCCCGGCACAGGGGGACGGGTCCGATCTGGAACACCGGATCAGAGGTCTGCGCGCCCTGTCCGAAGAAGGCAGGCTGTCCGATACCGAGATCTATCTGCTGGATCTGGGGCTCAATGATGCCGGTCTGTCGGTGGCGGAGCAGCTTTGCACCAACTGGACCAATGTACATTACTGCATCCCCACCCCGGAGGATACCATCACATAACAAGGGAGGTGACCGCATTGGATCACCCGGATATGGAAACATTGGAAGGCACCGTTTCGGCGGTCATTTATCAAAATCCGGAGAATGGATACACCGTTCTCCGGGTCAAATCCCGTGAGGGCAGTCAGACCGTTGTAGGCGAGCTGGCACAGGTTACCCCCGGCGAAACCGTGCTGGCCACGGGTGTCTGGGTGGATCACCCCAGCTTCGGTCCTCAATTCAAGGCTGCCCACATCGAAGTATCCATTCCCACCGGACAGCACGGCATTTATGAATACCTTGCCTCCGGTGTCATCAAGGGTATCGGAAAACAAACCGCCCGCCGTATCGTGGACACCTTCGGCGCCGACACTTTATCGGTCATTGAATCTGATCCGGAGCGGCTGGCCACCGTCAAGGGGATCACGCTGAAAAAAGCCCTTGCCATCCAGGCAGAATTTCTCCAAAAGGCCGGTATGCGTCGTCTGGTGGAATTTTTGGGTGAATTTCAGCTCCCGGTTTCCCTTTCCCTCTCTCTTTGGCGGCGTTATGCCGATCGGGCCATTGACATCATTCGGGCAGATCCCTATCTCCTGTTGGAGCAGGATCTGGGCGTACATTTTGCCGATGCCGACCGCATCGCTGCTGCCTGCGGCATCGGTGCCTCCGACCTCATCCGCATCGAGGCCGGTGTATTGTACACTTTGCAGCACAATCTGGGCAACGGCCACTGCTTTCTGCCCCGCAATTCTCTGCTGCCGGCAGCCCAGCGGCTGCTGCGGCTGGAGGACCCTTCTCTGTTGGAAGAGGGTCTGGACGCGCTTCGGCTGCGAGGGCGGATCATCTTGGAACCGGTGGCCAATGTGGAGGCCGTCTACCTCAACGAGCTATACGAGGAAGAATGTTTTATTACCGACACCATCCACACCATGTGTCAGCACCCCCTGCGTCCCCCGGATCATTTGGAACAGCTCATTGACCGAGTGGAACGGGAGCAGGGACTGACCTATGCCGCGGAACAGCGGGCAGGAGTCCGTATGGCCGCCTATCGTCAGGTCATGCTGCTGACCGGCGGCCCCGGCACCGGTAAAACCACCAGTCTGCGGGGCATCTTGGGCCTATACGAGCAGATGGGGCTGAAAACGCTGCTTTGCGCCCCCACCGGTCGAGCCGCCAAACGGCTGGGTGAACTTTGCGGCATGGAGGCTTCCACCATTCACCGCCTTTTGGAGGCCGGATACGACTCCGAAAGCGGCAGGCTGGCTTTTCAGCGCAACGAGGACGAGCCTCTCGACTGTCAGGCCGTCATTGTGGACGAAACCTCCATGGTGGATGTGCCGCTGATGGCCGCCCTGCTTTCTGCGCTGCCCAATGGCTGCCGCCTGGTTTTGGTGGGCGATCCGGATCAGCTGCCCTCGGTCGGGCCCGGACAGGTCTTTGACCACCTGATCCGCTCCACCGTGGTGCCAAACACCAAACTGACCGCCATTTTCCGGCAGGCCCAGCAGTCCAAGATCGTGATGAACGCCCATGCCGTCAACCAGGGGAAGGTCCCCAGTCTCAAAAACAGCGGCGGCGATTTCTTCTTTCTCCGGCGCAAGGAGGGCCAGTCCGCCGTGGACACCATTGTGGAGCTGTGCCGCACCCGCCTCCCGGAGCGCATGGGCATCCCTGCCGATCAGATTCAGGTGCTGTCCCCCACCCGCAAATATCAGACCGGCACTGCCAATTTGAATCTGGCGTTGCAAGCCGCCCTCAACCCCCATCAGGACGGCGTTCCGGAACGCAAACACGGCAGTGTCATCTTCCGCATCGGAGATCGGGTGATGCAGATCAAAAACAACTATGATGTGCTTTGGCGGACCGACGACGGCCGCAAGGGCGGCATGGGTGTGTTCAACGGAGATGTGGGCTTCATCACCGACATTACGCCGGAGGGCGACTGCGTCACCGTCAACTTCGACGGCCACATTGTGGAATACACCCCAGATATGCTGAACGAACTGGAAATGGCTTACGCTATGACGGTACATAAATCCCAGGGCAGCGAGTATCGGGCGGTTATTTTGGCTGCCGTCAACGGTGCGCCCATGCTGCTGACCCGAGGTGTGCTTTACACCGCCATCACCCGTGCACGGGAACTGCTGATTCTGGTGGGTGACGAGGATGTGGTGGTCCGCATGACAGAAAACGACCGGCAGACCAAGCGATTCAGCGGCATTTGCAGCCGCCTGTGCGCCATGGGCGCCGCAGATCTTCCTTTTGCCTGACCCACGCCGTTCAACCGCCCGGTTGAACGGCGTTTTCAGCTTTTTTTCAGCTATTCCTCCTAGAATACTTGTATCAAACGGAATTTTTCGTTACACTTCTTTGGAAAGGAGGTCGTACCATGCGAATTTTGATTGTCGAGGACGAGCAGCGGCTGGCATCCACCATGCGAGATCTGCTGGAAGCCCACAACTACACGGCAGATGTCTGCTATGACGGAGAGTCCGGATTGGACAACGCCCTCAGCGGAATTTACGACCTGATGATTTTGGATGTGATGCTGCCCAAAAAGGACGGATTTACGGTGGCGCAGGAACTTCGGAAAGCCCAAAGCAGCCTGCCGATTCTGATGCTGACGGCCAAAAGCGAAGTAGTGGATCGGGTCCACGGATTGGATGCCGGTGCGGACTACTATCTTACCAAACCCTTTGCCTCGGAAGAGCTGCTGGCCTGCCTGCGGGCCCTGTCCCGCAAGCGCACTAAAGCCTGGGACAACACCCTGACCTACGGAGATTTGCAGCTGGATCTGGGCAGCTGTGTGCTCAGCTGCGGCGAACATTCCGTCCGGCTAAGCCGCAAGGAATTTGACCTCATGAGTTACTTTATGACCAATCCCAAGCAAGTGGCTTCCAAGGACACCTTGCTTTTGAAAGTGTGGGGCTATGAGTCAGATGCCGAGGACAACAATGTGGAAGTCTACATTTCCTTCCTCCGCAAGAAGCTGAAGCACCTCAAAAGCCGGGTCACCATTCAGACCCAGCGGATGATGGGATACTACTTGAAGGAAGGGGCCGACGACCAATGATCCAAAAGCTGCGGCGCAAGTTTATTGCCGTCAATATGCTCTTCGTTTCCGTCATTCTCCTGACCCTGTTTGCCGTGGTGACCCTCACCACCGGGAACAGCCTGCGTCGGGACAGTTATCTGGCGCTGGAGCGCAGTCTGTCCCTGTCCAGTAATACATTGGTGTTACAGCCGCCGGAATTTCAGACCACTCCGCAGCAGGCCCTTCCCGGCTCCGGCTCGGTGGCTCTGCCCTGTCTGATTGTTCAGGTAACGCAAAACAACTATGTATATATCCTGACCAATCAATTTTTTGACACGGGCGACGAGGATGCCTTGCGCAACGCGATTTCTGCCGCTCTCTCCGGAGAACCCTCCGGAGATTATCACGGAGACGGATACCACCTGCGTTTTCTCCGCTCCTCCGGACTGTCCGGCACCCGCATCTCCTTCGTGGATCTCTCTCAAGAGCGCAGCACCCTCCATGCGCTGACGCGCAATCTCTCCATCATTGGCTTGGCCACACTAGGGGTCTTTTTCCTTCTAAGCATCCGCCTCTCTCGCTGGGCCGTCCGTCCGGTGGAACGCAGCTGGAAACAGCAGCAGCAATTTGTGGCGGATGCCTCCCACGAGCTGAAAACCCCCCTCACGGTTATTTTGTCCAGTGTGGATATGCTGCAAGAATGCAAGGATGCAGAGGAAGAGAAGCGGATGCGCTGGCAGGACAACATTCGATATGCCTCCGGCCAAATGCAGACACTGGTCGAACAGCTGCTGCTGTTGGCCCGCAGCGACAACGCATCCCAGCCCATAGAGCCCGTGCCGCTCAATTTTGCAGATCTGGTGGAAGAGCAAACGCTGGTCTTTGACCCCATTGCTTTTGAGCAGGGAAAATCCATCGAGACCGCCTTATCCCCCGACTGTCCGGTGCAAGGCGATCCCGCCCTGCTGCGCCGCATCGTGGACATCTATTTGGACAATGCCTGCAAGTATGCCGCCCCCAACAGCATCATTCGGGTGTCGGTGCAGGAAATCGGACGGCACATTCAACTCTCCGTGCAAAGCAGCGGAACACCTCTGACCAAAGAGCAGCTCAGCCGCATTTTTACTCGGTTCTACCGGGTGGATTCCTCCCGCACCCAAGAAGGGTACGGTTTGGGCCTTTCCATCGCCGCTGAATTGGCCAAGCTCCACCGAGGCAAAGTATGGGCAGAAGCCAATACGGAAGGAAACACCTTCTACTTCTCCCTTCCCAAGGCATGATTTTGTCCTTTGCCGTGGTTTCTTGTGCAAAGGCTTGCATTTTCCATGATTTGGGGTACAATAGAAGGATAAATCTGATGAAATCGAGGTTTTCTATCATGACGAAAATTGATATTATTTCCGGCTTCCTGGGTGCCGGTAAAACTACTTTGATCAAAAAGATGCTGGATGACTGCTTCAAGGGCGAAAAGCTGGTGCTGATCGAGAACGAGTTCGGTGAAATCGGCATTGACGGCGGCTTCCTCAAGGACTCCGGCATTCAGATCAACGAGATGAACTCCGGCTGCATCTGCTGCTCTCTGGTGGGTGACTTCAATCAGGCCCTGCATGATGTGGTGGAGCAGTATCAGCCCGACCGTGTCATCATTGAGCCTTCCGGCGTTGGCAAGCTCAGCGATGTGAGCCGTGCTGTGGGCAACGCCAGCAAGACCACCCCCATGGAACTGGGCAGTGCTGTTGCCGTGGTCAATGCCAAGAAGTGCAAGATGTTTATGAAGAACTTCGGCGAATTCTTCAACGACCAGATCGAAACTGCCGGCACCATCATCCTTTCCCGCACGCAGGACCTCTCCGAGGCCAAGCTGCAGGAAGTGGTGGAGCTGCTGCGTGCTCATAACGCCGATGCCACCATCATCACCACCCCTTGGGACGAGCTGTCCGGCGAGGTGATTCTGTCCGCTATGCGCCACCACTCTCTGGCCGAAGATCTGATCGCTCAGGCCAAGGCAGAACAGCACCATCACGAGCACGAAGAATGTGACGATCCTGCCTGCTCCTGCCACCATCATCACGAGCACGAGCATGAGCATCATCATGACCATGACCATGAGTGCTGCCATGAGCATGAGCATGAACACGAGCATGAGCATCATCACGACCATGACCATGACCACGAACACCACCATCACCACGAGGATGAGTGCCACGATCCCAACTGCTCCTGCCACGACCATCATCATCACCATCACGGCCACCACGCCGATGAGGTGTTTGTGAGCTGGGGCACGGAAACCCCCAAGAAATTCACCGAGGAAGAGATCCGTTCTGCTCTGGAGCAGCTGGATGAGGGCACCTATGGCGCCATCCTCCGTGCCAAGGGCATCGTTCCCGATGTGAATGGCGGTTGGATCCATTTTGACATGGTGCCCGGCGAGTTTGACATTCGCCACGGCAGTGCAGACTACACCGGCCGTCTCTGCGTCATTGGCTCCGGTCTGAAGGAGCATGACCTGCCCGGCGTGTTCGGCCTTTAAGTGAGGTAATTCTATGCTGAAGAAAAAAGAAGTCCCGGTCTATATGATCTGCGGATTTTTGGATTCCGGAAAAACCAACTTTATCAGCCCCATGCTCTCCGGCGAGGAATTCACCGCCGATGAGCGCACCCTGCTTCTGGTGACGGAAGAGGGCGAGGAGGAGTTCGATGAGGCCGCCCTGCTGGCCCACGATGTGCGGATGCATTCCTTTGAAGACAAGAGCGAATTCACTCGGGACGCCTGCCTGAAGCTGGACAACAAGTATCATCCCACACAGGTGGTGCTGG
>JARIAU010000083.1 GCA_029257695.1 Oscillospiraceae bacterium
CATCAGAGGGGGATAGTAACCGGCCTTGATGCACTTCTTAATCTTCAGAGACAGCTCGATGATGTCGATCAGCTCTTCCTTGGTAAAATCATTGGTGTCAATAAAATGACGCAGACCCTTATTCATGGGAATACCTCCTAATAATATCTTCATTCAATGGTCTCAACAGGGAGCTCAAGGGGCGGCCTTGGGCCGCCACTCGGCTCATTGAGGAACTATAAATTTAGCAACTGTAGGTTTGCAGGCAGACACGCCCTTCTGTGTCCGTCCGGCAGCACCAAAGTCTAAATTACTTTGCCTTGGGCATCTGCTGGGTGATGCAGTGGATGTTGCCGCCGCCGAATGCGACTTCCTCGGTGCGGACGGGCTCGATGACATAATCGGGGAACATGGCCTGAACCTGCTCCACAGCCAGAGCGTCATTCTCATCGCCGTACTGGGGCAGGATGATGGCGCCGTTGGTGATCAGGAAGTTCATGTAGGAAGCGATGGAGATCTCGCCTTCCTCACGAGGCAGAGTGCCCTCGACGATGTCAATGGTGTTGGCACCGTGCAGGTGGCAGGGCTCCTTAGACAGGCACAGCTTGTGCACCTTCAGCTTGCGGCCCTTGGCGTCCACAGCCTCGGACAGGGTCTTGTAAGCAGCCTGAGCCTGCTCATAGAAGGGGTTCTCCTTGTCTTCGGTCCAGATGCAGGCGACCTCACCGGGACGGACATAGCAAGCCACATCGTCGATATGACCGTTGGTCTCATAGGGATCGATGCCGTCCTTGATCCAGATGACCTTCTCGACATTCAGGTATTCCTTCAGCATGTCCTCGATCTCTTCCTTGGACTTATCGGGGTTACGGCCGGGGCTCAGCAGGCACATCTCGGTGACGATAACGGTGCCCTCGCCGTCCACATGGATGGAGCCGCCTTCCAGCACGAAGCCTTCGGTACGATAGGAGTCCACACCCTGCAGCTCGCAGATCTTCTGAGCCATAGCGTCATCGTTGGCCCAGGGGAAGTACAGGCCGTCATACAGGCCGCCCCATGCGTTGAAGGTCCAGTCCACACCACGGATGTCGCCCTTATCGTTGATCACGAAGCTGGGACCGCAGTCACGGACCCAAGCGTCATCGCTGGAAGCCTCGACCACCTGAATGTCAGCAGGGACACGGGCACGGCAGTTGGCATACTGGCTGTTATTGGCCAGAATGGTCACGGGAGTGTGCTTGGCGATGGCCTTGGCCACATTAGTGAAGGTCTCCTGGGCGGGCTTTGCGCCGTTACGCCAGTTGTCAGGACGCTCGGGCCAGATCATGAACACACGATCCTGGGGCTCGAACTCACCGGGCATACGGAAGCCGTCCTGCTTGGGGGTAGTACCAATAATACGCTTTGCCATTTCAAATTCCTCCTAAAGAATAGTCGTTTTAAATCAGTTTCAGATCCCTGGCGCGGGGTCTGTTTGTACACAACAGGATAAGGAAACGCTTACTTTTTCTTGTCACGGACCGCTGCCATGACCTCACCCAGAGCGATGGCAACCACCGCACCGATGGTGATGGGCAGCGTAGCGTTCAGAGTCTCCGCATCAAAGGACAGGGGAACTGCGGTGAACACCACAGAAACTGCAATCAGGATCATGGGGACCACGGCCAGCACCTTCAACAATCCGCTGCCGCCGGGAACCCGGAAGGGACGCTCCCGGTCGGGATCGCTCTTGCGCAGCTTCAGGAAGGCCGGGAACACCGGCAGATAGCTGAGCAGGAACAGCACCAGATTCAGTGCAAAGAAGGTCCAGAACAGCTCGGAGTCAGGAGCAACCACGCTCAGCACCACACCGATGATGCACACCACACCGGCCACGATGCCGTTGGTGATGGCGCCGCCGATGGGCATATCGTTCTTGGCCCAGCGCTTGCCGAACACCTTGGGCATATCGCCGTTGTCCGCAGCCAGCGCAGCGGTGGAGTTGACACCCATGGACCAAGAAATCATGTTGCCAAACAGCGTAATCATAAACAGTGCTGCCACCAGAGCAATGAAGATGCCCTCGGAGGTGCCGCTCATTGCGATGACGGCATCAATGAGGCCGGATTCAGAGCTGATCTGATCCACGGGGATGCCGGCACCAATGCCGAAGCCGCCCAGCAGGTAGATGGCTGCAATGACCAGACCGCCGATGACGATGGCCTGGGGAATCTGCTTCTTGGGATCCTTCATATCATCTGCAAAGGTGCAGACCACTTCAAACCCAAGCATATTGAAGATGATCACCGAGATAAAGGACAGGCTGTTCAGATCAAAGCTGGGCAGGAAGGAAGCGGCATTCATGGGGTTTGCGAAACCGTTCTTCACACCGAAGTAGATGCCCATGCCGCCGACCAGCAGTGCCAGGAATACCTTGATGACTGCGCAGATATTCAAAATAATGATGCTGTCGCAGACAGGGAAGCAGGCGATGATGGTGACCACGAGGACGAACAGCAGCTGAATTACCAGACTCAGCACCGGACCGGGGGTAACGCCGGTGATGATGGAGATCAGATCGGGGCACATAACGGCCAGAGATGCCATCCACAGGGGGAAGTTCAGCCAGTACCACCAGGAAACACGAGCGCCCCAGCGGGTGCCGGGATATGCGGCGCTCACCCAGTCATACAGACCGCCGTCACCCTGATAGGCGGTGCCCAGTTCGGAAGAAATCAGTCCGTAGGGGAGCAAGAATGCGATAATCATGAAGATCCACCAGAAGAACTGGCTGTTACCCAGTGCTGCAACCGGGGACGCAGCTTCTGCCACGAACACCACGCAGATTACAGACAGGATCGCATCGCTCAATTTGAATTTTTTCATGCGAGTGTACCTCTCTTCTTTTTTGGTTGTTGTCGAAATAGTTCGGATATGTCTCCTCTCTCAAAGAATACCGGCGTTCGTCTCAGGTAAGCCGATGTACGAATTCATAAAGAAGGGAAGAACTGCGACGCTGTGCTCCAGCTCCCTTTTTTATGTTCTGCATTACAGCCCGATTGTCCCGACGGCGGTCGGCCGTTCATTTGAGCGTGTTTGAGCTTTTGCCGTATGGCGCCACACTCGACGCAGCCCTCAATGTGGCTCTAGCATAGCCCATCTCCTCCGGCAGTGCAATTATCCAATTCTAAACAACGGGTCTATTTCTTTGTGCCCCTTGTGGGTTATGCACCTAAACCCGCCCTCTCATCTTGTGTAACCTAAACAAAAAAAGGGGCATTAACCCCAATAGCAGCCGTCCCCTTTCTTCTATTTCCAGCAAAATCCCCCCTGTTTCCGGGTTCTTCTCCCGTTCTTTCCGACAAAGGGTATCCGTTCCCCCTGCTCTAATCCTCCAAAGTTCCGGAGCAGCCACGGGATGTTGTTCCCGTCAGCACCGCTTTTCCCTCCGAACCCAGGCGTCGCTCCTGCACATTCCATACAAAAAAACAGGCCCCGCCGGAATGAGTTCCGACAGGGCCTGCTCTGATTGGAAGGACTGGTTATGAGGCGTCCGGCCCCGATTGGTCGGCTCCGCTTCCCTGCTCCGGGCAAGCCACCGCAGCGGTCCGCTTCTTCTCCAGTCGGGCCACCGTTGCTTCTCGCACCAAGGTGTAAATCACCGCAGTCAGCGGGACAAAGAAGATCATACCCAGCAGACCAAAGAGTTTTCCGCCTACCAGGGCTGCCACCAGGGTCCACAGCGGGGACAGCCCCACCGAGCCGCCCACCACATGGGGATAGATAAACTGGTTTTCCACAAACTGGACCACATTATAAAGGATCAGGCACAAAATGGCCTGCT
>JARIAU010000054.1 GCA_029257695.1 Oscillospiraceae bacterium
AAAATACTTCTTGACAAACAGTATCACATCTGGTATCATTCGTCGGAATGCCAAAATAAGAAAGGAGCAACACGGAAATGAGACATCTGATCAACATCACTGATCTGTCCACCGAGGAAATCGATGAACTGATCGCCGTCGCAGAAGACATCATCGCTCATCCCGAAAAGTATCAGGAGGCCTGCAAGCATAAGATTTTGGCCACCCTGTTCTTTGAGCCCTCTACCCGTACCCGCCTGTCCTTTGAAGCAGCCATGCAGCGCATGGGTGGCAGCGTCCTTGGCTTCTCGGCTGCAAACAGCAGCTCCGCCGCAAAGGGCGAGACCGTCAGCGATACCATCAGCACCGTCTGCCGTTATGCCGACATCATTGCCATGCGTCACCCCAAGGAAGGTGCTCCCTACGCCGCCAGCCACGCCGCAACTGTACCGATCATCAATGCTGGTGACGGTGGCCACAACCACCCCACCCAGACCCTGACCGACCTGTTGACCATTCACCGCGAACGCGGAAATCTGGAAAACTTCACCATCGGTTTCTGCGGCGACCTGAAGTTCGGCCGTACTGTTCACTCTTTGGTCAGCGCACTGGCTCGCTACACCGGCATCAAGTTCGTCTTTATTGCTCCCGAGGAGCTGAAGCTGCCCAAGTACCTGATTGAGAACACCCTCAACGCCAATCACCTCCCCTACACCGAAACCACCAGTCTGGAAGAGGCTATGCCCGAGCTGGACTTCCTCTATATGACCCGTGTGCAGCGTGAGCGCTTCTTTAACGAGGCCGATTATATCCGCCTGAAGGATACCTACATCCTCTCTCCCGAGAAGCTGCGCACCGCCAAGCCCTCCATGGCCATTCTCCATCCCCTGCCTCGTGTGAACGAGATCACCGTGGATGTGGATACCGATCCTCGTGCCCGGTATTTCGACCAGGTGGAAAACGGAAAGTTCATTCGTATGGCCCTGATCCTCAAGCTGCTGGGCATTACCGTCTAAGGGAGGTTTTTAGATGAATATCGATAGCATTCAGAACGGCATCGTTCTCGACCATATCAAGTCTGGCGCCAGCATGGAAGTGTATCGCCTGCTGGGTTTGAGCAAGCTGGATTGCTCTGTCGCCATCATCAAGAACGCCAAGAGCTCCAAGATGGGCCGCAAGGACATCATCAAGATCGATTCTCTCATTGATCTCGATTTGGATGTTCTGGGCTATGTGGACCCCGGCATCACCGTTTCGATCATCAAGGACGGTGTCAAGGTGGAGAAGAAGCAGATGAAGCTCCCCAAGAAGCTGAACAATGTGCTCAAGTGCAAGAACCCTCGCTGCATCACTGTCGCCGAGCCTCAGCTCATCAGCGAGTTTGTTCTCACCAATCCCGAAAAGCGCACCTACTGCTGCGCTTACTGCGAGACCGAATTTTCCCGCTAATCAACTCCTTTCTTTCAAAACACAACGGCATGACCAATTTGGTCATGCCGTTTTTGTTTCTGTTTCATTGTTTGGAGTAAAAAAGCGTGCAGGCTCCCTCGAGAACCTGCACGCTTATATTTTTTATAGCGTGTCGATCACAATCGCTCCATCGCGTTCCGTTGCATGGATCTGCGTGATGGGATGCTGATAATGCTCAATAATGCGGGTCGCAATCGGGTCCTCCAAATCTCGCTGAATCGTACGCCGCAGATTACGGGCACCATAGGTCAGAGAATACGACTTGTGCGTGAGGTGGTTGACCAGTGCATCATCATAAGTGAAGGTAATTCCCTTTTCCTCCAGAGAAGTCACCAGTTCGTCCAGCATAATACGCGTAATACCACGGAAATTCTCCTCCGTCAGCCGATTGAAGTGAATCACTTCATCCACTCGGTTGATGAATTCCGGACGCAGGAAGCTTTGCAGTGCCTTCATCGTACGCTGTTCGTCCAACTCATTGACACTGTGGCCGAAGCCCACCGTTCCTTCTTTCTGCTCGCTTCCAGCATTGGAGGTCATAATAATGACCGTGTTTTCAAAGTTGACCGTGCGGCCATGGGAATCCGTCACTCTGCCGTCATCCAGAATCTGCAACAGTACATTGAGTACATCCGGGTGTGCCTTCTCAATTTCATCAAAGAGAATCACCGCATAGGGCTTGCGACGGATTTTCTCGGTCAGCTGACCTGCCTCATCATAACCCACATAGCCGGGAGGCGAACCGATCAAACGGGACACCGAGTGTTTCTCCATAAACTCTGACATATCCAAACGGATGAGCGCATCCGGTGCATGGAACAGATCATCCGCCAACTGCTTGACCAGTTCCGTCTTACCCACACCGGTCGAGCCGACAAAGATAAAGGACACCGGCTTGTGCTTGGGCGAAATGCCCACACGATTACGACGAATGGCAGCAGACACCAAATCAATGGCCTGATCCTGACCAATGATCCGCTTACGCAGGCGCTCGCCCAGTCCAGCCAGTCGGCCAAACTCTTCCTCCTGAATCCGGCTGGCCGGGATCCCCGTCCACTGCTCGATGACACGGGCCAGATTCTCCACGCTCAACTGGGGCCAAGGAGTATGCTCCAGCTCCTCCTGCTCCTTTTCCAACCGCAAATCCTGCGACCGGATGATTGCAAGCCGTTCAAAGGAGCGGTCCTGTCGCTGCGCTTCCAGATTCTGACGCTCCTGTGTCAGCGCATCCAGTGTCTGCTGGGCATCTCGGCGCCGGGCATCGTTGGCCTCCAGATGGCTCCGGCGCTCCTCCTCTCCAAGAGAAACATCATCCAAAATGGTATG
>JARIAU010000084.1 GCA_029257695.1 Oscillospiraceae bacterium
TCCAGCCAGTCCGCAGGTGTGGGCGGCAAAGGAGGCCGCAAAGTCCAGACAGCTGCGTATGGCATCCGGACCACCCTTGCCCTCCTGCTCCAGTGCTACATAAGAAACCAGGAAGGCGGTCAAGAGACTGTCTCCAGCAGCCATAGTGTCTACCAATTGGTCCACCGGCTTGATACCTTGGAAATAAAATTCAGTGCCGTCATAGGCAATGCAGCCATCTTTCCCGCGAGAGGCACAGACGAATTTAGGACCCAGAGTGGAAACCTTGACCAAACGCTGGATGGTTTCGTCTGTGGACAGGTCGCCACAGGAGAGAAAGGCGTAATCCACCAAAGGAGCAATGGCTGCGTAGTATTCCTCTGTAGAGTCATCAGAAAAATCAAAACTGATGGGCACTCCGGCAGCTTTTATTTTGGGCAGTTCACGCTCGGTAAAGCAGTAGTTTCCGGAGTGAACCAGATCGAAAGAACGGATGTATTCCAGTGTGAAGCGATCCAGTGCATACCGCAGATCGCCCCGAATTCCTCCTTCGTTGGACCCGAGAAACACACGATCACCGTTGTCGGGGTTGATGGTCACACGGGCAGCACCATTTTCTCCGACTACCTGACGGCACTGCATGAGTTCCACGCCCTCTTCCTGCAAGGAGGAGATGACATGCTCTGCTGCGGCATCTGAACCGAAAATGCCCATATAGGCGCTGCGTGCAGCTCCAAGCTGTTTTGCAAATACAGCAAAATTTACAGCATTTCCACCAGGATACATGGTTCGAGTGTGTTCATAACAGTCTACTACATTGTCTCCAAAGCCGAGAACCTTGACCTTAAAATTGTGCATAATTGACTCCTTTTCAGTGGGTTTAGTATGTTTCGACCCCCATGTAACGGCGAGTTTCCGGGCTGTGGTTCAATTTGCGGCCGCGAGCGGCACGCAGTTCCACATTCATAGCGTACAGCAGCACGCTGTCCAGATAGTCTCGGACGGAGGGATCCACGGCATCCATGCCGTACTCCAGTGTATCCAAGACCATCAGTTGATCGGTGTGGGTTTGCAGGAAGGCTAATGCACGTTCATCCATTGCACGGCAGGCACCGCTGCCCATTTGTAGAAAGTAGAATACACCGGGTTCTGTGGCCTCGAAGGGACCGTGAAAGTATTCGCCGCTGTGGATGTAGGCGCAGTGCTGCCACTGCATTTCCATCAGGGAGCAGATGGCAAAGCCGTAGGTCTGACTGAAATTTGCGCCGCTGCCCAAAATGTAGAAAAACGGGTGCGCAGCACAAAGCGAAGCAAAAGGTTCACACAGTTCCTGCTGCACCTTTCGTTTTGCGGCGGGAACTATGGTGTCCATGGCGTGAATTCCGTTGTAAATGGCATCGTATTTGGCAAAGCCTTCCTGCGCATAGAGCAGTTCAGCGGCCAGAGAAAGAGAAATCCCGCTGGGGATCTCCAAGGTGGGAACATCATCCCCCCAAGGATAGACGCAAGTGTAAAATCTGGGATCGTCGCACTTGGACCCGGCACAGTCGGTGAGGGTGATAACAGCGGCGCCAGCCTTGTGTGCCAAGATGGCGGCCTCTACGGATTCTGGTGTGTTACCAGAGTGGCTGCACATTACCACTAAACTGTGCTGCCCCAATTTTTTCGGAGTGGAAATTAGAAATTCTCTGCTGGTGTACCAACCGGATTCTATAGTGCTGCTTTCTGATTGCATCATGAAATGGGCAGGATATAGATCGATCAGAGAGCCGCCGCAGGCGACCCAGTATACCTGCTTAATAGGTCCATGGCTTTTTATGATGGTTTCAATCACTTTTTTTGAATTCATAATGCATTCCTTCTCTCTTTTTTTGTTTCGTTGAATAGTCAATCCGTCATCTGATGCAAATGTTCGGAAGGGCAGGTGCTGTTGAGGGATCAAGCTTAAAATTTCCTTTCCGGTTGATGTCATTATAACATAATATAATGTTATAATACAATATGCAAAATGTATAAGATAGACTGGTGATATTTGACATGTGCGAAAAGAATTTTGCAAGAAAAATTTTGTGTGATCTGCAAGTTTGCAGAGTGAAATTTGCCGTATAGGGCGCAGAAACCAAAAATAATGCTGTAAAGGAGAATAAACGAAAAACGGAGCCATGGGCGTACCCATAGCTCCGTTTTGAGGATTCAGAACCGGGCCGACAGCAGGACAACTGCCACGGCAACCATGCTAATTTTAACAAGGCGTGCGGAATCAGAGCTCAAGCCCAGTTTTTCCAGGCCCCAATCCAGGACAAAATCCACCGGAACAAAGATGGCAAACAGCAAAAATAACAGCCATACGATGTGGTTGGAGGTGAACCAGCCGAGCTGGGTACCGGCCAGACAAAATACGGCTAAAGAGACAAAGGTGATCAAAATCCCCTGTATGCGTTTTTTCATAGTGCAACCCCCTCTGATGCGCTGATTCATCCGAATGATTAGCGACGAACCGAACAAATCATATCATGTAATCACAATGCGGGCAACCATTTCGGGAGAAAGGCGCACATGGGAGCAGCATACCGGTCCGAGCTGGCGACCGGTCCGATGCTTTGTCAGGGAGAATTGGCCGGCATCGGTGCTGCATAGTGGTAGGCATAGCACAGCTCCTCCTCCGGTTGGAAGAAGGAACGAGTTCCGGAGGCGTTGTACTCCCAGAGCACAACCTCAAGTACATGTTCCTCGTCGGGAGTACTGCACCAGGAATAAACCAGCATGCCGTCATAAAGCAGATCATTCTCAGCAGTTTGGAAGCGAAGGACCCGATATTGTACCGTCTTGTCGTCGATGCGCAGCTCTTTTATTTTGGAACTGGATAAGTTACCATAGGTTCCGGTTTCCCGCAGCTGCTGTGGCAGAGATTTTGTATAAGCGGCGGCATCCTGCGGAGTGAAATCGTCCCAGAGATTGTACTCGAGAACTTCGAAATCCTCTTCCGAATAAAAATAATAAAAGCTGGCGGTAGATTCTGTGACCGATTCCGGTGCCGTGTATTGTGGCGTGGAAATCTGATAGCGGCACCGGTGGTCTGCGGTCTGAATGAAATAGGAGTCCCTCGGTTCCGGTGGTTCGGATGCAGGCATTGGTTCTGGTGTATTTGCTGGCTCTGGAGCAAGAGCCTGTTCCCGAAAGCCGTCGGGGATGGTAGTATCCACAGGCAAACCATAGTGCTGATAGATTACTTCGAAATTCAGTTCAGAAAGGGTATATTTGGTGCCGTTCGGACCGGTGAAGCAGCTGGGCTCCGCCTCCTTTGGGAGATAAGTCAAGGTTAGCTTGACGGGAAGAGAGGTGGAGGGGTCGACGGCAAGTCGGACTTCAATGGGGGTTTCGGACAGCGGCAAGGAATGGAGCGAGCCATGGGCGTATACGGGCAGGTCGATGGCCGTTGATCGCTCGGAGCCGACATAAACATCGCAGACACAGCCACCGATCAACTCCGATTCTTCTTGGCGCAGATAGTGGTCATCCAGATGGAGGGACAGAGGCATCCGTACCAGTGTGACGAATCCGGTGTTTTCCCCCGTCACGGAATAGTGCGAGCCAAATCGGGAGTAGGATTGCATTTGTTCCGGATCGTAGTAGCTTTCCACTTCCGTGGTGGTCGGGTCAAAGTCATCGGTCTGGTGGGTGAGCTCAGCATCCAGATAGAAACATTGAGAATTCAAATCAGTGGTTGCGGTTCCGGTCAGTGTAAAGCACAGCTGGCCCTCTTCGGAATCGGGGGAAACGGTGGAAAAGATCATGTTGGAGTGGATTTGAGAGGCAACGGTTTCCTGTGCAAGAAACGATTCGCTCAGTGTTTGGGTTGGTTTTGGGCTGCCACAGCTGGAAAGCAAACAGATTGCACCGAGGAGCACAGGGACAAGCAGCCTCCTTTGAATAACATTTGACATTCTATCACCTTCAATTGTCAAAATAAAAGGTTTCTACTGCGAATTATTATAAACGCATGGGCAAAAACAGTCAAATGCGGTCGAAACGAGGGGAAATAGGCGATAAGTCAGCCGTGACAATGAGAAGAGACTGTGCTATAATAATTTGGCAAAATTGCTCAGAAAAGGAGATTTCATTATGGGCAGATATTTTGGAACAGACGGATTCCGTGGGGAAGCCAATGTCACGTTGACGGTGGAGCATGCCTATCATGTGGGCCGCTTTTTGGGCTGGTACTATGGAAAACGATTGAATAAGAAGGCAAGGGTCCTGATAGGAAAGGACACCCGCCGTTCCAGCTATATGCTGGAGGATGCATTGAGCTGTGGTCTTACGGCCTCTGGTGCAGATGTATGTCTGCTGCATGTGACCACTACGCCCAGTGTGGCCTATGTCACTCGGACGGAGGACTTTGACTGCGGTGTGATGATTTCTGCCAGCCACAATCCTTACTATGACAACGGGATCAAGCTCATTAACGAGCGGGGCGAGAAGATGGAGCAGGAAACCATCCAACAAGTGGAAGCCTATCTGGACGGGGAACACGAAGAGGTTCCTTATGCCGTTCGGGACGAACTGGGTTCTACATATGACTATTCTGCCGGACGCAATCGCTATGTAGGTTATCTTATCAGTTTGGCTACCCGCTCCTATCGGGGGATGCGTGTGGGTCTGGACTGTGCCAATGGCAGTGCATGGATGATTGCAAAGAATGTGTTTAACGCATTGGGTGCCAAGACTTATGTTATCCATGATGATCCGGATGGACTGAATATCAACCAAGGCTGTGGCTCTACGCACATCGACGCGCTGCGGGAGCTGGTGCTGAGCGAGCATTTGGATTTGGGATTTGCCTTTGACGGTGACGCAGATCGCTGCATTGCAGTGGATGAACATGGCAATGTGGTGGACGGCGATTTGATTATGTACCTGTGTGCGGCTTATATGCGGGAGCATGGACAACTGGCCAATAATACCGTAGTCACCACGGTGATGTCCAATTTCGGCCTGTATAAGGCACTGGAAGCAGCTGGGATCGATTATGAAAAGACCGCTGTGGGCGATAAGTATGTCTATGAGAATATGCTGGCCAACGGACACCGCATCGGTGGTGAGCAATCCGGCCATATCATTTTCAGCCAGTATGCAACGACCGGCGACGGACTTTTGACGGCGATCAAGGTTATGGAAGCGGTGCTGGAGAAGAAGATGCCCTTGAGTGAATTGGTGGCTCCGGTGCGTATTTATCCTCAGGTGCTGAAAAATATCCGAGTCCGAAGCAAGCCCGAGGCACAGAATGATCCTGTCGTTCAGGAGGCTGTCTGTGCGGTAGAGGAGCGGTTGGGCAGCAAGGGTCGCATTCTGGTGCGGGAAAGCGGCACGGAGCCGCTGATCCGTGTCATGGTGGAGGCGGAAACGCTGGAAGAGTGCGAAATGTATGTGGAGCAGGTCCTTGCGGTGATCCGGGCCCAGGGACACGCGGTGTAAAAAGGAAAAGAAGGCATGGTATGTACCATGCCTTCTTTTTTCGGGTTGTTACAGGCCCATAGCGTCGGACAGATCCTCTACTGCATCCGAGAATACCTTGAAGGCGTGTTTTGCCTTCTTTTTCATGGGATGCTTTTTCATGGGAACACAGGCTGCTCCAATGGCAGTACCCACGGCCAGACCGATTCCGATGCCTTTCATCAACTGATTGTTGTTCATCATTCACCCTCCTTTTCAAGTGCAGCAGTAGCTTGCCCAATTTTCTAAAAAAACATCGGCCGATTTTCAAAAAAGTTTGCTTTGAAACAGGGGATGGATTATAATAGTAAAAGAGAAATTCTGTACATTCATAGAATGTGCGGTGAAACCATATAAAAAAGATAAGGAGCGATAAGTAATCATGAAATTATTGATTAAAAACGGAACCTTGATCGATCCTGTTCTGGAAACCATGCAGAAAACGGATATTCTCGTGGAAGATGACCTGATTTCTGCCATTGGTGTGGGATTGGAGGATGCGGACGCACGGGTCATTGACGCCGAGGGCTGCGCCGTCAGCGCCGGACTCATCGACATCCATGTGCATTTCCGTGATCCCGGCTTCACGCATAAAGAGGACATTATTTCCGGTTCGCATGCGGCAGCACACGGTGGATTTACCACAGTGACCTGTATGCCCAATACCAAGCCGACCATCGATACCCCTGAATGGGTCCGGTATGTGTATGACCGCTCGAAGGAGGGCAGTGGAGTTCTTGTGCTGCCCATTGCAGCAGTCTCCCGTGGACAGCTGGGCGAGGAAATGACGGATGCGGCAGCACTGAAGGAAGCCGGAGCGGTGGCATTGTCGGATGACGGCCGTCAGGTGATGAGTGCCAATCTGATGCGGGATGCGCTGATCTGTGCCAGAAGCCATGGCATGGTGATCCTGTCTCACTGCGAGGATGATACGTTGGTCCAGAATTATGCGGTCAACGAGGGTCGTGTGTCCCGTCAACTGGGTCTGCCCGGCCGCCCTGCCATTGCCGAAGAATTGATGGTGATGCGGGATGCCATGTTGGCAGAGGAAACGCAAAGTGCCGTGCATATCTGCCATATCTCCACGGGCAGAGCGGTGGACATCGTCCGTAAATTCAAGAAAAAGGGCGTTAAGATCACCTGCGAAACCTGCCCCCAGTACTTTACCTTGACCCACAGTGAGGTGCTGACGCAGGGGGCGGCGGCCCGTGTGAATCCGCCTCTGCGGAACACCCGTGATAAGGATGCCATTTTGGAAGGTGTCAAGGACGGCACGATCGACTGCATCGTCACGGACCATGCGCCGCACTCGGAAGAGGAGAAGGCCCGTGGACTGGAAAAGGCACCCAGCGGCATGGTGGGACTGGAAACGTCCCTGGCCATCACGCTGACCCAGCTTTACCACACCGGTGAGCTGACGCTGCCTCAGATCATTGGAAAGATGACGGTCAATCCGGCTCGGGTTCTGGGGCTGGATAAGGGCCGTGTTGCCGTGGGCTGTGATGCCGACCTGACCATCTTTGATCCCAACGAGGAATGGGTGGTGGATGCAACCAAGTTTGCGTCCAAGGGCAGAAATACGCCGTTCAATGGCAAGACGCTGAAGGGAAAAGTGAAATATACCATTGCCTCCGGCAAGGTTGTTTATGAGGATGGAGGAAACGAATAATGTCGTTTGATGTGCTGCAAAAGAAGATTATCGAAAAGAAAAACCCCACCATTGCAGGTCTGGATGCCCGCATCGAGTATGTTCCGGAGCATATCCGTGCCAAGTATGTTGCTCAGTACGGCGAGACCCTGCAGGCAGCTGTGGAGGCAATCTTTGAATTCAACTGTGGTCTGATGGATGCCCTGTGCGACATCGTCCCCGCCGTCAAGCCCCAGTCTGCTTATTATGAGAATCTGGGCTGGCGTGGCATGGAGATGCTGGAGCGCACCATTCAGTATGCCAAGAGCAAGGGCTTCTATGTGGTGGCAGACATCAAGCGCGGCGACATCGGCGCAACGGCCAGCGCATACAGCGAAGGCTGGCTGGGCCGCACCACAGTGGGTGAAAGTCAGTTCGCCACCTTTGACGCCGACTGCGTTACGCTGAACGGCTATATGGGTGCGGATGCGATCAACCCCTTCCTGAAGGATTGTGAGCGTTTTGACAAGTGTGTGTTCGCTCTGGTTCGCACCTCCAATCAGTCTGCGGTGGATCTGCAGGACCAGATGTGCGGGGACAAGCACATCTATGAGGTCATGGGCGACCTGACCATGCAGTGGGCCGGTGAGACGGTGGGCGAGTACGGGTTCAATCGTGTGGGTGCAGTTACCGGTGCCACCTATCCGGAGCAGATCAAGACCCTCCGTGCCCAGATGCCGCACACCTTCTTCCTGGTGCCCGGCTACGGCGCACAGGGCGGCACGGCTGCGGATGTGCAGTATGCCTTTGATGAAAACGGCCGTGGTGCCATCGTCAACTCTTCCCGTGGTATTATGTGTGCATGGAAGAAGACCGGCAACAACGGAACCGATTATCAGGAGGCGGCCCGCAATGCTGCCCTTGAGATGCGGGACGACATCTGCAATTACATCACCATTCGATAAAGGAGGCCAGCATCGTGCCTGTCCAGAAGATTTGTAAGATCCTCAGCGTCGAAAAGCTGAATGAAGATGCCATTTCCCTTTGGCTGGAAGCCGGAGAGATGGCAGAAACTGCCCAGGTGGGCCAGTTTGTCAATATCAAGTGCGGGGAAGGCTTGTTGCTGCGCCGCCCCATCTCCATCTGCCGGGTGGACGGCAGTAAGCTGAATGTGGTCTATGAAGTGCGCGGCGAAGGTACCCGCTGGATGGCACAGCGCCAGCCCGGCGAGGAACTGGATGTGCTGGGTCCTCTGGGCCACGGCTTTACCTACCCCGATGGCAAGGTCCTGGTCGTGGGTGGCGGCATCGGTGTGCCCCCCATGCTGAACACCGCCATTCAGGCACCTCAGGGTGCCGTTGCCTGCATCGGCTTCCGCAATCGGGATAAGGTGATGTTGGCCAAAGAGTTTGAGGACTGCTGTGAGCAGGTGTATCTGTCCACGGACGACGGTTCTCTGGGTGTGCATAGCTATGTGGCCGGCATCGTGGATACGGCACTGACGGAGCATCCGGAAATCAAGGCAGTCATGGCCTGCGGTCCCCGCATTATGCTCAAGACGGTGTTTGATGCGGCCAAGGCACACGGAGTGCCTTGTCAGGTGAGCATGGAAGAGCGTATGGGCTGCGGTGTGGGTGCTTGTTTGGTCTGTGCCTGCAAGACGGCCGGCGGTGAGCATAAGCATGTCTGCAAGGACGGCCCGGTCTTTGATGCAGAGGAGGTGGCATGGTAATGGAAAAGAAAGTGGATCTGTCCGTCACGCTGGCGGGAATGACCATGAAAAACCCCATCGTGGTGGCATCCGGCACCTTCGGCTTTGGACGGGAGTACGGTGAATTCTATCCCATCGACGAACTGGGCGGCATTTGTGTGAAAGGACTCACCCTGCACCGCAGAGAGGGCAATCCTCCGCCCCGGATTGCAGAGACCCCCATGGGCATCCTGAACTCTGTGGGTCTGCAGAATCCCGGCGTCGATGGCTTCATCGAGCATGAAATGCCCGAATTGAAAAAGCATGACCTGCGGATCATTGCCAACATTTCCGGCAATACGCCGGAAGAGTACGGCATCATGTGCGAGAAACTCAGCGAGGCCGGCGTGGACATGATCGAGGTCAACATTTCCTGCCCCAATGTGAAGGCCGGCGGTTTGCAGTATGGTGTGGTTCCGTCTATGGCAGCGGAAGTGACACGGGAGGCGAAGAAACATTCCACCGTTCCGGTGATGGTAAAGCTGTCCCCCAATGTGACGGACATCACGGAGATTGCCCGTGCAGTGGAAGATGCCGGTGCGGATGCGGTGTCTCTCATCAATACGCTGCGTGGTATGCGTATTGATGTGAATACCCACAGACCTATCCTGAAGATGAACACCGGCGGCCTGTCCGGACCTGCGGTACTGCCTGTGGCGGTGCGTATGGTCTGGGAAGTGTCCAATGCCGTGAAGATCCCTGTGCTGGGTATGGGCGGCGTGGCAAAGGGCGAGGATGCGGCACAGCTGATGCTGGCCGGCGCCACGGCAGTTGCAGTCGGAACTTCCTGCTTTGCAGATCCCTATGCACCCATTCATGTCCGTGATGAACTGGCGGAGATCGCCGCAGCACAGGGTATGTCCCGTGTGTCCGAGTTGACCGGTCAAGTTCAGCCTTGGTAAGCGGACAACACCAACAAGATTTGACAACGGGCGCAGTCTCACCAGAGACTGCGCCCGTTTTGTGAAACAGACTTCTTGAACCGTGCAGAAACAATGTTGCGTTGAAACTGGATGGGAGGGGATGCTTGTGGTTGCTCAAACTTGGGAGCAGATGTGTCCGGGAGCGGATACTGCTATTCTGTATGTGCATGGAATCTTGGGTACGCCGATGCAGTTTGAACCGTTTTTTTCATTGGGAAAGGGATACTCGCAGTGCAGCTTGCAGTTAGACGGGCATGGCGGGGATGCGAAAGCATTTGCAAGAAGCAGCATGAAGCTATGGAAGGCACAAGTGGAGAACAAGGTGCAGGAATTGCTGAAAACCCATCGTTCTCTCATTCTGGTGGCTCACTCGATGGGAACACTGTTTGCCATTTCGGAATCCATTCGATATTCCGATCGGGTGCGAGGTATGTTTCTAGTGGATGTACCCTTGGAGATCCGCCTCCGGCCCTCGCTGATGGGGAATTGCTGGAAGGTGTTTCGAGGCCGGATTCGTTCGGATGATGTGCGTGCCCTAGCTGCGCAGAAGGCATATGGCATTGGACCGGATCGGAAGATGTGGCGGTATCTGGGGTGGATTCCAAGGTATCTGGAGTTGTTTCGAGAAATTCGTTTGGTGCGGGAGCAGGTGTCACAGATTTCTGTCCTGTGTGTGGCGGTGCAGTCCGGAGAGGATGAGATGGTATCCCAAGCTGCGGCGGACTATTTGCGGCGAAATCCGAGGATTAGGGTACAGGAGATGCCACACTCGACGCATTTTTACTATCCAAAGGAAGATAAGGAGCAGCTGCTGCAGTGGTTTTCGGCGTTTCTAGCGGCGGCAACCGCAAGTGGAAACAGGGACAACCATGCATGAAATGCATGGTTGTCCCTGTTTTTATTCCTCATCGTCGTCCCAAACCGGGGGAAGGGAGGAGGAAAAGAGATCCATATCGGATTCCAATTCGTCCTCGTTTTGCGGCTGCGTGGGCACCATGCCAGTGCATTCGGTGGTGGAAACCACATTGGAAATTTGCGGCATGAAGTCGATTGGGAGCTTCTTATGCTTGCGGTGCTTGCTCATGGGTGTCGGTACTCCTTTCCCCAGCGGTCGGCAAAGGTGCGCAGCTCGTGGGTGGAGTGAATGGAATGGGATTGGGCCATAGCAGCCTGTTGGGCAGCTTTGGGCAGCTGGACAAAAAAGCCTTCTGCTGCCGTGCTGCATCGCAGCAGCTCGTGCAGGTCGGGATAATGTTCCTTCATCAAATCACCTCAAGGCCAGTTTACCCTAAAGCGCCTCAAATCATCCGCTGTAGGGGCGTAAATTGTATTTGGAACCGCTGGGCAGCAAGGTCGATAGTTTTGCAGAGGCTGTGGAAAACGGAACTGAGTGAAAGATCCATCTGGGTGGGTATAACTCTTGCGGAATGGAAAAAGGATGCTATATTGAACAGAAAGGAGGTGGGCGGATGCTGGAGCTTTATGTACCAAAGCCAGAGGACTTGTGGTTTCAGGAAAGGTTGTTATCGGATCCGCAAACCATGTTCTATAATCGGCATTGGGATGTGACTTATGACGGTTATCACTGGGATACCGGCTGTGTCGACTTCCCGAAGACGCAATGGGCGGAGTGGTACGCTCGCTGGATTGGACAGGAGCCGGAACGATATTTTGCCTATGTGCGCCGTACGGTGGACGGAGCATGGATTGGAACTGTCAGCTTCCACTACAGTCCAAAGCACGATTGGTGGGAGATGAGCATTGTCCTGTATGCGCCCTACCGTGGCATGGGCTATGCGGTTCAGGCACTGAAACGAATGCTCCACCATGCGTTTGATGTCTGCAAAATCAGCCGACTCCACAATGACTTTGAATTGTCCCGAAACGAAGAATCCGCTTGGAAGACACATTTTGCAGCCGGGTTTCAGGAAATCAGCAGAAAAGATGGCTGGCTGACAGTGATGTTGACCAGAGAGCAGTGGATTCAGAAGGAAGCAGAACGAAAGATGGAAGAAGCACAGTGCATTTAAGAGCGAGCGATGAAGATGCGATATTGGAAGCGGAGAAAAAACTTGCCATACATCAGTAAAAACGGAGCACATCGAATTTCGATGTACTCCGTTTCAATTTCATCAGTGAAGTTTTGCATTGATGCAGTCCGCCAAACGGGCAAAGTCCTCCAAACCCATCTTTTCACCACGGATGGTGGCAGGCAGTCCGGCCTCTTCGATGCAGGCAGCAACCTGCTCTTTGGAAAGTTGGTTGGAGAAAGCAGAGGACAAACCGTTTTGCAGGGTCTTTCTGCGTTGCGCAAAGGAGGCGTTGATGACTCGCAGCAGCAGCGCTTCGTTCTTCACCTGGACCGTGGGTGTGTCATCGATATTGAGCTGCAATACCGTGGAGGTCACCTTGGGAGCAGGAAGGAAACAGTCCCGAGACACATCAAACAGAGGCTCGCAGTGAGCGAAATACTGGCACAGCAGAGAAAA
The DNA here is from genome assembly GCA_029257695.1 of Oscillospiraceae bacterium. GTDB lineage: Bacteria > Bacillota > Clostridia > Oscillospirales > Oscillospiraceae > UMGS1766. The sequence continues at coordinate 12,259 of JARIAU010000084.1, forward strand.
GGCACAGTAGTTATCCGTGCCGGGTTTAGCGCAAATGCGCTGTGCAGCCTCCTTTTGAATCATCACCGTTAGACGGTTAAATACACGGCTTTCCAGCAATTGAGTGAGGACAGGTGTGGTGATGTTGTAGGGAAGGTTGGCACAAACCATAGGCTTCATGCCGGAAAATTCACGCTCCACCAGTTCCTTGCAGTTGGTTTTGGTGACATCCGCAAAGATGACCTTTGTATTGGGGCAGTCGGCCAATGTTTCTTCCAGAATCGGAGCCAAACTGCGGTCCAGTTCCAAAGAAACCACTTTTCCGGCTCTGGCGGCCAATTCCCGGGTAAGGGGGCCGATGCCGGGACCGATTTCAAGCACCCCGGTATCCGGTGCGGCACCGGAGGATTCTGCAATCTGTTGTGGGACCCAACTCTGAATCAGGAAGTTCTGCCCCATGGATTTAGAAAAATGAAATCCGTGACGGCCCAGAAGTGCCTTCACTTCGTCGATGTTGCAAAGATTCATGCGTTCACCTCGTTGGTTAGTTACGGTTGGTAGTATACCATGAAATTGCAAAGAAAAAAAGAGCAGAAGAGGAGAACCGTTGAAAAACCAGAAGAGAAGCAAATAGAAATAGCAGGGAGCAGTTAGAAACGGCTCCCTGGAAAAGACAGAAAGGTTCTGACAAAAAATATATCCTTACAGGATTCTTTTCAAATCCTGTAAGGATACTCTGCATGGTCGGAGTGTCGGGATTTGAACCCGAGGCCTCTTGGACCCGAACCAAGCGCGATACCAAACTTCGCCACACCCCGATTCTTTTGTATTATACCTTCTAAAAGACCGATTGTCAACTATTGTTTTTTGGTTCGCTTCTTTCACTTTGCCTTAATTTTTTTGGCATTATTTCCGTTAAAATACACAACATTTTTTGGTTGCGTTTGACTATTTTGCTGTAAATAGCAACAATACACATGAAAATGTTCTTAACTTAAAGTAGTTTGGGTAAATTCAAGAACTTTTTGAACGAGAAAAAATGCCGTGTGTTACTTTTTGTTACTCTTCGTTATCCTTTTTGCTCGGATTCTACTTATTTTTTTCTTATTTAGTTTACATAATTATTTACAGGCGTAACCGTTTTGCGGTTTTTAGCGGTTCAAAAACTTGATTTCCTGTGGTTTTGTGCATATAATCCCCACTGTAACCAATCGTTACAATCATTTGTTTGCAAATCATGACTGGAGGAAACTATGTTCTATACCGTTGAAAAATTCAACACAAAGAGAACCGGCTCCCATATCCGTCAAGTCCTTTATGTGGGAATTGCTGTTGCCGCTGCTGCACTGATCGTCTTGGGAGTCTCTTATTCTGCACTCGCTGCGCAGAACAATGACACCATGAAGGCCAGAAGCGCTATGGCCGCAAATCTCGATGCAGATCAAACTGCACCCACGCATGTGGTGGAAGAAATCAATCTGGGCAACCAGGGCGTTTTCCCGGCTGACCATGTTCTGGCTATTGTCCATGTGGATGACGAGGTCATCACGGTCGACACTTTTGGTAAGTCTGACGCATCGGTGCTGGCTGATCTGGGTTACACTCTGGAGAATCAGGACTACACCAAGCGTGTGGAAAATGAGTTTGGCTACGATTTGTATGTCAACCGCCTGACTGTGACCAGTTCCAGCAGCGAGGTGACCGTCCCCTATGAAACCGTCCGTGTGGCTGACAAGACCATGCTGGCCGGAGAAGAGGTTGTCACCACGGAGGGACAGAACGGTGTCAGTATTGAGACCTATGAGACCCGCACGCTGAACGGCGAAACCACCACAGAGTTGGCGGGAACAGAAGTGGTGACCCCCAAAGTGGATGAAGTCATCACCTATGGCACGAAGGAAGACCACAGCCAGCCGACTGGCTTCAAGAACAACGGCAGCCATCTGAATTTGACTTCCGTTACCATCACCTCCGTGGACGAGGTCAATAAGACCTTTACTCTGTCCAACGGAGAGGAGCACTCTTACTCCAAGGTGGTCAACTGCAAGGCCTATGCGTACAGCGAGCCCGGCGGAATCACCGCTATGGGTACGCCCACCCGCCAGGGTGCCATTGCGGTGGACCCCCGAGTGATCCCTCTGGGCAGCCGAGTGTTTGTCATCACCGATGATGGCAGCGTGGTTTACGGCTTTGCCGTGGCACAGGATACCGGTGGAGACATCAAGGGCAACACCGTGGATCTGCACTATAACAGCAACGACACCTGCCGAACCTTCGGTGTGCGTCGTGCCAACATTTATGTTCTGAACTGATTGGAGCCGAACGCCGCACAGAGTTCTGTGCGGCGTTTTCTTCTATCGCAGTTGCCATTGCTGAAGTTGAAAAGCACCTGTAAGACACTGTGACACGGTGTACTTACAGGTGCTTTGTTTAATCGACAGAATCGTTCATGTGAGAGTCAAGCAAGGGCTTGTCGCGCGGAAAGTCCGGAATCGGAAGACCGGTCATGCCGTGTAGGCTGATGCCTAATGTGGAAAGGTTGTGCAGGGTGGCCGAAGCAGCCGGAGAAAGGATGCCCGCCACACCCAGCAGAATCAGGGCGCTGTTGAAGCTCAACACAAACCGATAATTTGCACGGATGCGCTTCATCAGTGCGGCCGAGATCTGGCGCAGGCGGACCAGTTCCCACAAAGTTTCTCCTGCGATGGTAATGTCCGCAATTTCCTGTGCAATGGCGGCCCCATCGCTGATGGCGATGCCGACATCCGCCTCCGAAAGAGCGGGGGAGTCATTGATGCCATCGCCCACCATGATGACGGTGTGGCCGGCTTGACGCAATTCCGCGATGTAATTGGCCTTGTCTTCCGGCAAAACCTCGGCACGGAATTCGTTGATGCCTACCTGTGCTGCAATCGCAGCTGCGGTGCGCTGGTTGTCGCCGGTCAGCATGACTGCGTTGTGGATGCCCAACTGATGCAGCGAGCGCAGAACCGACGCTACTTCAGATCGCAGAGGATCCACAATACAAATGACGGCGGCCAGTTTGCTGCCCACAGCCAGATAAAGGTGGGAGTACTCGGTGGGTAGAGCGTCAAATTTGGCCTGTTCGCCGTCAGGAATCTGACAATGTTCGTCCTCAAAGACGAAGTGAGCGCTGCCAATCAGCACCCGCTCGTTCCCGACGGTGCTGGCAATGCCGTGAGCCACCACATATTCCACCTTGGAGTGATACTCTTCGTGCTTGAGCCCTCGTTGCTTGGCCTCCTCCACCACGGCATTGGCCATAGAGTGGGGGAAGTGCTCCTCCAGACAGGCGGCCAACCGGAGCATTTCGGTTTCCTCGTTGCCGCCAAAGGGCACAACCTGCGCTACTTTGGGACAGGCATGGGTCAGTGTTCCGGTCTTATCAAAGACAATGGTATCTGCCTGTGCAATGGTCTCCAAGAATTTGCCGCCTTTGACGGTCATATGGGCGTTGCCGGCTTCCCGCATGGCGGAGAGCACGGTCAGCGGCATGGCAAGCTTCAGTGCGCAGGAAAAATCCACCATCAGTACCGACAACGCACGGGTGGCATTGCCTGTCAGAAGGAAGCTAAGCAGACTTCCGGCGAAGGTGTAGGGAACCAGCTGATCGGCCAGATGGGACGCCTTGCTTTCCGTGTTGGATTTCATCTGCTCGGACTGCTCGATCATGGTGATGATCTGGTCATACCGGCTTTCGCCCGAGCCAGTCCGAACCTCGATGACACACTCGCCCTCTTCCACAATGGTTCCGGCGTATACCGGATGATCAGGCCGCTTGACCACCGGAATGGACTCGCCGGTCAAGGAAGCTTGATTGACCATCACTTCGCCTTCCAACACTACACCATCCACCGGAATGACTCCGCCCACACGGACGACCACCTGATCTCCGGTCTGAATTTGTGCAATGGGAACCAATACCTCGCCGGAAGGCGTGCGAAGCCAGACACGATCCACATTCAACGACATACACTTCGCCAGATCTTGAACCGATTTTTTGCGTGTCCAATCTTCCAACAGTTCGCCCAGCTCCAGCAAGAACATGACGGAGCCTGCGGTGGCGAAGTCGCTGCGCAGCATGGAAATGCCAATGGAAATGGCATCCAGAAGTTCCACCTTCATCTGTCGATGCATCAGACAGTGCAGACCCTGCCGGAGGAACGGAAGACTGTGCCACAGGACCCGAGCAATGCGCAGAGGAGTGGGAAGGAAGAGCGTACCGGCAAACTTGACGGCCACTTTTGTGACCAATTTCTCCTGAAACTCGCGTGTGAGTGCCCGACTGCTGTAAGCAGGGACGGATACAGATGCCTCTGCCTGCGGCCATGCAAAGCGGCGCACAGCGTCCAAAATGGTGCTTCGTGGGCAGGCGTACAGTATAACCACACATCGAGTGCGTTCGTGAACAGTAACCTGCCGGACACCGGGAACGGTCTGGAACCAAGCCTCCATAAGGTCCGCCTGATTTGGGCTCATTTGCGGTTGTTTCAACCGCAGACGGATGCGGCCTTTACTTTCGTGTTCAATGATTGCGTTCATAGAATGCCCCCAATAAAAAAGGAGCCGCAGAAGCGACTCCTTTCCTGACTGTTATTCTTCTTCCTCACAGCTGCAGTCGCAAACCTGAGCAGCCTCACGCTCGGCTGCTTCCTTGGCGGCACGCTCCTCGTTCAGATCCTTTGCGGCGGCCAAAATGTCACCGGCATTTTCCTGCACGGTGGTGACGGTCTCCATCACGGAGTCCTTCATGCGCAGGCCGGCGGCGGTCACATGGGTGTACACCTTTTTGGCGTCCTTGCTGGTCAGCAGCTTGATGCCGACGGAGCCGAACAGAGTACCTGCCACGAAGCAGGCGGATTTCACATATTTATTCATGATCCACATTCCTTTCTATGTGTTTTACTTGTGCTTGTATCCGGTGATCATGACCATAATCATACAAATTACGGCGCCCCAAGCCCAAAAACGATGCTGCTTCATGACGATTCCTCCTCTGTGAGCTATGGTGATGTGTGCGAATACATAACATTTCGCCCTTTGAGGACATTATAGCACGGGCGTTTCGGCATTGACAAGGAAAAACCATACGAGGATACAACGGATGAAGACGGTCCTTTTGTGTGGGTTTACAAACGCGGAAAAAGAGAAAACGGGAGATGTGCATTCAGGGAGAAACAAAGCTCCAATCCAGCTCTTCCTCCGGCAGCGTGACCTGCTGCGTCACAGCCCCGGTGTCACGGTTGATGACCGTGACTTCCAAAGACCAGTCCTTGGCGCCGTTCAGGATTTGCTGCTGTTCTGCCTTCCATGCGAAATTCAGGATCATCGGCGAGGCAGCTTCCGCCACACCGTCCGGCGCAGAAATGGACATCTTTCTATAATCATCCGAGTAAGAGATCTCAACGCCCATCTGATTCAGTAGGGCGAGAAATACCTTTGTTTCGTTCGTATCTGCCCATTGCTTTCGCTGTCGTTCGGTCAGAACCAGAGTGAGGGAACCATCCTCGTTTTCATAGATATCCTCGCAGCGACCGCTGTTCTGGTAGTTTTTGACCAGATCTGACGCACCGACATAAACATCCGGAAAGGTGTAGGTGGTGGTTTCTTTGTGACCGGAGCAGCTGGACAGCACCAAACTGCTTACCAGAAGGAAGCCCAGACAGAGGGAAAGGATTCGTTTGTTTCGCAACATGAAAAGACCTTCTTTCGGAATGAAGTGGATGTATTTGCGGCTTGAGTAGTTTTCTGTGGGTGGAGTGTGGCGGCGGCCCACAGCAGGAGCCACCGCACACCGAAAAGGGGACGAGGGATAAGGGATAGAATCAGGACAGCACCTGATCGTTTTCCATCAGAATGGGGGGCAGCTCCGAATCATCGCCATACAGATCGGCTCGGCTTAGCAGATACTGCTTCAATTCCTCTCGGTCAGAAAACTTGGTGGCTTGGAACGGATACTGCGGGCCGTATTTTTCAACAAACAGCAGACCATCCTCGGTTTCCAACAGCACACCGGTGTGACCGACAAAACGCACATCATCAAAGGGGGAGTGGAGGTAGACCGTGATCAGGGACACTCCGTCCCCGCCGACTTGGATCGCACGCTCCTTCCAAGCCTGCCGGATGCGGTCTGCATGGGCTTCCAGTGTGTCTGCCCCATTCAGCGGGACCCAACTGAACAGGGAAATATAGTCGCTGCGTTCGGTGGAGGAGAGGGAGAAAAGCGGATCGGTGTCAATCGCATCGATGTCAAACATCAGGATGGTGTCTCCGTCTTCTTTCATGCCATTGGTGTGGATTTGATGCCGCAGCAGCAAATAGCTGGTGAGGCGGCAGTTTGCCTCCGGCAGCAGCAGACCGTCCTCGGTTTCCTTGGGATCGGCAATTATACCATGATAATCCACACCACTCTCGCCGGAGGAATGGAAGCCGTTTTGCAGAGAACCGGAAGGCACCCGGGAGTTAAAGTCATCTGCCCAAGTCATCAGCGTGTCCGCTTGAGCGGAAGGAATGCCGTGCGCTTCCAGAAGGGCGGAAACCTCCTGCTGCGTCTCGGGGTCCACCAGGTTGGAGTATGAGATGGCCGGTGCTGGAGTCGAGGGCAGGACAGAGGATTGGGGTGGCTGCTTGGAGGTACAGCCCACGCACAAAAGCGTTGCTAACAGCAAGGTTCCTGCAGATGCAAGTGTTCGTTTCATGATAGAACTCCTTTTCTTGTTTGTTGTTTATTTTATCATAGAAGATGGAGGAACACGATGGTTTTCTTTTTTAAGAATTTGGACTTCAGGAGAACACGATGCCGGTCTGACAGTGGTAACCGCATTAGCCTGTGCTGCATTATGCAAAAAAATGCACCCCGGGGAAAGCGGATGCTTTGTCCCGGGGTGCGGTCAGAGAAATCAAAAGCAGGAACTTACTGCGTTTGCTTGGAATGGGCACGCTTCCATGCATAAACGATCCAAGCGGCCAGCAGGAGCAGCAACGCTGCCAGACCGATGAGCAGGGGTACGACCAATGTCGGATGGTCCGTTTGCTCCGGAGTAGAAACGGATTCGGGAGCAGAAGGGACCTTGGGTTCCGGAGTTGTGGTGTTCACGGTAGATTCCGGAATGGGATCGGACTGCGTAGGATCGGACGGCTGTGCAGATGCCTCCGGCTGCGCCGAGGAGGTGATGGTATTCTGCACCACCGGTTTTGCGGAAGTGGTTCCGGCGGTCTGTGTGCCGTTCTTGTCAGAAGCTGAAGCGGACGGACCGGACTGTGCCGGAGGTATCGCAGGAGCGGAGCCTGTGTTGGAGGTATCCGGAGCTGCATCGGGGGCCGTGCTTGTACCGGGCCGATCCGGAGTCACATCGGGGGAAGGTTCCGAGGGAGTCGGAGGAACTGGAGGAACCTCCTTGGCTTGAATCGACAGGATACCGGGGACATAGGTGACCGCATAGCTGTCGGCGTGAGTCAGGGTTCCGCCTTCGATTTGGATGGGATAGTCGCCCGGCTGATCGGTGTTCGGAATCGGAATGGTCAGCGTGGGCGGGGTCAGTTGATCGCCCGAGACCAGACCTTCTACCGTGTAAGTCAGCTCCGGCAGTGCATCCCCCTGCACCAGACCGGATTTGTTGTCTGCAATGATCCGGAGCGGCCGCTTTGCAACCACCACGGAGCAGGAAACCGAAGCCTGCTGGAAGTCAGCATCCCCAGCTTTGGTGGCGGTGAGGGTAGCGGTGCCTGCCCGATGAATGGTAACCGTCTGACCGGAGACCGAAAGGACACTGGGGTCGGAGCTGCGGAAGGAGACGGCTCCGCTGCCGCTGCCACCGGTGGTTTGCAGCAGAAACGCGTCGTCGCCGTAGGTCTTGTCGCCGATGGGCAGGAAGTTCAAGGACTCTTGCAGCTGTTTTCCTGTGTCGAATGAGTGGGCAGTGCTGGATGCGGCGATGTAATTGGCATCGCCGGAATAAACGGCCTTCACAGTATAGCGGCCCTCATTTGCCGTGGTCCAAATGCCGGAGGCGATGCCATTGACTACTGGAATTTGGGCCAGGTTTACATCCACAGGGGCGCCCTGGGCGTCCGTGACTTCAAAGGAAATGCTTCCGGTGGGAAGAGCGCCTTTTCCAACGGGAGGCAGCGTGGCAGTAAAGGTAACTGCGTAGCCGCCGTCTGTGGGAGCAGAGGCAGCGGACACCGTCACCGTGGAATCAGCCTTCTGTACGGAAAGCGGTACGATGTGTTCGTAAGAGGGAAGAGGCTCATAGTTTTCTTCCGTGGAAGCAGAAGGGACAAAATGAACTGGGTAACCATTGTTCTGGACGGTAGGCACGAGTTCGGGAGAAGCCCAAGCGAAGCTGCCGAATTGGGTGCTGCCGCCGGAAAGGGCGCTGTCCGCCAAGGTCTGTCCGTACTGAATGGGGAGCGCAGCGGGATATTGCAGCGATGGAGCGGGGGCTTTTCGAATGACGAAAGAATGGCTGGCGTTCTCCGGCATCTGATAGCGGTCCGCATCCGGACCGGAAAGTACAGCAGTTGCGGTATAAGAACCGGGGTGAACGGCGCTGCCTTCTACGGTGAGAGTCACTTTATCCCCTGCGGCCAGATTGGCAGCGGACACGGATGGGGCCTGCGCCTGACCATTGTAAACCAAGTCGGTGTTGCTCCAGGTCAAATCCAGCGTGGTTTTGGGATCGTTGAAGTAGCGCTCCCAGTGGCGCTTGCCCGAAGACAGCACCGAAAGGCTTTGCACCGTGCTGTTGCCAAGGCCGTTCACATGCGTGGTCACGACCGCTTTTCCGTTGATATTCAGCAAACGGAACCGCATCATGCCCTGATCGTGGGCATCGTCCGAGTCGGAATAATACACACCGCAAACATTGCCGTTGGGGTCAAATTCCACACCCCAAAGGGTGACCACATGGGTACGGCGGCCGGTGCTGAAGGTCAGAAGGACCAGGTTTCCATCCAGAAACAGCTCCTTCAGCTCCCGGTTGATGGCGGCGTAGCCATTGTCATAATAACGACGCTCGGTCAGGCGGTCCACACCAAAGACGGGGAAGAAAAACCCGCCGTGCTTGTCCGGCCCGTTGAGCAGCTTCTCCCGATCGGCATCGGAATCGTTCATAGCACCGTTTGCTTTGGGATAGTAGCCGTTGATAAACTGATCCTGCAGGATATCCGGCCAATACCCCTCTTTTTTGTTGGCGAACTGCTGCCGGAAAATTTCATATACACCGCTGTGCTGCTGGTCTTCAAAGGAGCTGCGCAGATCTTTCAGTTTCTGGATCTGAAGGTCCTCTGGGTGCTGAAGCAGATAGCGGTCGATATAGGTGCGGTTGCGGTCCATCCACCAGTGGAGGGAGTTGGAAGCTGACGCAGCAAAACAGAGGTTGGCGTCGTTTTCGACAAATCCTTCGCTTTTGTTGGTGTCATACCAGCCGTTGCCCGGCAGATAGGGGGCAATATATTCCATGTAGGCCACATCACCATTTGCATCGTAAGTAGGATGCTTTTGGAATTGGCTGTCTGAACCACCCATTTTGGGAGGGGTGATGCCCTGCGCCCAGAGAATTGTCTTGTGCTGATGATCCTCGTCGTTGGTGTATTCGGTCACCGGATTGCCGTATTTGGACAAGTCCTCTGTCCAACTGGCAGCGGTGTCTGCTGCACCGGACTGTGCGGTGGGTTCCGGTATGGCATAGGCGGCAGAAAGGCCGGACTGACACAGCATACCAAAGGCCAACATAGCACAGGCGGTGCGGCGCAACGATATTTGAAGTGTTTTAGCGTTCAATCGAGATCCTCCTTTGTCATTTTGTGTGGGATTTTAGTCATATACAATAAAAATAACATAATTGACCCGAAATGTAAACTTCGCAGTGGAAATTTTGCATGACCGAAGAAATCAAGTGCGGTGAAAATCGGTTGACTTTGAAAAGGGGTAAAATTATAATGAATGCAACTTTCGGGCAGGGAACGCAGCCGAAACCGCAGGGACAAAGAGCAACACTGGCTGCGAAAGCTGCCTTGTGGATTTACGACAAAGGTGCAACGCAGAAACGAGGAACTATGGATCGATTCAAGCTTATTTCACTGATTGGACTGCTGCTGTATTTTGCCTTGCTGCTGGTGGCAGTCACCAAGGAAAAAAAGAACGAAAGTGTTCTGGATTATTTTTTCGCAGGGCGAACGCTGCCGTATTGGGCATTGTCCATCACCTTCATTGCCTCCTGGTGGGGGGCTGGATCGGCGCTCTCTACGGCAGATCTGGCATTTCAGGATGGCCTGGGGGCCTTTTGGTATTATGGAGTGCCGGTGCTGCTGTCCACCTTCCTGATGATTCTTTGCTCCGGCCGGATCCGGCGAGTGGGGTATCTGACCCAAGGAAGAATGATGGAGGCCCGCTATTCCAAAGGAACGGCCAAACTGCTGTCGGTGCTGGTTTTGATTTTTATGGTGTTCAATGCTGCATCGCAAATGGTGGGGGTGGGAAATTTCTTTGGCTCCTACTTGGGGATCTCTTATGAGGCGGCAGTGCTGCTGGGGACACTGATTGTGCTGATCTACTCCATGTTTGGTGGATTTCGTGGGGTGGTGCTGACGGACATCATTCAGTTTGTTTTGCTGCTGATTTCGGCCTTGGTGGTGTTTGCGGTTGGCTATGGACATGCAGGCGGACTGTCCGGAATTATGCGGGCGGCACAGGAGGCCGGACGGCCGGAGCTGCTGCAAATGGGAGCCGGTGCATCCAAGTACAGCATGTATGTCATTACCTTCGGCTGCGCATGGATGATTCAGGCCAATGTGTGGCAGCGGATTTCCGCCGCACGGTCGGATCGGGAAGCAAGAAAGATGACCGTGATGAGCTTTTTTGCGTATATCCCGCTCTATCTCATGGTGGTGGTCACTGGTATGGCTGGATTTGTGCTGTATCCGGAGCTGCCCCAGGGCGGTGTGGTGACAGCGCTGGTGATGGATTATCTTCCGCCGATACTGGGGGCGGTTGTGTTTATCGGGATCTCCGCCGCCATCATGTCCACCATGGATTCGCTCTTGAACACAGCATCCATGACATTGACGCTGGATTTGCTTCCGGCCCATGCGCAGGAGGAGAAACAGCTGGCCCGTTCTCGCCGAACCACACTGGCCGTAACAGTGGCGGCGCTTCTGATTGCCCTGCGTATTCGATCTATTCTTCAAATCGCATGGATTGCCTCTGATTTGATTACCACCGGTGTCTTTGTGCCACTGGTGCTGGGCTTCTTCTGGCGAAGAGGAAATCGCTATGGAGCGCTGGCATCTTTGGGAAGTGGATTTGCCTATTGCCTGTACAACTTGTTGATTCGGTTGGGGCTTCCTCTGCCTTCGTTTTGGGAGGCACAGTCGGCACAGCAGGTTTTGCTGGGTGCGGGTCTGTCGCTATTGGTGTATGTGTGCGTGAGTCTTGCCACACCGCCGGACTATGAGAAAGCCGATGCTTTTTTGCGGCAGGCCGGCTTCCGAACCACAAAATAAGGCGCTTTTGTACCTTAGGCGGGGTGACATTCCGCTGCCGACGGATTGAGGGCACAGAATCCAACCGATTCTGTGCCCTCACAAAGCGCTGCTGCTTTGTGAGGGGAAATATGTGAAAACACGGAACACAGCTGAATCTCAAAGGAGAGAGCGAACTGTGTTCCGTGTTTTTTTGTATGTGACAGGGTCAGCCCAGAGCTACATCCAGAATCATCATGATCGTAAAACCAACGGCAAAAAAGACGGTTCCAAGGTTGGAGTGTTTGCCTTGTGACATTTCGGGGATCAGATCTTCGACCACCACATAGATCATGGCGCCGGCGGCAAAACTAAGGAAGTAGGGGAGGGCCGGGATAATCAGATCTGCGGCCAGAATGGTCAAAATGGCACCGATGGGCTCAACCACACCGGAAAGAACACCATACAGGAAGGATTTTCCCTTCTTGGTGCCTTCCGAATGGAGCGGCATTGAGATGATGGCACCTTCGGGGAAATTCTGGATTGCGATGCCGATGGAAAGGGCCAGGGCAGCGGCCAGAGAAATACCCACATGATCCGATTGGTAGCCGGCAAACACAACACCGACGGCCATGCCTTCGGGAATGTTGTGCAGTGTCACTGCCAATACCAACATCGTGGTGCGTTTCAGCTTGGTTTGAGGACCTTCCGCTTGCTGTGCATTGCGATGCAGATGGGGGATCAGATGATCCAGCAGCAGTAAAAACAGAATGCCGAGCCAGAAGCCGATGGCAGCCGGAACAAACGAAAATTTGCCCAACCCTTCGGATTGATCCAGTGCGGGGATGATCAGGCTCCAAATGGAGGCAGCCACCATAACACCGCCGGCAAAGCCGGACAATGCACGCTGAACGGAAAGCTTTAAGTCTCCCTTCATGCAAAAGACACAGGCGGCCCCCAACGAGGTGCCAAGAAATGGAATGAGGATTCCATACCAAGTGTTCAGATTCATTTATAATCCCTCCTTAATGTGCTTAAAATGATGGAACAAAGGAATTGATTCCTTTGTGGTTAGTTAAGACTAACCAAAGGATAGCACAGATTGTTTGCCTTTGCAACCATGACTTTTATGAATTGCAAAAACGCAGGCGTTGGAAATTCCAACGCCTGCGTTCGACTGGTTCAGTCGTTCTTTTGAGAATGTTTTGTGATCAGCTTGATCAGAATTCCGTAATAGAAAACACCGAAAACCGTAAGCAGAAGAAAGACAACAACCCCCATAGCCACATGGATGGCAAACCCAAGCGCCAAAGAAGTAATGAGTCCAAGAATGCAGTAAAAGGGGAGAGTTTTGCGCGTGAAATCCTTCATGTTGTTTTTGGTGAAGGTTTCTTGCGACGCTTCCTTCAGATTAGAAGTCATCTGATCCTTCAACTGCCCGACCACTTCGTGCAGCTCCTCCGGAGAGTCGATGGTGACATCAGCTCCCTTTGCTTTCAGCTCTGCCGCATTTTGGTTGATTTTTCGGTTCATTGTAACGAACAGATAGACGGCAATGACCATGAAGAAGATACCCATCCATCGATTGTAACTGAACAAAGCAAACAGGAGACCACACAGGAAGAAAAAGCCGGAGACAAATGCGGTGACCACACGCCCGACCTTGGGATCGTTGGTCGAAAAAGATTTTGTTGTGCTGTATCCCATGCGGGCCTTTCCGCGGGTCTGCTGAGGAGCTGCCGCAGGACGGATGGTTCGTTCAGAGACGATTCCGTCTTCCGGGGTAATTTGAACCGTTTCTTCGGTATAGAAAATGCCGTGCTCGTCCGTGCGATGGGTGCGTTCTTGTTTCATGGAGATCCTCCGTTCTATGCGTGCAAAGTAGGTCAGGTTGCGTTATCCGTGAGAATGACATCGCCGGATGTGGATTTGATCACAACGGAAGGAGAGCCTTCGGTCTGGAAAGGAGCTTTTTCAGAAGTGCCGTTACAGTTGAGGGTGCCTGCATGCTCCACCGTCCAGCCGACCGGATGAGACAGGGATACCTCGATGTGTCCGGCGGTGCTTGTCATCGTGCCCTGAGTAGCGATCGAGCCGTTGATGGTGGTTTTTCCGCCGAGAGAGATGGTATCCAGAGTGCCGAACGAACCGTTCAGATTCGTAAGACCGAGCGAAGAGACAACTTCTGCCGTGGAAACAGAGAGATTGGTTCCATCAATGGAACCGAAGGGCGCATTCAAGTCCATATCTTCCGCCACGATGCCGTCCATTCGGATGTCACCGGAATTGGAAGACAGCGAAAGGGAATGACAGGTGATGTTTTCCACCTCGATGTTTCCGTACAGGGAATTGATTCGGATGTCGGACAATTCCGTCCCTTCCGGAACGGTAATGGTGATAAAGAGGGATTCGGATTTTGGTACATACTGCTGTTTTGCATCCAGTCCGAGGAGCTGCAAATGACCATCGGGATTATCGGCCATGTACCAAGCCGTTGCGCCCCAAAGAGTGTAGTCCATGGTCCAGGCATCTCCGGAGACGATTCGCACATTGGCAGACACAGTTTCCAGAGTCAGCGAATGGAATTCATTGATCTCGAAGGGAGCGCCGGAACTATCCAACTCTTCGGTCAAAGAGGAGGAATCAGCGTTCGACGAGGAAGTACCGGAGGCGGAGCTTCCGGAAGGGGTGGCCGAGGAACAGGAGGACAGCAGAAGGGTGCCTGCCAGGCACAGTGAAATCAGTGTCTTTCGTTTCATGTTACCATTCCTTTCTTTTGCAACAGGGTTAAAATTCAAATAGTTTTTGAATGAAAACAGTTTACTCCAGCAAAGTAAGATTGTAAAGAGTTAAAATGGGAAAATATTCGCATAAAAAGAACGGCGCGCAAGCACACTTGCATCGAAGGGGCGAGCGAAAAAGAAAAGCGGCGTGTCTGAAAACACGCCGCTTGGCAGGGGTCAGGAAGGAAGGATTTGGTTGGATTCCCGCAGACAGAAGCGCACATAAAAGACCACTCCGACAATGGTGGTGACGGTTTCTGTCACCGGGAAGGTGAGCCAAAAAGCAGACAGTCCAATCTGCGCAAATAGATAACCCAAGGGGACAAACAGCACAATGGTACGGATGACCGTCAGCAGGGTGCTTTTGAAGGCATGCCCTACCGCCTGGAAAAACACCGGATAGGTGAGGGAGGTCACTGCAGGAATAAAGCTGATGCCGATCCAACGGAAGCCGACCACACCGATGTCGATGACGGTTTGGTCATTGGTGAACACATCCAGCATTGGCCCCGGGATCAACACAAAGCAGAGGGTGCCGATGGCCATCAAAGAAATGCCCACGACCAAAGCGGTGTTCAGTGTTTTTTTGCAGCGGTCGATTCTCCGTGCGGCGAAGTTGTAGCTGATCATCGGGACAATGCAGGTGTGCAGCGCCCCCATGGGGATGAAAAAGAAGGCCTGCCATTTGTAGTACAGTCCCAGCGCCGTCACGGCGGCATCCGAGAACTGGGACAGGATCAGGTTCAACCCCAGAATATAAACTGTAAAGGCGGATTGCATCACGATACTGGGAATGCCCAGTTTGTAGATCGTTTTCAGTTCCCCGGCATATTTGCTCAGGGGAGGGGATTTTCGCAGTGCCTTAGGCATGACGATCAAGGCGGCTACGATCTGTCCAGCCACAGTAGCGATGGCCGCACCGGCGATGCCCAGCTCCGGCAGGCCGAACAAACCAAAAATCAGCAGAGGGTCCAGAATAATGTTGGTCAGAGCACCGGCAATCTGGGCGATGGTGGGTGTTTTCATATCGCCGTTGGCTTGCAGGACCTTGGACCACATGCTTTCTGCAAACAGTCCCATGCTGAACACGCACACGATCCGTCCGTAGACGATCACATCCTGAATGACGACCTCGGAGTCTGTGGACATGGATGCATACGAGGGCAGGATCAGATAGCAAATCAGAGCAAAAATCCCCCAAAGGCACAGTGCCAGCGGAGCGGACATCCCTGCGGCATCTTCCGATTCCCGCTTCAGATTGACTCCCATGCGGTGGGCCATGCAGGTGTTGATGCCAACGCCGGTACCCACAGCAAATGCAATCATCAGCAGCTGAATGGGAAAAATAATAGAAAGGGCGGTCAGGCCGGAATCGGAATAATTTCCGATAAAGAAGCTGTCCACGATATTGTAAAGGGCCTGAATCAGCTGGGCCAGCATCACCGGGGGCGCCATTTTCAACAGCACCCGCCCAATATGCTCAGTGTCAAAGAGATTGGTTTCTGTCTGCGTCATAGATTTCGCCTCATACTTCAAATAATAAAGATACGAATCAAATTATAGAAGTGCAAACAAAATCTGTCAATTCCGGGAGGATAAAATTAAAGGAGAAATGAATAGAACTTTTCTAAAAGATCCGATTGAAAATTGTGCAGAGTGATAGAAGTAAAAATAGAAGGAAATAAGGCCGGAAAATTTTCGAAAAGAGGACTTGCGTCCTTCCTTTTTTGAAATTTGTATGATAGAATATCTCATTGTGATAAAAAAACACGGAGGGATGAGAATCATGGGTGCCATCGGTTTTGATAATGACAAATATTTGGCAATGCAGTCGGAGCAGATCCGGAAACGAATTGACCAGTTCGGCGGAAAGCTGTATCTGGAGTTCGGCGGAAAGCTGTTTGATGACTATCATGCATCCCGTGTTCTGCCCGGATTTGCGCCGGACAGTAAGATGTGCATGCTGCAGCAGCTGAAGGACGATGTGGAAATCGTCATCGTCATCAATGCGGCGGACATCGAATCCAACAAAATTCGAGGCGACTATGGCATCACATATGACGAGGATGTGCTGCGTCTGATCGATACCTTCCGGGAGCTGGGGCTGTATGTAGGCAGTGTGGTGCTGACCCGCTACAATGGACAGCCGGCGGCAGACGCATTCCTGAAGCGTTTGACCAATTTGGGTATTCAGAATTATCGGCATTATCCCATTGCTGGATACCCGTCTAATGTGGCCCATATTGTCAGCGAAGAGGGTCTGGGTAAGAATGATTACATTGAGACCAGCCGTTCTCTGGTGGTCATTACGGCCCCCGGTCCCGGCAGCGGCAAAATGGCAACCTGCCTGAGCCAGCTTTATCATGACCATAACCGGGGAATCAAGGCCGGTTATGCCAAGTTTGAAACCTTCCCGGTGTGGAACCTGCCGCTGAAGCACCCGGTCAATCTGGCCTACGAAGCTGCCACGGCAGATCTGAACGATGTGGATATGATCGATCCCTTCCATCTGGCGGCCTATGGCGAAACGGCCATCAACTATAACCGAGATGTGGAGATTTTTCCGGTGCTGAGTGCCATTTTTGAGTGCATTCAGGGGAGCAGCCCCTATCAGTCCCCTACGGATATGGGCGTCAATATGGCGGGCAACTGCATCGTGGACGATGAAGTTTGCTGTGCGGCCAGCCGGAACGAAATTCTGCGTCGGTATTTTGCCGCCTGTGTAGACCTTTATAAGGGGACCGGCGATGAAAAGCAGGTCCAGAAACTGGAATTGCTGATGAATCAGGCGGGAGTATCTCCGGACAATTCCCCGGTGGTGGTGGCGGCCCGGCAGAAGGCGGCGGAAACAGGTGCGCCTGCCGGAGCTATGCTGCTGCCCGACGGCAGCGTCGTGACCGGAAGGACTTCTGATACGCTGGGTGCTGCTTCTGCCATGATTTTGAATGCGTTGAAGGTTCTGGGCGGCATTGACGATCAGTTTGATCTGATTTCGGCCCATGTTTTGGAACCGATTTGCCAGCTCAAGACCCAACACCTGCGGCACCACAACCCCAGACTGCATCCGGACGAAGTTCTGATTGCCCTTGCTATTTCTGCCTTGACCAATCCTATGGCAGCCTTGGCGCAGGAGCAGCTGGATAAGCTGCGGGGCAGCGATGCGCATTTTTCTGTGATCCTCAATGAGGAGGATGAAAACCTTCTTCGTCGGTTGAATATCAATGTCAGCTGCGAACCGGATTACGAAAATAAGCGCTTGTTCCACAAATAAAAACGAATGATAACACCCCTCAGATCGGTTGATCTGAGGGGTGTTGTTTTGTTTGGGACGAATGGTGTATTCAGGTTGCGGCTGCTCGGCCGGCCAAAAGTCCGGAGCACCATGCCCAGTGCAGATTATAGCCGCCGCAGTCACCGACCACATCCAACAGCTCACCGGCCAGAAACAGGCCGGAGTGATGGATTACGGAAAAATCCGGATTCAGCTGATGCAAAGCGATGCCGCCGCCGGTGACCTGAGCCTGCGTCCAGTCCAGTGTGCCGGATATGGGGAAGGACCAGTGCTTGAGCTGCTGAGCCAGCTGATTCAGCTCCTGAGCGGAGACAGAAGAAACCGGCCGTGACAGTGGGGAGAGCCCAATTTGTTTGGTCACAGCATAAAGCAGTTTTTTATGAATCAAACCGGGGAGAAAATGCTCCAATGTTTGACGGGCGGAACGCTTTTTCCAGAAAAACAGATAGGATTGCAGCTCGGACAGACTAAGTTGAGGGAGCAGATCTACCTCCAATGCAGGGCGTCGAACGCCGGGGGTCAGATGGCAAGATAATTGAAAGGCAGGTATGCCGGAAAGCCCGTAGTCGGTGAATTGAATTTCGCCCAATTCTGACGCAAGGACTCGGTTGCCGTCGGTGAGTGTCAGCTTGCCGTGGGCACGAACGCCCTTGAGTCCCTTGAGGGCCGGATTGTTGCATCGGAAGGCAGTCAGACAGGGATAGACCGGACGGGAGGAAAGTCCCAGTGTGTCCGCAAGGGAAAGGGCAGAGCCATCGGAGCCTTGCTTGGGAGCGGCCATACCACCGCCGGTAAGAACGACCCGATCGGCGGAGAAACGCTGCCCGGATGCACAGTGTATCTGATAGCGGTCTTTGGTTCGGTACAGCTCTGTCACTTTGCAGTCACAATGGACGGCGATGCGATGCTGTTCCAATCCCTGCAGCAAGACATCCAGGACAGTAGAGGCTTGCCGGGAGTAGGGATATACCCGACCCATTTCCTCTGTGGCACAAATCAGTCCTAAGTCTGCAAAAAAATCCGTTGCCATGGATTGGGGCATCTGCGCCAGAAAGGCGGCGAGCCGCTGGGGATCTGAAGAGTGATAGTGCAGCGGCGCCAAATTCTCGTTGGTGAGATTGCACCGTCCGTTTCCGGTGGCAAGGATTTTTTTGCCCACCCGGTCCAATCCCTCCAGTACCGTGATGGAAAGGGAAGGGTCGGTTTGGGCGGCGGAAATGGCAGCGGCAAGGCCGGAAGCACCGCCGCCAATGACGATCAGTTGTTTCATAACGCAGTCTCGCTTTCGGTCCAAAGTTGATTAAACGCCTGCCAAGGTGGGGTGCAGGGCGGAAGAGCAGAAAATACCATGGGCGCTTCGGTCTGTGGATGCCGGAAGGAAACCTTGTGTGACCACAGGGCGATGCCGGACATGGGAAAAGGTGCTGCGCCGTATTTTTTGTCCCCCACCAAAGGGAACCCATGGCCGGAAAACTGAGCTCGAATCTGATGGGTACGCCCGGTCACAAGCTCAATCCGCACCAGACTGTTGCCGCCCACGCTTTGCAGCAGTTCATAGTTCAAAATAGCTTCTTTGGCCTCTTTTCCGGGCTGATTCGTAAGCAAGGTTTTGCGCTGAGCCTTGTCCCGAAGGAGCAGGTCCCGGAAGGTTCCTTGAGGTGCGGGAAGAACGCCCTCGACCACGGCCAAATAGACTTTGTGGAAGGAGCGATCCTGCACTTGTTTGGACAGGATCTGGTCGGCCAGACGGGAGCGGGCCAGCACCATAACACCCCCTACCACTTGGTCCAGACGATGCACCGTTCGGACGCAGGCTTTGGGGTCCCCCAAAGTCTGACGCACCAGATCCGGAACGCCGCCCGGTTCATCCACAGAGACGACCCCTGGGGGTTTCAGGCCGACGCAGATTCGATTGTCCTGATAAATCAATTCCATGGGGGATCTTCCTCCGTGTAATGGTTACGAGAGCAGCTTGGCTTCCCATTCTGCAGCTTTGAATCCGGTCAGGATGACCGTGTCCGTAATGACGAGGGGGCGCTTGATCAGCATCCCGTCCGTGGCCAGCAGCCGCAGCTGCTCCTCTTCGCTCATCAGAGGCAGCTTATCCTTCAATTCCATGGACTTGTAGAGCAGACCGCTGGTGTTGAAAAAACGCTTCAGCGGCAGACCGCTGCGTTCATACCACTCCTTCAGTTCCTCAAAAGTGGGATTGTCTTCCTTGATATGGCGATCCTCGTGGGAGATACCGTGGTCATCCAGCCAGCGTTTGGCTTTTTGGCAGGTAGTGCACTTGGGATATTCGATGAACAGCATAGAAATGCCTCCTTTATCTTGTGATTATGTCCTGTTCAGTATATCGGAATGTGGAACCGGTGTAAAGTGGCCAAGGAAAAGAGGGTGGTCCGGAGATTGGGTTGGAGTGCTCCGTGTGTCAATAAAATGATTCAGCAGCACCTCGGCCCGACGGGTCAGTTCGTCCAGAGAAAGGTCGATTTTTCCGGCCAGCCATTCCCAGTAAAGACTGGTAAGACCGCCGGCGCAGAAATGGATGGTGAGCAGATACTGGTCGTGTTCCTGTGTGCTGAATTTTTCCTCGTTCTGAATCAAATAGTCCAGTGCCAGCTGAACCAATTCCTGCTCGATGAGAACAGAGGCGCTGGAGGCCATCACCTTGCGGAAAAAATCCAAGTCCGACTCCAAAATACCTTGAATGTGACTTAGCACTGCATGGGACAGGTCAGTTGGGCCGATGGGAGCATCCAGCACTTGCTCCCGGATGCTGGAGAAGATCTCTTCAATCAGATGATGAATCACATCTGGAATATCGCTGTAATGGGCATAAAAGGTCCCGCGATTGATTTCGGCACGCCGCACCACATCGGTTACTGTGATTTTTCCAAGTGGTTTTTCGTGCAGCAAATCGGCCAGTGCTTTCTGAATCAATTTGCGGGATCGGATCGCACTTCGGTACTCTGCTTTTGCCATAACTTGGCACCTCCAATGGAGAGAAAGTTCAACAATCCTTGCATATGTGTACAAAATCGAAAAATGTCCATTGGATTGTTGATTGAATATCTGGGGTGACTCTATTATAATACAAGTAGATAAAACCAACAAGTGTCTGATTTTGATAAAGTGAATGATTTTAAGCGAGGCGAGAGTATGACAGAACAATCGAAGGTTCACAGCCTGACCCGGCGGATTGCCACCTTTGTGGTGGATCAGCGGCGGCTGATGTTTTTCCTTTATAGTGCGGCGCTTCTTTTTTGCCTTTTTTCAGTGCGTTGGGTGGAAGTGGAAAATGATGTAACCCAATATCTCCCGGCAGACACAGAGACACGAATGGGCATCGAAGCCATGAATGACAACTTTGCACCCAGCGGCATGGCACAGATCATGGTGTCGAATGTTACCATGGAGCAGGCGGAAGGTCTGCGCTCCGGATTGGAACAGGTGGAGGGGGTCCTGCTGGTGGAGTTTGACCACACCACGGATCACTACAAAAATGCCACGGCCCTCTACGACCTTACCTTTTCCAATGGGCCAAACGATCCGGTAAGTTTAGCTGCCATGGCGGACATCAGTCGTCAGCTGGAGGGATATGATGTAGCCGTTGACACGATGGTCGGTTATGACGAAACTGCCATGCTGGCGGACGAAATGACCACGATCTTGATTGTGGCAGTGCTGATTATTGTGGCAGTGTTGGTGCTGACCTCCCGCTCCTATGCGGAAGTGCCGGTGCTGCTCCTGACCTTTGGAGTGGCAGCGGTCCTCAATATGGGCACCAACTTTATTTTTCATAAAATCAGCTTTATCTCCAATTCGGTGGCAGTCGTGCTGCAGTTGGCGCTGGCCATTGACTATGCCATCATCCTGTGTCATCGTTTTTCAGATGAAAACGAAACCAAAGATGCCAGGGAGGCTTGTATTTCGGCATTGGCCAAGGCGATTCCGGAAATCAGTGCATCGTCCCTGACCACCATCAGCGGTCTGGTGGCACTCTCCTTTATGAAGTTCTCGATTGGCTTTGATCTTTCCATGGTGTTAGTGAAGTCGGTGCTGCTCAGTATGCTGTCGGTCTTTACCTTGATGCCCGGTTTGCTGATGCTGTTTCGGAACTGGATTCAGCGGACGAAGCATAAAAAACTGCTGCCCAATATTACGCCGGTCGGTAAATTTGCGGTGAAAGCCCGTCTTGTTATGCCTGCGGTTTTTGCGGTTGTACTGGTGGGAGCCTTTCTGTTGTCGAATCGCTGTCCGTATGCTTACAGCTACAATGAAGTCAAAACGGCAAAAATGGCCGACCGGCAGGTGGCCCATTTTGCGATCCAGGAAGAGTTCGGCACCAACAACATGGTGGCTTTATTGGTGCCCAGCGGCAATTACGAAGCGGAGCGGGCTATTTTGTCGGAGTTGGAAGCACGGCCGGAAGTCAAGCGCACGATGGCATTGGCCAACACCGAAGCGATGGACGGATACTTGCTGTCCGATGCACTGACGCCCAGACAGTTCTCGGAATTGGTGGGACTGGACTATGAGGTGGCCGGTGCGCTGTACAGCGCCTATGCGGTGGATCAGAACCAGTATGGTGAGCTGCTGCAGGGATTGCAGGAGTATGATGTGCCGCTGTTTGATATGTTCGTGTTTCTGAAAGAGCAGATGGAGGAACGCAATATCACCATGAGCGGCGGAGAACTGGCGGATCTGGATGCGATGTTCGCACAGTTGGATCAGGCTCAAAGTCAGCTGCAAAATGAGCATTACAGCCGCATGGTGGTCTATCTGAATCTGCCGGAAGAGGGGCAGGAGACCTTTGCCTTCCTGCAGGAATTGAGAAGCCTGATGGGGCAGTACTATCCCTCGGACTACTATGTAGTGGGAAATTCCACCAGTGCAAGGGATTTGTCGGATTCCTTTGCCAGCGACAATCTGCTGATCAGTGTGCTGTCGGCGGTGTTTGTGATCGTAGTATTGCTGTTCACCTTCCGGTCGGCCGGACTGCCCATCCTGCTGATTGTGGTGATTCAAGGCAGCATCTGGATCAACTTTTCGTTCCCAACGCTGATGCATCAACCGTTGTATTTCTTGGGATACTTGATCGTCAACGCCATCCAAATGGGTGCGAACATTGATTATGCCATTGTGATTTCCAGCCACTATCAGGAACGGAGAACCCAAATGTCGCACAAACAAGCGATTGTGGAAGCGTTGAATGCCGCATTTCCAACGATTTTTACTTCCGGGACCATTATGGCATCGGCGGCCCTGCTGATTGGCAACCTTTCCACGCAGCCGGTGGTGTCCATCATGGGAAATTGCTTGGGGCGTGGCACCATTATCTCGATTTTGCTGGTGTTGGGTGTTCTGCCGGCCATCTTGGTGCTGGGAGATTCGGTGATCGAGCATACCAAATTCCAGTTACAGCCCGCCACTCGCCGGGAACAGGAGGTCCGCGGCAAAGTTCGGGTGAAAGGCCGTGTCCAGGGTTATATTTCCGGCATGGTGGATGCGGATTTTGACGGCGTACTGGATGGAGATATGAATGCAACGATCCGCATGGGAGGAACCATAGAGAAAGCGGAAGGAGGGGAAGAAAATGCGAACTAATTGGAGAAGAGTCCTTGGTCTGTGCTTGAGCTTGGGGCTGATTGCGGTTCCGCTGCTATCGGTGCGTGCTGAGGCAGAGGAGCCGCAGGCGAGAACTCTATCCATCGCTTCCGAAACGGAATTTCTTGCCTTTGCGGAGCAGTGCCGTTTGGATGCGTATAGCCAAGGGTTAACGGTGTCATTGGATGCTGATTTGGATTTGCAGGGGGCGTCCTTTTCCGGAGTGCCGATCTTTTTGGGTACACTGGAAGGAAATGGACATACGATTTCCGGCGTAGCAGTGTCGCAGGACGGTTCGGTGCAGGGCTTGTTCCGTTACTTGGGTGAGACGGGAGTCCTTCGGAATCTGACAGTGCAGGGAACCGTTGCGCCTGCGGGCAGTCAGGCTGATGTGGGCGGATTGGTTGGAATCAATGGCGGCAAGCTGGAACAGTGCCGGTTCGAAGGTGAGGTGGCCGGTGGTGATCGTGTGGGCGGTCTTGTGGGGACCAATCAGGTGTCCGGGATTTTGGATGGCTGTCAGGTGTCGGGCAATGTGCATGGAGCTCACGCGGTTGGCGGATTGGTGGGGGAAAATTACGGAGTCATCCGCAGCGGCATCAGTGATGCGGCGGTCAATGATACGGCACAGGAAAATGAAGTGAATCTCTCTGCGGTCACCATTGACACGGTGACCGGAACCGAAGCGGCAAATACTGTGACTGATGTGGGCGGCATTGCAGGTGGAAATCTGGGCGTCATTCGTGATTGCCGGAACAACGGAACCGTGGGCTACCGTCATATGGGATATAACATCGGTGGCATTGCCGGAAGCCAGATGGGATACATCGAGCAGTGCAGCAACTCCGGAGCGGTCTATGGACGCAAGGAGGTGGGCGGTATTGTTGGCCAGATGGAACCGGTGGCAAAGGTGGAATATCGTGCGGATACACTGCAAATTCTGCAGCGACAGCTGAACGATACAACCGCACTGGCTGCGCAGGTCTCCGGGCGAGCGCAGAATGGAGCGGAGTCGATGGCTCAACAGGTGGATGCCTTGCGGGATCACACTACGGCAGCGAAGGATGCGGTGGATCAGTTGGTGCCGGATCGAGAGAATCCCCAGCTGCCGGATCCGGACACGGTGACGGCGGCGAAAAATGTGCTGAGCGGCAGCATTACCGGAGCGCAGAATTCGATGGAGCAGATTGCGGATACCTCACGCAGTACGGCACTTACGATGGCACGGGATGTAAATGCGCTGGCAAACCAGATGAATCAAGTCAGCTCGACCCTGTACCATGCTTCGGATCATTTGGGCGGCACCGTGACGGACCGTTCGGATGCAGATACTGCGGAGGACCAGACAGGAAAGGTGTTTCGCTGCACTAATTACGGTCCGGTGCAGGGGGATTTGAATGCCGGTGGGATTGCCGGAGCCATGGCATGGGAAAATGATCTGGATCCGGAGGAGGATCTTTCATTTACCGGAGAGCAGTCTCTGAATTTTGACAGTGAGCTGCGTGTGGTGATTCGTGACTGTCGGAATGAAGGTGCAGTGACCATCAAAAAACGGCAGGCGGGCGGCATTGTGGGCTATATGGCACTGGGGTTGACGAAAGAGTGTGTCAATCTGGGTGTTATGGACGGTGCAGACGGTACACTGGTGGGCGGTATCGCTGGGCGGAGTGCCGGGTTCCTTCGGGACAACTATGTGAAATGCCGTTTGCTGGGCCGTGCATCCGTGGGCGGCATTGCGGGCAGCGGCACCATCGTCAGCGGCTGCCGGAGTCTGGTGGAAATGGAACAGGGTGTGGAAAAACTGGGCGCAGTGCTGGGCGTTCGGGAAGAGAGCCGCACCTCGGAAGAACCCCCATTGAAGGGAAATTGCTATATGGTCCGTGGAACGGATTTGGGCGGAGTGGACGGTGTCAGTTATGCCGGACAGGCGGAGCCGATGCCTGAAGCGGCCTTTTTGGAGCAGGAAGACCTGCCGGAAGGATTTTGTGTGAGCACGATTACCTTTGTGTCCGAAGACGAAACGGTGGAAACCGTGGAGCTTCCGCTGGGGGCGGTACTGACCGAGGAGCAGATTCCTGCGGTTCCGGAACGGGAGGGGCATACGGGCTGGTGGGACGGCTTGGATGCGTTGACTTCCGGAGGGGTATACTTTGACCAGACCGTAATGGCGGTGTATGACGGATATGAGCAGACCATTCGCAGTCAGGCAGAACGGGAGAACGGCAAACCGGTTCTATTGGCGGAAGGAACTTTTGTGGAACAGGGCGCATTTGTGTTGGAGGAACTGGAAGAACAGCCGGAAGTGTCCGGTGGGCGTACCGTATTGGAGGGATGGGTGCTACCCACCTTTGCGGAGGCTGCGCCGACGAAGCTGCGCCTTGCGTGTCCGGAGGAAGAATCCATGGATGCGATGGAGATTCAGGTCCGAGGAGAGGATGGCGGTTGGCGAAAGGTCGAAACTAAGGCCAATGGCAGCTATCTCGTGTTTTCGGTGGAACCGACAGATACCGGATTTTGCCTGATCCGGCATCCCCAAATGCCCGGTTGGGTGTGGCTGTCCGGAGTGGGAGCGGGAGTGGTGCTCCTGCTGGTCGGAGGTGTCCTCTGTTCCAAAAAAGCAAAGAAAAACCAGAAAACGGAATGTGCAGGTGTGGATACATAAGATGCCCGTCTGCGTCCCAATCAAACAGGACCTGAGATCGAAGGATCTCGGGTCCTGTTTTTGCTCGTACGAGAGGAGCGAATGGCCCTGCAAATCGACCGGTTTTGCAGGGCTGCAACGGTATAATAGACAGACCGCAGAGGAGGTGACGAGGTGATCATCTACGGAGATGTGCTGTTTGTTCTGAATCTGGTGGTGGATTATGGACTGCTGTTGGTGACAGCCCGCATTGCGGGGGTGCCCTTTGTCCGCATTCGGCTGCTGTGTGGGGCTATCTTTGGGGCACTGTATGCCTTGGTGGTTTTTTTGCCGGGCTGCGGTATGCTCTCTGCGATTCCGGTGCGGATTGCGGCCGGGGTGGGAATGGCGGTTGTGGCTTATGGCAAAACACCCCGCATCGGTCGGCTGCTGCTTATTTTGGCGGCTGTTTCTGCGGCCCTGGGCGGAGGTGTGCTTGCACTGACGGATTTGGGCGGAGCCACCTTGCATGAGGGAGTGGCAACCACAAACGCAGATTTTGTTGCTGTTGTGTTGATTGCCTCGGCTTTGTGCGCCGGATTTGGTGTGTTTTTTCGCCGTTGGGGGCAGAAGGCGGGAGGCAGGGAGTTTGCCTACATACAGGTGTTTTTGAAGGAGAAAAGCACGGTTTTTCGGGCGATGGTGGACAGTGGAAATCTATTGGCGGATCGGCGAGACCGAAGTGTCATTGTGGTGGATGTGGATGTGATCCGGCGATTGCTTCCGGGGAGGCTCTGTCTGTCGGAGGAAGAACTAAGCCATCCGTCTGCCGTGTTTGCTGCACTCACGGAGGTATTTGGGTGTGGACGGGTCCAGCTGATCAGTTATCGAACGGTGGGGGTCCGGGATGGCTTGATGACCGCAGTGTGTCCGGATCGAGTGATTGTCAACGGAACGGAAGCCAAAGGGGTGCTGCTGGGCATCTCTCCGGGTCCGGTATCAGATACCGGAGCCTATGAGGGTTTGGTTGGAGCAGAGACAGGAGGAGCGATATGAACGGATGTTTGTGGTGGAACCGGCTGATGCAATGTCTTGGCATTGGCAGACCGCCGGTGGTTATGTACATTGGCGGATCGGATGTGCTTCCGGCGCCGCTGGAGCGGGAGGAGGAAGCGGATGCGCTGCGGAGAATGGATGAGGGAGATGAATCTGCTCGTGCGCTGCTGATTGAACACAACCTGCGCCTTGTGGTCTACATTGCACGCCGTTTTGAAAATACAGGAATCAATATCGAGGACTTGATTTCCATCGGCACCATTGGTTTGATCAAAGGAATCAATACCTTCAAAACGGATAAGAAAATCAAGCTGGCCACCTACGCATCCCGATGCATTGAAAACGAAATATTGATGCATCTGCGGAAATGCTCCCGAGAGCGAACGGAGGTGTCCTTGGATGAACCGCTGAATACGGATTGGGACGGGAATGAGCTGCTGCTCAGCGATGTGTTGGGAACGGATGGAGATACTGTTATTGAACCGATTGAACGAGAGGTGGAGTGTGAACTTTTGTTTGATGCACTGCAAAAGCTGAACGAGCGGGAAAAATTGATTATCTCTATGCGGTATGGGCTGGGGCGACGCCGAGAATACACCCAGAAGGAGGTGGCGGATCGACTGGGGATTTCCCAATCCTATATCTCACGGCTGGAAAAACGAATCATGGGCCGCTTGAAACGGGATCTTGTGAGCCGGATTTAGACAAAACGGGACTGCTTTCGTCGGCATAGATTGACCTCTCTGGGGGGATGCTATAAGGGCATCGTTTCAGGGAGGTGCTTTTTTATGCAGGGAAAAGTGGAGATCAGCGGCATCAGCACATCGTCACTCAAGGTGCTGAAAAACAGTGAGATGACGGAACTGCTGCGACGGGTGAAACAAGGGGATCAAGAGGCTCGAAACCAAATGATCGAAGGGAATCTGCGGCTGGTTTTGTCTGTGATTCAGCGCTTCGCCGGTCGGGGTGAAACGATGGATGATCTGTTTCAAATTGGCTGCATTGGACTGATGAAAGCGATTGATAATTTTGATGTGGACCTCTATGATGTGCGGTTCTCCACCTACGGAGTGCCTATGATTGCCGGAGAGGTGCGGCGTTTCCTGCGAGATTCGTCTGCGGTCCGGGTGAGCCGATCGGTGCGGGATACCGCATATAAAGTGCTCAAGGCAAGAGAACAGTTTGTGACCGACAAACTGCGAGATCCCACACTGGAAGAACTTGCAAAAATATTGGAACTGCCTCGGGAAGAGGTGGTGATGGCGATGGATGCCATAGCGTCTCCGGTATCTTTGTTTGATCCGGTCTATTCCGATGGCATGGAAACGGTATGTGTGATGGATCAGGTTCGGGATGAACGCAACAGTGATGAACAGTGGCTGGAACACATTGCACTCCACGATGCCATGGAACGATTGAGCCCAAGGGAGCGTCAGATTTTAAACCTGCGTTACTTCCGTGGTCGGACGCAGGTGGAGGTGTCGGAGGAAATTGGCATCAGTCAAGCGCAAGTGTCTCGGTTGGAAAAACATGCACTCAAGCAAATCCGAGAGCGGATTTGAAGACATGGGACAATCCCAATGCTGCATAGGATAGTGCCGGGAGGTGTGACACATGGAGTGTACACTGAAAGACTTGCGCTATAAAGAAGTGATCAGCGTCACGGATGGGACTCGGTTTGGCTATGTGGGGGATTTGAAAGTGGATGTGGACAGCGGCCAGATACGCGCGATGGTGATACCTGGCCCGGCCCGGTTTTTCGGTTTGTTTGGTCGGAGGGAAGATGTGGTGATTCCGTGGGATCAGGTGCGCCGCTTTGGGCAGGACATTATTTTGGTGGATCAGGTTGGCCGGGAGAATCATTCAGAGCGGGAAAAATTCCGGTTTTGGTGATGCAAACGAAAAAAATGCAAAAAAAGGTTGCCAAACCGCTTTCTGTGTGGTAGAGTATTCAAGGATTACACACACGAGGGGGATTTTGCGCCCTGTGACGGGTGGTAAGTACCCGGAATGGCGCGGAACATGAACCCTGTGGAGGTAACAACTAAAAAGGAGGAATTTATTCCATGGCAGTCGTTTCTATGAAGCAGCTTCTGGAAGCTGGCGTCCACTTTGGCCACCAGACCCGTCGCTGGAACCCCAAAATGCAGACCTACATCTATACCGAGCGTAACGGTATCTACATCATCGATCTGCAGAAGACCGTGAAGAAGCTGGAGGAGGCTTACTCCTTCGTGAAGGACATCGCTTCCAACGGCCAGAGCGTGCTGTTTGTCGGCACCAAGAAGCAGGCTCAGGAGGCTATCCGTGAGGAGGCTTCCCGCGTCAATATGTACTATGTCAACTCCCGTTGGCTGGGCGGTATGCTCACCAACTTCAAGACCATGCGCACCCGTGTGGATCGCATGAACCAGCTGAAGAAGATGCAGGAAGACGGCACCTTCGATATGCTGCCTAAGAAGGAAGTTGTCAAGCTGCACCACGAGATGGAGAAGCTGGACAAGTATCTGGGCGGTGTTAAGGAGATGCGCAAGCTCCCCGGCGCTCTGTTCGTTGTTGATCCTCGCAAGGAGCACAACGCAGTTGCCGAGGCTCGTAAGCTGGGCATTCCCGTCGTGGCTATCGTCGATACCAACTGCGATCCCGATGAGGTCGATTATGTGATCCCCGGCAACGATGACGCAATCCGCGCCATCCGCCTGATCTCCTCCGTCATGGCCAATGCCATCACCGAGGGCAAGCAGGGCGAAGAGACCGCCGAGGTCGCCGAGGCTGCTGAATAATCCGTAACAGGATCTGATGAAAGCGCCCGGCTTCGGGCGCTTTCTAATTTATTCACATTTATAACAGGAGGTAAACTACTATGGCTTTTACCGCACAGGATGTTAAGAAGCTCCGTGAGATGACCAACTGCGGCATGATGGACTGCAAGAAGGCTCTGTCTGAGGCAGAGGGCGATTTCGACAAGGCCATCGAGTGGCTGCGCGAAAAGGGCAAGGCTGCTTCCGTCAAGAAGGCCGGCAAGGTTGCCGCTGAAGGCGTTTCCTATGCCACTGAGATCAACGGCGTGGGTGTTATCATCGAGGTCAACTCCCAGACCGACTTTGTTGCTAAGAACGCACTGTTCCAGAGCTTTGTTGCCGATCTGGCTACCGCTGTTGCCGAGCAGAATCCCGCTGATGTGGAGGCTCTGAAGGCTTGCACCTATCCCGGCACCGATCGTACCGTCGCTGATGTGACCAACGATCGTATCCTCTCCATCGGTGAGAACCTGCAGATCCGCCGCTTTGTCCGTTATGCTGAGGGTGTCAATGTGCCCTACATCCACATGAACGGCAAGATCGGTGTTCTGGTGAATATGGAAGTTTCCGGCATTGAAGCCGGTGCTGTCGAGGAACTGGGCAAGGATCTGGCTATGCAGATCGCTGCTATGAACCCCGGCTATGTCTCCTCTGATGAGATCCCCGCTGCTGTCGTGGAAGAGGAGAAGGCTGTCCAGCTGGCTAAGGCTCTGGAAGAGGGCGCTGCCAACACCAAGATCCCCGCTGAGAAGGCCAAGATGATCGCTGAGAACAAGGTCAAGGGCCGTATGAACAACTTCTTTGCTGAGATCTGCCTGCTGAACCAGGCCTTCGTCAAGGAGAACAAGGTCACCGTGGGTGATCATGTGAAGGCTGTCGCCAAGGAACTGGGCGGCTCCATCGTTGTCAAGTCCTTCGTCCGCTTTGAGACCGGCGAGGGCATCGAAAAGGTTGAAGAGGATTACGCCGCCGAGGTCGCCAGCCTGGCCGGCATGACCAAGTAAGGTCGATCCTTCGCTTTTCGAATAAAAACTACAAAACTACAAGCAAACTGCATCGCATCAACCGGAGCGCAATTTTGCGCTCCGGTTTTTGTATTTTGCAAAAAAGAGAAAAGTCAAAGAAAAACTTTGACTTTCCCTCTATGCAAACGGGGAAAAATAGATTAAAATACCATATAGTGAAAATAGTAAAATGAGTCTTCGTATGGACTCAGGTAAAGGAGCGTATTCCAATGAATGCACCGAAATACAAGCGTGTACTGCTGAAGATCAGCGGCGAGGCTCTGGCCGGCGATGCAGGCCGTGGACTGGACTTTGAGGTCATCAATGCGGTTGCTTCTGCCATCAAGAAGTGTGTTGCACTGGGTGTCCAGGTCGGCGTGGTCGTCGGCGGCGGCAATTTCTGGCGTGGTGTGAAGGACGGCGGGGACAGCATGGTCCGTGTCCGTGCAGACCATATGGGTATGCTGGCCACCACCATCAATGCGCTGGCTGTTGCAGATGTTTTGGAACAGCAGGGTGTGGAGGTTCGTGTCCAGACGGCCATCGAGATGCGCCAGATTGCCGAGCCCTATATCCGGTCCAAGGCGATCCGCCATCTGGAAAAGGGTCGTGTTGTGGTCTTTGGCTGTGGCACCGGCAATCCCTTCTTCTCTACTGACACCGGCGCTGTACTGCGTGCGGCGGAGATTGATGCGGATGTCATCCTGTTGGCCAAGAATGTGGACGGCGTCTATTCTGCCGATCCCATGAAGGATCCCAATGCGGTGAAGTATGATGCCATCTCCTATGATGATGTGTTGGCACAGCACCTGGCTGTGATGGACACGACTGCAACCAGTCTGTCCATGGATAACAACATTCCTGTGCTGCTGTTTGCATTGAAAGACCCTGAAAATATTGTCCGTGTGGTTATGGGCGAACAAATTGGTACCATTGTGAAAGGAAATAATTGATATGAGTGAGTTTGTCAAAGAAGCAGAGCAGAAGATGCTCAAGACCATCGAGGCCGTGAAGTCTGATTTTGCCTCTGTCCGTGCCGGTCGTGCCAATGCCTCTGTGTTGGACCGCATTCAGGTGGAATACTATGGCTCGCCCACCCCTCTGAACCAGGTGGCCGCCATCAGTTCTCCCGATCCTCGTCAGCTGGTCATCCAGCCTTGGGACAGCGCTCTGCTGCGTGAGATCGAGAAGTCCATTCTGATGTCTGAGCTGGGCATCAACCCCCAGAACGACGGCAAGGTCATCCGCCTGACCTTCCCCCAGCTGACGGAGGAGCGTCGTAAGGAGTTGACCAAGCAGGTCCACAAGTATGGCGAGAACGGCAAGATTGCCGTCCGTAATGTCCGTCGT
This sequence comes from Oscillospiraceae bacterium, assembly GCA_029257695.1. Taxonomy (GTDB): domain Bacteria; phylum Bacillota; class Clostridia; order Oscillospirales; family Oscillospiraceae; genus UMGS1766. The sequence goes on from JARIAU010000084.1 coordinate 44,238, forward strand.
GATACCATGGACAAGATCAAGGCTGCTAAGAAGAAGTCCGAAATCACCGAAGATGATGCCAAGGATTACGAGAAGGAGCTGCAGGATGTAACGGACAAGTTCACCAAGAAGATCGATGCTCTGGCCGAAGAAAAGGTGCAGGAGCTGATGAGCGTGTAATCCGATTTGGATGGACGCAAAACTTTGAAAAGAAGGCAAAGCGGAGCATCCATAGGAATATGGGTGCCTCCGCTTGCTTGGTGTTAAGGCGGGAATTTCGAAATGGGTATTTTTCGTAAAAAAGAAGAGGTTCAGGTAGATTTTGACCACATCCCTGAGCATATTGCAATCATTATGGACGGAAACGGCCGCTGGGCAAAAAAGCGTGGTATGCCCCGCACCTATGGCCATTCGGTTGGTGCGGAAACCTTTCGGACCATTGCGAACTACTGCAAGGAGATCGGTGTCAAATATTTGACGGTGTATGCGTTTTCCACGGAGAACTGGAAGCGGCCCAAGGATGAAGTGGATACCATCATGGGGCTGCTGGACAAATATCTTCACGAAGCCATTGACGATGCCGTGAAAAACGGGACACGGATTGCCATTTTCGGCGACCTGACGGTGCTGACACCGGAATTGCAGGCGCTTTGTCAGAAGGCAAAGGATGTGACCCGGAACTACGAGGGGTGCCAGACGAACATTTGCCTCAACTACGGCGGGCGGGACGAGATTTTGCATGCCGTCCGTGCCTGTGTAGCAGAGGGAAAGGATCCGGAAATGTTGACCGAAGCAGATGTGGAGGCACACCTCTATTCGGCTGGCACACCGGACCCGGATCTGGTGATTCGCCCCAGTGGAGAAATTCGTATTTCCAACTTCCTGCTTTGGCAATCGGCATATTCTGAATTTTATTTCACCGATGTGTTGTGGCCTGATTTCTCCAAACAGGAGCTGCTGAAAGCGATTGCCGCATATCAGCACCGGTCCCGTCGGTTTGGAGGTGTCTGAGATGCGTAAGCGTGTGTTGGTATCGGTGGCTTTGCTGCCGGTGGTCATTGCATTTATCTATGTGGGAGGCATTCCGTTCACGGTATTCGTTTCGGTCATTGCATCCTTTGCCAGCTGGGAGCTGCTCCATGCCATGGCAAAACTTCCGAAGCGAATTTATTACGCTGCGTTTGCGGCAGCGGTGGCAATTCCGGTGGGCTTCCACTTTGGCATGGCCGCAGGAGCCCGGGTGTTGGGGTTTGTGGCCCTCTTCTTGATGGCTGCGGCGTTTTTGGAGGCCATTTTCAGCTATGGCAGGGAAGTGGCAGTGACAGGGACTGATGTGTTCAAAATTCTGTTTGCCGGAGCCTTCATGCCCGCCATGTTGTCTGCACTGAGTGTGCTGAACAGCTATGGCACGGAAGGTGGACGCAGACCTTATGTGGTTCTGGCCATTGGGCTTGCCTTTCTGACAGATGCCGGCGCCTATTTTGCCGGTGTGTTTCTGGGCAAACATCGGGGCATTACGAAGGTCAGCCCGAATAAGTCGCTGGAGGGATTCATCGGCGGCATTCTGACCGGAGGCCTGTTTGCACTGCTTTTGGGCCTGATCCTGAGCCGCTGCTTTGACCACTATGTGGTGCATTACGGTGCGTTGGTGCTGTATGGTTTGGTAGGCTCTGCGCTGACCATGGTGGGTGATCTGGCCTTCTCTCTGATCAAGCGAGAGCTGGGCATCAAGGATTATGGAAAGCTGCTGCCCGGTCATGGCGGCATGATGGATCGTTTTGACAGCATGGTGTTCTGTGCACCGTGGGTCATGCTGCTGTCCACCTGTCTCCCGGCCTTTACGATTTTGCACCCCTGAGGAGGGAGTTCTATGACACAAGTAGTTTCTGTGCTGGGTTCTACCGGTTCCATCGGTACCCAGACGCTGGATGTGGCAGAACAGTGCGGCATCCGTGTGGCAGCTATTACGGCAAACCGCAGCGTTGCACTGCTGGAAGCACAGGCGCGCAAATTCCATCCGGTGCTGGTGGTGGCGATGGACGAAACGGCGGCGGAGGACCTGCGGGTTCGTCTGGCGGACACGGACATTCGTGTGGCGTCCGGTATGGATGGTCTCATCGAAGCAGCTACACTTCCGGAAGCGGACACGGTGGTCACGGCGGTCATGGGTATGGTTGGCCTTCGCCCGACGCTGGCGGCGATTGAGGCGCACAAGCGCATTGCGCTGGCAAATAAGGAAACACTGGTTTGTGCCGGTGAGTTAGTTATGGCCCGTGCGGCGCAGGAAGGTGTGGAGATCGTTCCGGTGGATTCCGAGCATTCCGCCATTTTTCAGTCGCTGCAAGGCTGCGCCGATCGCCGGGAGGTCAAACGACTGATTCTGACGGCATCCGGAGGTCCCTTCTTCGGGTGGTCGAAAGACCAGTTGGAGCAAGTGACACTGGCAGATGCGCTGAAGCACCCAAACTGGTCGATGGGGGCCAAAATTACCATTGATTCCGCTACTCTTATGAATAAGGGGTTGGAATTTATTGAAGCTATGCGGCTTTATCGTGTGGCGCCGGAGCAAATCCAAATTGTGGTGCATCGTCAGAGCATCATTCATTCGCTGGTGGAATATACTGACCATGCGATCATTGCCCAGTTGGGTACGGCGGATATGCGGCTGCCCATCCAGTATGCGCTTACCTGGCCGCAGCGGACCGCAGGCGTGGCCACCGAGTTGGATCTGTTTTCCTGCCCGGATCTGACCTTCCGCAAGCCGGACCCGGAGACCTTCCGCTGCTTGGGAATTGCTCTGGAAACGGCAAAGAAATCCGGTACGCCCTGCGCCATTATGAATGGTGCCAATGAGGCAGCGGTGGATTTGTTCCTCCGAGAGAAAATCCGTTTTGTGGAGATTCCGGAGTTGGTGGAGTACGCACTTTCTGTGGTGCCGGCCCAAAGCGTGGAAAACCTTGAGACGGTACTGGAGGCTGATCGTGCAGCAAGAGAGGCGGTCTATTCTCGTATTTCCGGATAAGGAGCAAGTATGGTTTATATCCTGTTTAGCATTTTGTTTTTTGGTTTTTTAATTGCCATCCATGAGTTTGGTCATTTCATCACGGCGAAGCTGTCCGGGGTGCGGGTCAACGAGTTTTCCATCGGCATGGGACCCCGTCTGTGGGGGCACAAGCATGGAGAAACGGAGTATTCGCTTCGGTTGTTTCCGGTGGGAGGATACTGTGCCATGGAAGGGGAGGACGGAGACAGCGACGATCCCCGCAGCTTTTCGAAGGCCTCCTTTGGCAAGAAAGTGCTCATTCTGGTGGCTGGGTCCGGCATGAATTTTTTGGCCGGACTGCTGATTCTGGTGTTGTTGTTCTCGGGGGCCAAAGCCTTTGTATCCACCACACTGGATTCCTTTCAGGAGGGTTGCCCTGCGGCGGAAGAAGGTTATTTGCTGCCGGGGGATGAGTTGATCAAAATCGACGGGAAACGGGTGTTCACGAACAACGATGTGGCGCTGCTTCTCGGCCGCAGCGGAGCGGATGCGGTAGATCTGGTGGTGGAACGCAATGGAGAGAAAATCACACTGAATGATGTGCCGATGGCCCTTCGGGACTATGAAACCGAGCAGGGAGTCCGTCGGATGTATGGCATCAATTTCAAGGTGAGGGAGTCCAATCTGGTTCAAAATTTGGGGTTGGCGCTGCGCAGCAGTGCATCCTTCACTCGTTCGGTGTGGTATGGAGTTCTGGACTTGGTGTCCGGTGCAGTCGGGCTCAAGGACATGGCCGGGCCCATTGGTGTAGTGGGCGTGATGACCGAAGCGGGCAAGCAGGCACCCAGTGTGGGGGCAGGACTCATAAATCTGCTCTATTTTGGATCGTTTATTGCCATCAATCTGGCGGTGATGAATCTTCTGCCCATTCCGGCACTGGACGGCGGACGACTGTTCTTTTTGGTGCTGAACGGGGGGATGATGCTGCTGTTCCGGCGTCGGATTCCGGATCGTTATGAAGGGTATGTCCACATGATCGGGTTGATCCTGCTGTTGGGGTTGATGGTGATCGTGGGGGCCAGTGATATATATAAACTGATTGGAACCTAAAGGGAGCTGAAATACGAATGACAAAGCAGATTCGCGTGGGAAATGTTCCTGTCGGCGGCGGTGCGCCTGTGAGCATCCAGTCCATGTGCAACACCTTCACTGACGATGTGGAGGCCACAGTACAGCAGATTCATCTGTTGGAGGCAGCCGGTTGCGATATTGTCCGTGTTGCGGTGCCGGACATGGCCGCTGCCAAAGCGATTGGAGCCATCAAGGAGCGGATTTCGATTCCGCTGGTAGTGGATATTCACTTTGACTACAAACTGGCGCTGGAGGCGATTGCAGCCGGTGCAGATAAAGTGCGAATCAATCCGGGCAATATCGGCGGCGAGGATCGGGTCAAGGCTGTGGCCAATGCTTGCGCCCAAAGAGGGATTCCGATCCGCATCGGAGTCAACGGCGGCAGTCTGGACAAGAAGCTGCTGGCCAAATATGGCAAAGTCTGCCCGGAAGCATTGGTGGAATCTGCGTTTGAGCACATTGCGCTGCTGAATCGCTATGACTTCGATGACATCTGCATCTCTCTGAAATCCTCCAATGTTCAGATTGCGATGGATGCGTATCGTCTGATGCACGAGCGCAGCAATTATCCGCTGCATCTGGGTGTCACAGAGGCAGGTACTTACAAAATGGGAGCCATCAAGTCTGCGGTAGGAATCGGCGGCTTGTTGACCCAAGGCATTGGCGACACCTTCCGTGTCACCCTGACGGCGGACCCGGTGGAAGAAATTGTGCTGGGCAAGCAGATCCTGACGGCCTGCGGAATCCGCAAGGAAGGGCCGGAGCTCATCAGCTGTCCCACCTGCGGCCGGACTCGGATCGATCTGATCCCCTTGGCCAAGGAAGTGGAGCGGCGGTTGGAGGGGTGCACCAAACCCATCACCGTGGCGGTCATGGGCTGTGTGGTGAATGGACCCGGTGAGGCCTCGGCGGCAGACTGCGGCATTGCCGGCGGTCGTGGCGAGGGCTTGCTGTTCCGCCAGGGTAAGGTGCTGAAAAAAGTGCCCCAGGATCAGCTGGTGGACGAGCTGATGAAATTGATTGACGAACTTTAATCGAACGAGGAGTCGGATTTACGATGAGCAGTGAGTTCTGCCTTCCTCTGCTGGAGATGTTTTCCCTCTGCCCGTTGGAGGGAAAACTTCTTGCTTTAGCGGAGAAATGCACAATCATAAATGTCGATTTAGACGAAGAACATGCCACTATTACAGTTGATGTCGAGCTGTCCGGTGGCGCGGATGAACGCTGGTGGGACGAGCTGGAGTGTGCACTGGCAGAGGCCTACCAAATGCAGCGGGTGGAACTGCGAAAAGTCAAGGAAAGCGGTGAGGTAGAAATCACCCTGTCCTGGATTCGGGAACAGCTGTCAGAATTGTTTCCACCAGCGCATGGCCTGCTTTCCGGAGCGGAGCTGGAGGATCAGGGCGAGATTTTGCAACTGCAAATGCGGGGAGGAGGAGCGGAGTTGCTGCGTCCCTTCCTACGGCGGGTGGAAAGTCGGATTCATGAAACCTTTGGTCGTGTGGTATCGCTGCGGCTGGAAGAGGGCGCGTTGGAGGTGGATGCAGAGGAGCTGTTCCGTCGTACGGAAGAAATCCGAAAGCAGCGTGCCACAGCGGTGGCGGCCCAGCGTCCGAAGCCGACACCGACGAAGGCTCCGACGCAGAAACCGCCTGCGGACGAAAGTACATTTCTAGGTAAGCCCATCAAAGGCACGCCGACAGACATCGGAAGGCTGGATTTGGATATGGGCGGTGTGGTGGTCAATGGCAAGGTGTTTGCCGTGAACCATAAGGAGTTGACCAAGCGCAACGCATGGATCATCAACTTTGATGTGACCGATGGCACCGGATCGATTACGGTTTCCGGCTTTTACGAAGATCGGCAGGCCAAGCCGCTGTTGGAGAAGATCCAAGTCGGGAAATATCTGCTCATTCAGGGCAAGCTGCAAATCGGCAAATTCAGTGGAGAGTTGGAGCTGAAACCGTTTGCGATGGCGGAAGGAATCCCCAAGCCGGAGCGACAGGATGCGGGCTATGAAGGAGAGAAGCGGGTGGAATTGCACCTGCATACCCGGTATTCCTCTATGGATGGATTGACGGATGTGACTGGTGTGGTCAAGCGTGCCATTGCATGGGGGCATAAAGCGGTAGCGATTACGGACCATGGCATTGCACAGGCATTCCCGGAAGCGTACAAAGCGGGCGGCGACAAAATCAAGGTGATTTTGGGTACGGAAGCCTATTACCGGAACGATGTGGACGACCGTGTGGTGGTCCATGGTTCGACAGAGCAGGATCTGGACGAGGAAATTGTCTGCTTTGACATTGAAACCACAGGGTTGGACCGTCGCAAGGAGCAAATCACGGAAATTGGTGCCGTTGTACTGAAGCACGGTGAGATCATTGATTCTTACAATGCGTTCTTGAATCCGGGGAAGCCCCTGAGTCGGGAGATTATTGAATTGACCGGTATTACCGATGCGATGCTGGCGGATGCACCCGGACAGGAAGAAGGATTGAATCGGTTTTTGGATTGGGTGGGAGACCGCCCTCTGGCAGCGCATAATGCGGAGTTTGATATGGGCTTTATTGCCGATGGCTGCCGGAAAATCGGTCGTCCCTTCCACAACACTTCCTTGGATACATTGATCTTGTGCCAGAACCTGTTGCCGAAGTTAGGCAAGTACAAGCTGGATGTCATTGCAGAACATTTGGAGCTGCCGGCATTCAACCACCACCGAGCCAGCGATGATGCGGGAACGGTGGCCTATATGCTCATCCCTTTGTACCAAAACTTGAGAGATATGGGGGTCAAAACCCTCCAGCAAATCAATCCGGCCATGCGTGCACTGCGGAAAAATGCCGGCAAAGGCGGCGGTCGTCGGCGCAGTGCCAACCATTTGATTTTGCTGGCCAAAAACCAAACCGGTCTGCGGAATTTGTATAAGCTGATTTCGCTGGCCCACTTGGAGCACTTCAAGCGATTCCCCATTATGCCGAAAAGTCTGGTGGAGGAGAATCGGGAGGGTATTATTGTCGGTTCTGCCTGCGAAGCGGGTGAATTGTTTCAGGCGATTGTGGCCCGGAAGAGTTGGGATGAACTGGTGCGTATCGCCTCTTGGTATGATTTTTTGGAAATTCAGCCCATCTGCAACAACTACTTCTTGCTAAGAGAAGGCGTGGTGGAATCGGAGGAGGATTTGCGTGACTTCAACCGTACGGTGTTGGAGTTGGGTAAGGCGCTCCATAAACCGGTCTGCGCCACGGGAGATGTCCATTTCATGGATCCGGAGGACGAGATCTACCGGCATATTTTGCTGGCGTCCAAGGGATTTAAGGATGCTGATAGCGAACTTCCGATTTACTTCAAGACCACGGATGAGATGATGGAGGAGTTCGCCTATCTTGGGGAAGAGGATTGCTATAAGGTTGTAATCGGAGATCCGAACCGTGTGGCAAAGTGGGTGGATAAGATCCCCCCGCTGCCCAAGAAGCTGTTTGCGCCGAAGTTGAAAGACTCGGATAAGGAACTGGAATATCTGGTTTACAGCAAGGCACATGAGCTGTACGGCGAAGAGCTGCCCCAGATCGTGCAGGATCGTATTGATTTGGAGCTGCCCGGTATCATTGAGCGTAAGTACGATGTGATTTATATGTCGGCACAGAAGCTGGTTCAGAACTCTTTGGAACATGGCTATCTGGTCGGCTCCCGAGGCAGTGTCGGTTCCTCGATCGTGGCCTTTTTCTCCGGCATTACGGAGGTCAACTCACTGGCGGCCCATTATCGCTGCCCCAATTGCAAACACTCTGATTTTGAAGCAGGTAAGGACTATGGCTGCGGTGCGGATATGCCGGACGCCTATTGTCCGGTGTGTGGAACGAAGTATATCAAAGATGGATTCAATATTCCGTTTGAAACCTTCTTGGGATTTGGCGGTAAAAAGATGCCTGATATTGATTTGAACTTCTCCGGTGAATATCAGGCAAAAGCCCATCGTTACACCTTTGAGCTGTTTGGTGAAAACCATGTGTTCCGTGCCGGAACCGTGGGTACGGTGGCGGAAAAAACGGCCTTCGGTTATGCCAAAAAGTATTTGGAGGAGCGGGGGATTCATGCCCCAACGGCGGAAATTTGCCGATTGGCGCAAGGGTGCGTCGGCATCAAGCGGACCAGCGGTCAGCACCCCGGCGGCATGATTGTCATTCCGGCCGATATGGAAATCTGGGATTTCTGTCCGGTCCAGCACCCTGCCGATGATGTGAACACAGACATTATCACTACACATTTTGAGTACCACTCCATGGAGGACAACCTCCTGAAGCTGGATATGCTGGGGCACGATGACCCGACTATGATTCGTATGCTGCAGGACATTACCGGTGTGGACCCACAGACCATTCCTTTGGACGATCCCGGCACCTTGTCTATTTTTACATCCTCGAAGGTGCTTGGGTTTGAAAATGATCCGATTTTGGGACCTACGGGCGCTGTGGCCATCCCGGAATTCAACACCAAATTTACCCGAGGCATGCTGATGGACACCATGCCGACCCAGTTCAATACGCTGATCCGACTGTCCGGTTTCTCTCACGGTACGGATGTGTGGCTGGGCAATGCCCGAGACTTGATCGTCAATAAGGTTGCCACGGTTGACTCGACGGTGGGATGCCGTGATGACATTATGATTTACCTGATGGATCAGGGCGTAGAGCCGTTGACGGCCTTTAATATCATGGAGGCTGTCCGTAAGGGAAAGGTCAAAAAGGGCGGATTTGCCGATGGTTGGGTGGAAACCATGAAGGAGCATAATATTCCGGATTGGTACATTGACTCGCTGGCAAAAATCGGCTATCTGTTCCCGAAGGCCCATGCTGCGGCTTATGTTATGATGGCCTTCCGTATTGCGTGGTTTAAAGTGCATGAGCCGCTGGCCTTCTATGCGGCGTTTTTCTCCATTCGTGCGAAGGCAATTGATGCCACCTGTATGTGCATGGGTATGGATGTGGCTTTGGCAAAAATGAAGGAAATTGATGCCAAGGAAAAACCTGCGGCAGTGGAAGAGGATATGCTGACCACATTGGAAGTGTTTTATGAATTCTATCTCCGAGGGTTCACGATGGAAAAGATGGATCTCTATCGTTCGGATGCGACCCGATTCCTGGTGGACAAGGAGCATAACGGGCTTATCCCTCCCTTTACCTCTTGTCCCGGACTGGGCGAAAGTGCGGCGCTGTCCATTGTGGAGGCGCGAAAGGGGAGAGAATTCATCTCGGTTGAGGAATTTTCCAATTCCTGCCCTAAGGTATCCAAATCGCATATTGAACAGCTGAAGGTCATGGGAGCCTTGGATGGAATCCCGGATACCAGTCAGATTACCCTGTTCTAAAAAACACCCGGTACTGCGTTTTCGGTACCGGGTGTTTGCGCTCAATGAAAACAGCCCCCTGCACTTGTGTGCAGGGGGCTGTCGCATCGTACAGGAAATCAAGCGTAATTCTTGATGGTTTCAGCAAAGGCAGCGTAGGCAGCTACCTTCACATCCGCAGCTTCCTTGGAAGCATCGCTGCAAAGAATGTAGACCTTGATCTTGGGTTCTGTGCCGGAAGGACGGATGATGAAGCTGGTGCCATCCTCCAGCTCGTAGCGCAGCACATTGGAACCGGACAGCTCCATCTGAGTGTCTGCGCCGGTGATTGTGTTGTGCACGGAACCATCCTGATAATCCTTCTGTTCGATCACCTTCACACCGGCCACTTCGGTCAGCGGCTTGGTGCGCAGGGCGCTCATCAGTTCCTTCATCTTGACCATGCCATCCAGACCGGGCATAACCAGATTGATGGTCTTTTCACGGTAGAAGCCATATTTCTTATAGCAGTCCTGAAGCGCATCATACATGGTTTTGCCCTGAGTGGCGTAGTAGCAGGCGGCCTCGGCAAGAATCAATGCCGCAGTCACGGCATCCTTATCACGGACATAGTCACCAAACATATAGCCATAGGATTCCTCGAAGGACATAATGACCGTGCCTTCGCCGCTCTCCTCCAGTTGATTTTTCTTTTCCGCCAGGAACTTAAAGCCGGTGAAGGTATCAAAGCACTTCACACCGTTGGCTTCCGCCACCTTGCGTGCCATTTCGGTGGACACGATGCTCTTCAGAGCCACGGGGTTGGCGGGCAGCTTGCCGGAGCGTTTCATGGCACCGATGAGATAGTCCAACAGAATGACGCCGTTCTGGTTGCCGGTAATGGTGACGAATTCGCCGGAAGCATCACGAACCATGATGCCGATGCGGTCTGCATCGGGATCGGAGCCCATAATGAAGCTGATATTCTGTTCCTTTGCCATCTGCACAGCGATGGCAAAGCCTTCCGGATTTTCCGGGTTGGGAGAAGCCACGGTGGGGAAGTTGCCGTCCAGAACCATTTGCTCCGGAACGCAGACCACATGCTTCATGCCCATGCGCTTGAGAGCTTCGGGGATCAGCTTATAGCCCGTGCCGTGGAAGGGCGTGAAAATAATGGAGAAATCATCGGCAACCTTGCGGACGGACTCGGGATCGTTGACTTGAGCCAACACATTGGCCAGGAACTTTTCATCCGTCTCGTCGCCAATCAGAGTGATCATACCGTTTTGGATGGCCTCATCATAATCTGCCAGCTGAATGGAATCAAAGATGTCCAATGTTTCCATCTTGGCTGCAATGGCACTGGCGTGCTGCGGAGGCAGCTGGGCGCCGTCACTCCAGTAAACTTTGTATCCGTTGTATTCCTTAGGGTTGTGAGAAGCGGTGACATTGACACCGGCCTGCGCACCGTATTCCCGAACGGCGAAGGACAGTTCCGGAGTCGGACGCAACGCATCAAACAGCTTGACCTTGATGCCGTTGCCGGCCATGACACGGGCCGTTTCACGGGCAAAATCATCGGAGTGATTCCGGCAGTCGAAGCAGACAACTACACCCTTTTCCATGGCTGCTGGACCTTCCGCCTTGATGACTTCGGCAAAGGCCTGTGTGGCATGGCGGATGACATGAATATTCATCCGGTTCAGACCCACGGCCATAGTGCCACGGAGGCCGGCGGTGCCGAACTCCAACGGGCCGAAGAACCGGCTTTCGATTTCCTTGGGATCACCGGCGATGGCCTTCAGTTCAGCCACTTCCTCACTGCTGAGAGCAGGGGAACCCAACCACTTTTCATACTGTTCCATGTAAGTCATAGGGGTACCTCCAGTGTAATGTTTATTTGTGATAACGGGACCCTTCATTGATTTGGAAGGCCCGATAAATCTGTTCCAAAAGCATGACCCGGGCCAAATGGTGCGGGAAGGTCATGGGGGACATAGACAGCTTCAGATCCGCAAGTGATTTCAAATCCGGATGCATACCAAAGGAGCTGCCCACAAGGAAGGTCAGCTGACTGGCCCCGGCATTGGTCCAATCAATGAATTTCTGGGCCAGTGCGTCACTGGACATGGGCTTTCCTTCGATGCACATCGCCACCAGAATGCCGCCTTTGGGCAGCTTTGTCTTGACTGCGTCGGCCTCTTTGCGCAATGCAGCCTCGATTTGAGCAGCAGAGGGCTTTTCCGGCAGACGCTCTTCGCTCAACTCCAACAGATTGAGTTTGCAAGACCGACTAAGCCGTTTGGCATACTCGTCCACTGCGGAGAGATAAAACTTTTCTTTCAGTTTTCCGACGCAGATGATATTGACGGTAAGCATATGTACTAAACCTCGATGGGTGAACCGGGGCGATCGTAGGGAGCCACAGTCACCGAAATGTCTCCAAACCCACGGCGCATCAGCATGCCGGTAACGACACGATGCGCCAGCTCGGGGGTGTTGTTTTCCTGACTTAGGTGCGCTAAGATCAGTTTGCTTGCACCGTTTGCGGCCAATTCACAGCACAGTTCTCCGCTGTCCGCATTGGACAGGTGGCCGCCGTCTCCCAGAATCCTCTGTTTCAGGTGGTAAGGATAGGGCCCGTCTTTGACCCATTCCGGATCGTGATTTGCCTCCACCAGAGCCAACTGAGACCCCAGTACGCACTGACGCACATCCTCGGTGACAAAACCGAGATCTGTGACCACACTGCACTTCCGCACGCCGTCGCTGATGGTAAATCCGGCGCTGCCGGGGGCATCATGGGGGGTGGGGAAGGGAATCAGCTCCAAATTGCCCAAAGAAAAGGGAACCAGGGGAGAAATTGGGACAATCCGACCTGCTGTGCCGTCGATGCTGCACAGAGTTTCGGCCGTCGCAGGACAGGTATACACCTTTGCGTGGGTGCGCTTCAGCAACACCCGGAGTCCGGAGATGTGATCGGAATGGGAATGCGTGATGCAGATCCCGTTCAGATCGGTGGGCGCAAACCCCAGTGATTTCATCGCATCACAGATACGCTTGGAGGAAACACCGGCATCAATGAGCACAAGGGTTGAATCGTTATAAACCAAGACGGCATTTCCACTGGAGCCGCTGGCAATCGTGCATAGTTCCAACAAGGTGAATTAACCCACATTGTCGTGGCAGACGACCTCGTCGGGTTCCTCCACGAGCTGAATGTCGGCGCCCACATTGCGCAGCTTGGCACAGAGATCCTCATAGCCACGCTCTACATGATGGGTGTGGTCGACTTCGGTGACGCCCTCGGCAGCCAGACCGGCCACCACCATGGCGGCACCGGCACGCAGATCCCAAGCACGCACCGGTGCACCGGTGAGGCGGGGAACACCTTCGAACACAGCTACCTTGCCGTCCACCTGAATTTTTGCACCCATGCGCTTGAGTTCGTCGCAGTAGCGGAAGCGATTCTCCCAAATGCCCTCGGTCACCATGCTGACACCGTCGGCCAGACACAGACAGACCGCAATCTGAGACTGCATATCCGTGGGGAATCCGGGGTAGGGCAGGGTCTTAATGTTGGTGTGCTTCAAGGGACCGGTGCGTGTGACGATCAAATCGTCACCGTCTTCCACAATATCCACACCCATTTCCAACAGCTTTGCGGTGATGCAGTCCATGTGCTTGGGGATGATGTTGCGGATACGGACGGAGCCGCCGGCAGCAGCCACTGCGGCCATATAAGTGCCGGCCTCAATCTGGTCGGGAATGATGGAATAGGTGCCGCCTGTCAGGGACTTGACCCCCTTGATTTTGATAATGTCGGTGCCGGCACCCATCACATTTCCGCCCATGGCGTTGATGAAATTGGCAAGATCCACCACATGAGGTTCCTTTGCGGCATTCTCAATGATGGTGGTGCCGTTGGCAAAGACGCTGGCCAACATGACATTCATGGTAGCGCCAACCGAAGACTGGTCCATATAGATATAGGTTCCGGTCAGCCCCTCTTCCGGAGCCTTGGCCAAAACATAACCGTTTTTGACCTCCACTTCTGCACCCAAAGCCTCAAAGCCCTTGATGTGCAGGTCGATGGGACGAGCACCCAGGTTGCATCCGCCGGGCATGGACACCTGACCGGAGCCAAAGCGGCCCAGCAGAGCGCCGATAAAGTAGTAAGAGGCACGGAACTGACGGGAAAGGTCGTGGGAAACGCAGGTGCGCTTGACCTTGGAACTGTCGATCTCGACGGTGTTGCGGTTGATGACCCGGACGGAAGCACCCAGCTCATCCAAAATGCGAAGGATCAGGGTCACATCACTGATTTGCGGAATATTTTCCAGTCGGCAGACGCCGTCCACCAGCAATGCGGCAGGAATGATTGCGACAGCAGCATTTTTTGCGCCGCTGATGTTGATTTCACCGTGGAGGGGATTACCGCCTCGAATAACATATTTTAACAAAGGAAAGCACCTCTTTGCAGATTTGATAAAGAATGAAAAGCCCGACAAGCTGGCAATGAAAAAACAGGGGGTGTGCAGGGTCAAAGAGACATGGTTTTGACATACTACCACCTATACATATTCAATGGAAGTATACCACATCAGAAGGGATAAATCAAAGAAAAATTTTGAAAATTTCCACAAGAAACCAGTCGAAATTGTCTTTGGTATGTGGACTTGACAGATGTGGTAAAATGAACTGTACAAGTAGATGGAAGGGGGTGTCGGCGTGGCAGGCGGTCAAAGTCGTGTTGCGGCCACCAATCGAAAGGCCTATCACAATTACTTTATTGAAGAACGCTTCGAAGCCGGCATCGAACTGTCCGGAACGGAAGTGAAGAGCATTCGTCAGGGAAAGCTGAATCTGAAGGATTCCTTCTGCCATGTCAAAAATGGCGAGCTGTTCCTCTATGGAATGCATATCTCCCCCTATGAGCAGGGAAATATCTTCAATGTGGACCCTTTGCGGACCCGCAAGCTGCTGATGCACAAGCGGGAGATCCTTAAATTGTCTGCTAAGATTCAGCAGGATGGCTACTCGCTGATTCCGCTGAGCGTGTACTTCAAACAATCCAAAGTGAAGGTGGAATTGGGGCTGGCTCGAGGCAAAAAGCTCTATGACAAGCGTGCGTCCGCTGCGGAGCGGGATGCAAAGCGGGACATGGACCGAGCAATGAAAACCCAGCGCTACCGATAACAGGAGGTAAAACCTATGGCTAAGAATCCCATTGTTACGATTGAGATGGAGAACGGCGGCAAAATTTTGGCCGAGCTCTATCCTGAAATTGCACCTGAGTCTGTCCGAAACTTTATTTCTCTGGTCAACGGCGGCTTTTATGATGGCCTGATTTTCCATCGTGTCATCTCCGGATTTATGATCCAAGGCGGTGACCCTGAGGGCACTGGCATGGGCGGCCCCGGCTACTGCATTAAGGGTGAGTTCCGGTCCAACAAGGTGGATAACAACCTGTCCCACGAGCGTGGCGTTCTGTCCTTTGCTCGCAGCCAGTCCTTTAATTCTGCCGGCAGCCAGTTCTTTATCATGCACGAGGACGGACCCTTCCTGGATGGCGATTATGCTGCCTTCGGTAAGGTCATCGAGGGCATGGATGTGGTCGACGCCATTGCAGCCGTAAAGACCGACCGTAATGACCGTCCGGCCACCGAGCAGAAGATGAAAAAGGTTACGGTTGACACCTTTGGTGAAGAGTATCCCCAGCCTGAGAAGCTGAAGGATCCCTACGGCCGTTTCTGATTTTTGCTGAATTTGATAGACCTCACGCCCACCGTTTTCGGCGGGTGATCTGGGGGCGTACCGGTTTCGACGGGGATGCGGAATCCGGAATAGCGGGCGGTGGCGCCTGGCCACCTTAAAACGGGCACTTATAAATTAAAGAACAACGACTATACTGTTGCTGTTGCTGCTTAATTAAAGCAGCACGCTGCCCCTAAGGCAGCCTGACGCCCATTTTGGCGTCCCGCCGATCCCGGTTGTGCCGCGTGCCGGGCTGGGCGATACCGTTTAGTGGTGTACTTGCGTCCGCAAAGCTTTGAGCGGGCCAGGAATTATGAAGCTACCAAATCTGTAAGGGTTTCGGCTCCCGTGCAGGTAAGGGAATGTAAATAACCGAATGCGCCCGGAGAAGTTCCGGTGGATGTGTTTTCGGACAGGGGTTCAACTCCCCTCGCCTCCACCAAACAGATATTGGACGAACACCTTCTTCTTTAACGGCGGCTTCGCCGTGAAAGTGTGGCTCTGATATCGAAACAGAAAAGACCGCCTTAGATTCATTCTAAGACGGTCTTTTGTTATGTGCTGAAATCCGCACATTGGTTTTCTTCTCTACTCTTCTGTAAAATGGAGATACAGTAAAAAGTACAGGAGGTCAAGATTATGGAGAAAACAATCTATGAGCAAATGGGCGGTACCTATACCCAACAGGGTAATTACCTGTTACCTAATGTAAAGCTCCCTGAACAAGAAGATTATGAAATCGGTGTTTGGGGCAATCGTCGTAGGCAATATCTCAAGAAGCACCACAGAGTTAAGTATTACAACATGCTGACACAGTGTACGCTCTACCCTCACCTTGCCGATGTTAACGCACAGGCGGTGCAGATAGAAGAAACGCTTGTGAAACAGCTTGCGGAACGAGAAGGTGTTACCGAGCAACTGAAAGCAACTGATATAATGGCGTGGGTTAGACGAATGAATAACATTAGGAATAGGGTGCAGGAAATTGTTCTTGCTGATATCATCTATTGCGATAAAAAATATTGCTTGCTGAAAAGGTGGAGTGACGATGTCAATCCACCTTTTTTATTCTATTAGACAAATACATTTCAAATAGTGAAAAGTTTCTTTAGAATCGTATATATTTATTGACGCAATAGATGGCATAAAGTATAATAATTGTGAAAAAATTAAAATTTATCACGGAAGGTGAAATATATGGCAGTTAGTTATAAAAAGCTCTGGAAACTTCTGATTGACAAGGATATGAAGAAGAAAGATTTACAGCAAGCGGCAGGTGTAAGTTCTGCGCTGATTGCCAAAATGGGTCGCAACGAGAATGTATCAACGGATTCTCTTGTAAAAATCTGCTCCGCATTGCATTGTGATGTCGGGGACATTATGGAAGTGTTGCTTGATAATGATCGGTATCAGGGACGGAGTGAAATAGAATGAAAAATAAATTTCATAGGATTGCCGATTGGATAAAAAAGAATTGGTTGATGAGTATGATAATCAGTGCTGTTGTTGGTGCGCTTGTCACATGGCCGTTGTCATGGATATTGCCATCTCCAAAAGTTGAAGTAAGTAATCTTCCTCAAAAAGAACTTACCTGCACCATAAACTATGGTCAGCCCCTTTTTATCCAAACAAAGAACGATGACGATTTCAAAATCCTTTTTAAGGAAAAGGAAGTTGAAAATCCATTTTTATATAGTATAACAATAGAAAATACTGGAGATGAGCCTATTGATAATGATGATTTCAAAAAGCCGTTGTCAATCAATTTTGAAGGTGCAGAACAAATTGTAAAAGCCAGCATCATTACAGCATCAAATCAAGATTTATGGGACGAATTTCTGGATAAAGCAGATATCAAAGAATCTATACTGAGTATACCTAACCTATTTCTGAATCAGGGAGATACTTTTACTCTGAATATTATTACAGAGGGAAACGCAAGGACAATTCATTATGGGCATAAAATATCAGGTTTACCGAAATTGACAATTAGGAATATCCCGAAAGAAGAAATACATCACTTACAAATCGTAAAATGCATACTTACAGGAATATCTATTGTAACGTGCTTATTTTGCGTGGGTATGATGATTTATATAACTATGCTGAGACGAAAATCTCATAAAGAATATCTGCTTTTTAAAAACAACTATTCAGAATATATTAAGCGATTAGAATCTTTACTTGCGGAGGAAACAGAACATGAGCCTGAGTGCGAACATCAGTGAAAAAGCCGCCCTGATTTGGGCGATCGCAGATAAGTTGACCGGAGTTTACAAGCCACATGAATACGGCGAGGTGATCCTGCCGCTTACGGTCATCCGCCGGTTTGACTGTATTCTGGCGGATACCAAGGATACCGTGCTGGAAAAATATGAAGCTGTGAAGAATCTGCCCATGCGGGATGTGCTGCTGCGAAATGCTTCTGGAAAAGCGTTCTACAACACCAGTAAATATACCTTTGAGCGGCTGTTGGATGAGCCGGACAATATAGAGAATAACTTCCGGGACTATCTGAATGGATTTTCCGACAATGTTCAAGACATTCTGGAGAAGTTCAAGTTTGATGGACAGATCACCACCATGGCAAACAAGGGCATTCTCTACATCGTCATTAAGGAATTTACCAGCCCCAAAGCCAACCTGCACCCAGATGTGATTTCCAATCTGGAGATGGGGTATATCTTTGAGGAGATCATCCGCCGTTTCTCCGAGGCACATAATGAGGATGCCGGACAGCACTACACGCCCAGAGAAGTGATCCAGCTCATGGTCAATATCCTGTTCTATGATGACAGCGATATGTTATCCGGCAACAATGTAGCAAAGACCATTTATGACCCAGCCTGCGGCACGGGTGGTATGCTGTCCGTTGCAGAGGAATACTTGCATGAGCTGAATGCCTCCACAGAGCTGATGGCTTTTGGGCAGGAGCTGAACGACCAGACCTTTGCCATCTGTAAGGCGGATATGCTCATTAAGGGGAACAACGCCGACTTCATTAAGGACGGCAACACCCTATCTGATGACCAGTTCGAGGGACAGACCTTTGACTATATCCTTTCCAACCCCCCTTTCGGACGAGAATGGAAGAATGAAAAAGCAGCAGTAGAAGCCGAAGCCAAGCGTGGCTTTGCGGGGCGGTTCGGTGTGGGACTGCCTGCTGCCAGTGATGGACAGATGCTGTTCTTGCTGACTGCCATTTCCAAGATGAAAGAACCCAAGGACGGCGGCAGTCGGATCGCCATTATTCACAACGGCTCGCCGCTCTTTACCGGTGATGCCGGCAGCGGCCCCTCTGAGATCCGTAAGTACATTCTGGAAAACGATCTGCTGGAGGCGATCATCGCTCTGCCCAACGATATTTTCTATAACACTGGCATTGCCACCTACATCTGGGTGCTGTCCAACAAGAAAGCGGGGACACGCCGCGAGGGTAAAGTGCAGCTGATCAACGCCAACGGATTGTATGAAAAGCGTCGCAAGGCTCTGGGCAACAAGCGCAACGACATTCCAGAGAGTGCCATTGGGGAGATCACCCAGCTTTACGGTGACTTTGCAGAGAGTGAAATCAGCAAGATCTTTGATACGACTGACTTTGGTTATACCAAGATCACGGTGGAGCGTCCGCTGAAAGACGAAAACGGTCAGCCTGTTTTGAAAAAAGGCAAGCTCCAGCCGGACACCGCTCTGCGGGATACCGAAAATGTACCGCTCAAAGAGGATATTCAGACCTACTTCGAGCGGGAGGTATTGCCCTTTGTCTCGGATGCATGGATTGACGAGAAAAAATACAAGGTGGGTTATGAGATCCCCTTTACCCGCTATTTCTACAAATACGAAGCCCCCAAGCACTCGGCAGAGATCATGCAGGAGATTCTGGAGATTGAGAGAGAGTTGGACGGTGCTCTGGCGGAGGTG